>USCX01000104.1 GCA_900553285.1 uncultured Prevotella sp.
CCAGCCGCGAATCGATGTCCGTCCGACCTGCCAGTTTCAACGCCAGTGAAGCGATGTCGGCTTGTTGGTTTTCTTCGATGAAACGGCGCGTTTTTTCGTCAATGGGCTTCATGTGTGAGGTCTGTCAGCGTATTACCTTATAATGGGCTTTGGCTTCGGCGCGCGACTTGAAGTTGAAGTGCCACCATTCAGTGCGTAGCGGTTTGAAACCGGCTTCGCGCATCACCCGTCGTAGGAGCCGGCGGTTTCTGACAGCTTCGGCGGAGATACGTCCTTGTTGCCGGAGCTGTGTCTCGTGGTCAATGTGTGCCGCCGCGCCCATGTGGTCGATGGGAGTGCCCATGTCGAGCGTGTCGCCGGTGGCGGCGTCACAGAGTGTCAGGTCGACGGCCAGCCCGTAGTTGTGGAGGCCGCCTCCGCGGGCCGGATTGCTCACGTAGAAGTACTTCGGCGTGTTCTTTACGGCGTTCCACATTTTTTGCTGGACGCTCATTGGCCGGCCGGCGTCATATACGGCGAGCGAGAGGTCAGGGCGCAGACGGCGCAGGATGGCTTGCGCACGTTTCAGGGCCTGCGCAGCCTGGGGATGCAGGTAGGCCCTGTGCAAATCAGTGTAGAGTACGCGGCCTGTGAAGTTGTCCGCGCGGCTGTACATCAGGCTGACGCGGATGGTGGAGTCGACGTCAGCGATGTCCACCATGCCCTGGCGTTCGATGGCACACTCGGTCGGTGTCTTGCCGTCGCCCGCCGACAAAGTGCAGAGCAGGAGGGAAAGAATGAACGTAATACTCATGGCATAATCGCACTGTGAGCGGACAAAGTTACGCAATATCAGTGAGACGTTGCGCGCCCGTTGTCGTTTTGTGCAGGCTGTCCGAAAAAAACGATGGCGGGTGCGTGTTTCCTGTCGGCGTCATAGGATTTCCTGTCGGCGACTTGGAATTTCCTGTCGGCGACTTAGGGAATCCTGTCACGCCTGGCCGTTTGTGCGGCCGCCATGGCGCCTGGCCGGAGACAGGACGGACTTCTGCATATGAGGACGTTGACAAATCCCGGTGTCGCGACCGGAAAAACGAAACAAATGTTTAACTTTGCGGGGTCTACGATGCGTTGTGTCATGGTACTGAACTATATTTGGATCGCTTTTTTCCTTGTTGCTTTTGTTATAGCAGTCGTGCGGTTTGTCGTGTTCGGCGATGCCGGGGTCTTTCCTGCCATTATGGATTCGACGTTTGCGTCAGCCAAGACGGCGTTTGAGATTTCGCTCGGTTTGACCGGTGTTTTGTCGCTTTGGCTCGGCGTGATGAAGATTGGCGAACGCGGCGGCCTCGTGGCGTGGTTGGCGCGTGGCCTTAGTCCGGTTTTTACGAAACTTTTTCCGGAAATACCGAAAGGGCATCCCGTCGTGGGCAACATCTTCATGAATATGGCGGCCAATATGCTCGGGCTTGACAACGCGGCCACGCCGCTCGGACTCAAGGCGATGGAGGGACTGCAGGAACTGAACCCGAAGAAAGAAACGGCGTCGAACGCGATGATTATGTTTCTCGTGCTGAATACTTCGGGCCTGACGGTTATTCCCGTGAGCATCCTTGTCTATCGCGCCCAGCTCGGGGCGGCACAGCCGACGGACGTGTTTATTCCCATTCTTCTGGCCACGTTTTTTTCTACGTTGGCCGGCATCGTCGTGACGAGCATTTATCAGCGCATCAACCTGTTCAATCGGGTCTTGCTCCTGACGCTTGGCGGGGTGTCGCTGGCTGTGGCCGGCGTCATGTGGGGATTCAGCCGCTTGTCGCGCGAAGACATGGCCACCGTGGCTTCGTCGGTGGCCAACGTGGTGCTGTTCGCCCTTATTGTCGGGTTTATTCTGGCTGGCGTGAGGAAAAGGATTAATGTGTATGACGCCTTCATCGAAGGGGCAAAAGACGGTTTCTCGACCGCCGTGCGCATTATACCTTATCTCGTGGCCATTCTTGTCGGCATAGGGGTGTTCCGCGCCTCGGGGGCCATGGAATGGCTGGTCGGCGGGGTGGAATGGCTGGTCCGGCTGACCGGAGCCGATGCGGAGTGGGTCGGTGCGTTGCCCACGGCCTTGATGAAACCGCTCAGCGGGAGTGGCGCGCGGGGCATGATGGTTGACGCCATGGCTACCTATGGTGCGGACTCGTTCGTCGGCCGGCTGAGCTGCATCTTCCAAGGCGCTACCGACACGACGTTCTACATCCTTGCTGTCTACTTCGGCAGTGTCGGTGTGCGTTATACCCGGCACGCCGTGGCCTGCGGCTTGCTGGCCGACTTGGCCGGTGTGGTGGCGGCGGTGGCCATCTGTTATTTCTTCTTCGGATAAACTTATCCTTTGTATGCCTCCCTTGCATCCCCGATGGCTTTGGGCGGAAACATAACAGCTTGGGAAAGAGTGACGCGAGGAATTGGAAAAGAGAATAACACATTGTTTGGAAGATACATCATGGCGAACTTGAAATCTCTGGCCAAAGAAACGGCCATCTATGGGGTGAGCAGCATTTTCGGGCGTTTCCTGAACTATTTGCTCGTACCCCTCTACACGGCCACGATGGCCGCCTCGACGGGCGCCTACGGCGTCATCACGAACGTGTACAGTTATACGGCCTTGCTGCTTGTCTTGTTGACATTTGGCATGGAGACCACGTTTTTCCGCTTTGCCAACAAGGAGGGGCTGGATCCCATGCGCGTTTACTCGACCACCCTTTGCCTTGTGGGCGGGGTAGGGCTGGCTTTTGTGGCTTTGGTGCTCGTGTTCATTCACCCTGTCTCGGCGTGGATGGGCTATGCCAACCACCCGGAGTATGTGGCCACCATGTTTGTCTGCGTGGCCATTGATGCTTTCCAGAGCATACCCTTTGCCTTCTTGCGCTACCAGCGGAAAGCCTTGAAGTTCGCTGTGTTGAAGCTGCTCTTCATCGTGCCGAACATCCTGCTCAATCTGCTTTACTTTGTCGGCGTGCCATGGCTTTACGGGCACGAGGTGACGCGCCCGTTGGTCGACTGGTTCTATCACGGGCGCCTTGATTTTGCCTGGGCCTTTTACATCAACCTTTTCTGCACAGCCTCTGTCACGCTCTTCTTCCGCAAGGAGCTCACGGGCTTCCGTTACGTATTCGACCGGCGGCTCGCTGTACAGATGTGGCATTATGCGTGGCCCATCCTGGTGCTCGGCATCGCCGGGATACTCAACCAGGTGGCCGACAAGATACTGTTCCGCTTCATTGCTCCTCACCCCGGTCATGAGGTCGACGTGCAGCTCGGCATCTACGGGGCGGCTGTGAAAATCGCCATGGTCATGACGCTCATCACGCAGGCATTCCGCTATGCTTACGAGCCTTTCGTCTTCAATAAAAGCAAGGACAAGGACAGCAAGGAGACTTATGCGCTGGCCATGAAGTACTTCCTGATTTTCACGTTGCTGGCCTTCCTCTGTGTGACGGGCTATCTGGACGTCATCAAGTATATCATCGCGCCGGACTACTGGGCGGGGCTCAAAGTGACCCCAATCGTCATGGTGGCGGGCATCCTGCTGGGGGTGTTCTTCAACCTGTCGCTATGGTATAAGCTCATCGATAAAACCATCTATGGCATGTGGTTTTCGCTTGCGGGCTGCGTCGTATTGATTGCGGTGAACGTGGCTTTCATTCCCCGTTACAGTTATATGGCCTGTGCTTGGGGCGGCGTGGCCGGTTACGGCGTGGCGACTTTGTTGTCGTACTTCGTGGGGCAACGGTTGTACCCCATCAATTATCCGTTAAAGAGTCTCGGAATGTATGTGCTGTTGACCGCGTTTTTCTATGCCTTGATGCAATATGTGCCGGACGGATGGCCTTTATGGGCGCGTCTTGGTGTCAATACCGTGCTCATCGCCTTTTTTGTGGCGCATATCATTCATTATGATTTCCCCCTTTCCGCGTTGCCTTACGTCGGCAAGTATTTCCGGCGCAAAACGTGATGTCAGGCGAACGGGCCCCTTTCGGCGAACAGTTGGCGTGCGAAGTCTTTCAATTCGCGTTCGAGTTCTTTGGCCCGCCCCGTGGTCATGCGGTCCAGTTCAGTCCAGAAACGCGGTCCGTGGTTCATCTCGTTCAGGTGGGCCAGTTCGTGTTTGATGACGTAGTCCACCAAGTGGGCGGGAGTCAGCAGAAGCCACAGGGACAGGTTGATGTTGCCGGTTGCGGAGCAGCTGCCCCAGCGAGTGTGCATACGCTTGATGGTGACGCGCCGGTAACGTAAGTTGAACTGTCGCGCGAAAAGAGCAAGGCGGCCGGGCAGGATGTCTTTCGCCTGGATGCGGAGCTGTTCGGCCAGTGCGTCGTTCAGCCATTGCTGCCGTGAGGGGCTACTCCAGTCTGGGCGGGGCGCAAGGGCGATGAGCACATGTCCGGGACGTCGCGACAGGCTGGCATCGGCCCGGCCGGCAAGCGACGGGTCAGTCACGAAACTCAGTTGGAGCAGTGCGGTGTGGATGTGGAACGACGTGTCGATTCTCATTTGTTCATCGTGTGATAAATCGCTCGCAGCGAACGGAAAAAACGTCACTGCGGCTGTGGTTCCTGCCGCTGCGGTCGGGTTTCTCCTCACGGCGCAGGAGAAAAAGAAAAGCCGTCCGGGCATTCCGAACGGCTTTCGCGCTTCAGGATGGGCTTGAACCAACGACCCCCTGAT
>USCX01000105.1 GCA_900553285.1 uncultured Prevotella sp.
TCTCAGCCGCCGAGGCGGTAAACTCGTCGACCAGAACAGCCAGCCGGCCGCTGCCGAAACGTCCGCCACCCTTGGCGGTATATCTCTCGCGCGGCACGGTACGCCCTTCCGTGTAGACGATGAGATCGCCTATCTCCAAGAACTCATTGGCCACATCGACCGCCGCGCCAAGATAACCGCCGCCATTGTATTGCAGGTCGAGGATAAGGGACTTCATGCCCTCCTTCTGCAATTTTCTGATGGCGTCACGCACTTCCTGCCCGGAAGTCTGCGCGAAATTATCGAGGCGGATATAACCTATGCCGGGACGGATGATGTAAGCCGCGTCGAGCGAGTTCACAGGAATTTTGTCACGCGTGACGCGGAAAGTGAGCTGCCCTTGCGCACCACGGCGCACCACGCCCAACACGACCTCGGTGCCTTTCGGGCCGCGCAGAAGCGACATAACGGAATCGCGCGCCATCTTCACCCCGGCGATAGGGCGGCCGTCAACACTGACGATACGGTCGCCGGCCAGTATTCCGGCCCGCTCGCTCGGCCCTTTTGAAACGGGCTGAATGACGAGCAGGGTGTCATTCAGTATGTTGAACTGCACGCCGATGCCTTCAAAATTGCCTTGCAGCGGCTCGTTGAACTTCTCCGTAGCTTTGGGGTTTGTATATGTCGAATGCGGATCGAGCTTCGTTATCATGCCGTTAATGGCATCTTCAACCAGTTTTTTCTGGTCGACGCTGTCCACATACAGATTGGCGATGGCCACTTCTGCCGTCTGGAGCTTTCTCAGTTGCATGGCGTCGATGTCCAGCTTTGCTTCGTTCTGCGCCGCAGAAGCCGTCGCCAAAAGGAAAGTAAACAAAGTCAGTAATTTCTTCATGTCTTTTCAGATTTTCAAACAGACCGTCAGGATTTCTTGGGCAGGAAGTCGGACACATCCTTACCGAAGGCTATCAGTTCACGCACGACGCTTGACGACACGCTCGAATAGTGTGGTTCGGTGAAAAGCAGTACTGTTTCGATGCCTGAGAGGCGATGGTTCATGTTAGCGATGTCACGCTCATACTCAAAGTCCTTCACCGAGCGCAAACCACGCAGGATGAATTTCGCCCCGACGCGATGGGCGAAATCGATGGTCAGATCGTCATAACTCTCTACGCGGACACGGGGCTCGCCGGCATACAAACGACGGATAGCAGCCACACGCTCGGCAGGAGCGTAGAGGGCGCGTTTGCTCTCGTTGAGGCCGACACCGATGACTATCTCGTCGAACAACGGGAGGCCGCGCTCGACAATGCTGGCGTGGCCGATGGTAAAAGGGTCAAAGCTACCCGGGAAAATTGCAATCTTTTTCATGTTTCTCTGTTTCCGGCCCGAAGCCTTTATGCCCCGGCCGTTTCGTCGTCGACGGGATCCTCCTCGACGATCAGATGGTTAATAATGAAGTTCTGCCTTTCCATCGTATTCTTCCCCATGTAGTATTCGAGCAGCTCTTTGACCTGATCGCTTTTGTGGAGCTGCACTTGCTCCAAGCGCATTTCAGGACCGATGAAGTGCTTGAACTCGTCGGGCGAAATCTCTCCCAGTCCTTTGAACCGCGTGATTTCGGGGTCGGGGCCAAGGCGTTCGATGGCGGCCAGACGCTCCTCCTCGCTATAACAGTAGACCGTCTCGAACTCCGAGCGGTCGGTGTTTCTCGCCTTCTTCAAGATGGCGGCCCCGGCGCTTTTATCGTCAACGCCCGACGGCTTGGCCGCCGCACGGGCCTTCTTTTTCTTATTCCTGACGCGGAACAAAGGCGTTTGAAGGATGTAAACGTGACCTTTCTTGATGAGATCGGGAAAAAATTGCAGGAAGAAGGTAATCATGAGGAGGCGAATGTGCATCCCGTCGACATCGGCATCGGTCGCCACGATGACCTTGTTATACCGAAGGCCGTCGAGACCGTCCTCGATGTTGAGGGCTGCCTGCAAGAGGTTGAACTCCTCGTTCTCGTAGACCACCTTCTTTGTCAGCCCGTAGCAGTTGAGGGGCTTGCCGCGCAGCGAGAATACAGCTTGGGTGTTCACGTCGCGGCTTTTGGTGATGGAGCCGCTCGCGGAATCACCCTCCGTGATGAAGATGGAGCTGTCAAGCCGCGGGTCGGGGGCATCTTCATCGTCGGCCTTACGCCCTTTCACCGTATCGTTCAGGTGGATACGGCAGTCGCGCAGCTTGCGGTTGTGGAGGTTGGCCTTCTTGGCCCGTTCGCGGGCCAGCTTTGTCACCCCGGCGATGGCCTTGCGCTCCTTCTCGCTCTCCTGGATTTTTTGAAGGAGGACGTCGGCCGTGTCGGCGTTGCGGTGCAGATAGTTGTCAACCTGCTCTTTCACGAAGTCGCCCACGAACTTGTTGACACTGACCCCGGAGAGCGGATAGGGCTGCCCGTCACTGTCCTTGTCGGGGGCCATGTAAAGAGAGCCGAGCTTGATTTTCGTCTGGCTCTCGAACGTGGGTTCAATGACGTTGATGGCGATAGCGGCGACGAGACCGTTGCGGATGTCCTGGACGTCCATGTTCTTACCGTAGAACTCCTTGATGGTGCGGGCTATGTGCTCCTTGAAGGCACTCTGATGCGTGCCGCCCTGGGTGGTGTGCTGCCCGTTGACAAAGGAGTAGTATTCCTCGCCGTACTGCGAGGTGTGGGTGAAGGCGATTTCGATGTCCTCACCGATGAGATGGACAATCGGGTAAAGCCCCGCGTTGGTCATGTTGTCGTTGAGCAGGTCCACGAGGCCGTTCCGGCTCACGATGCGGCGGCCGTTGTAATAGATGGAAAGGCCGGCGTTGAGGTAAGTGTAGTTGCGGAGCATCGTCTCGACGAACTCGGGACGGTAACGGTAGCCCACGAAGAGCGTGTCGTCGGGTTCGAAGAACACATACGTGCCGTTCTCCTCCGCCGTGTCCTCCTGCGTGTCACTGACCAGCTGGCCGCGCTCGAAGACGGCGGTGCGTTTTTTCCCGTCGCGCACGCTGGCCGCCACGAAGCGGGCACTCAGCGCGTTTACCGCCTTCGAGCCCACGCCGTTGAGGCCGACGCTCTTTTTGAAAGCCTTGGTGTCATACTTTCCGCCCGTGTTCAGCATGCTGACCGCCTCCACCAGTTTTCCCAACGGTATGCCACGGCCATAGTCACGCACTGAAACGCGGAGGTCGTCGGCCACGCTGACGTCGATGCGCTTGCCGATGCCCATGCGGAACTCGTCGATGCTGTTGTCGATGATTTCTTTCAGCAGGACGTAGATACCGTCCTCAATGTGTGAGCCGTCGCCAAGACGGCCGATGTACATGCCAGGCCGCGTCCGCACGTGCTCCATGTCGGAGAGGTGGCGGATGTTATCTTCGGTGTAACTGACTGTCGTATTCGTTTCTTCCATTGTCGTCGTTGTCTAAGTGCCCGGGTCAGAGGGCAGCGCCGTAGCAGCGGCGGCGCTTGTGCTGCTCAGTGCGCAGGTACTGCCACTGCGACTGCACCTTCTCGTTGGCTTCCAGCTCGGGGTTGGTCTCGCCATACTCGAAGCCCATCTTCTGATAGATGGGTATGAGGTCGGTGAAGAGCAGGGCGTTGACTCCTTTGTTCTGGTACTCCGGCTTCACGGCCACAAGGAGGAGGTCGAGAATCTTGGGCTTGCGCCAGAACAACGCCCTGAGCAGGTAGAACCACCCGAAGGGCAGCAGGCGCCCCTTGGCCTGCTGCAAGGCGCGCGAGAGGCTGGGCATGGAGATGCCGACGGCCACGAGTTCGCCCGCAGCGGTCTCGACGAGGGTCACCATGCGGAGGTCGAGAATCGGGATGTACATCTTCACGTACTGGTCGATCTGGCGTTCCGTCATTTGGGAATAGCCGAAGAGCGGGGCGTAGGCTTCGTTGATGAGGCGGAAAATCTCATGCGCCTGGCCGGAGCGGACCACGTCGCGCTTCGACTTGATTTTCCGTACGCGCAGGTCGTATTTCCGGCGGATGATGTCGGCCACGCGCAGATACTTGTCCGGAATCTGTTTGGGCACGTAGAGCTTCATCTCCACCCAGTCGGTGACCTTTTCCAGCCCCAAGGCTTCCATGTGACGGGGGTAATAAGGATAGTTATACGTGGTGGCCATCGTCGAGAGCTGGTCGAAACCCTCGATGAGCATGCCCTCGGCGTCCATGTCAGTGAAACCGAGCGGCCCGGCGATTTCCGTCATGCCGCGCGCACGGCCCCACTCCTTCACCGTGTCGATGAGCGCCCGGCTCACCTCAGCGTCGTCGATGAAGTCTATCCACCCGAAGCGCACCTGGCTCTTCCGCCATGTCTCATTAGCGCGGCGGTTGATGATGGCTGCCACGCGCCCGACAATCCGCCCCCCGCGCAGCGCCAGGAAGTAGTCGGCCTCGCAGAACTCGAACGCCGGATTCTTCTCTCGCGAGAAAGTGTTCAGCATGTCGTCGTAGAGGTCGGGGACAGAGTAGGGATTGTGTTTATAGAACTCGTAATTGAAACGGATGAAACGCTTCAAGTCTTTGCGGGTCGTTACTTTTTTTATCTCGACAGCCATTTGCCTATGTTGGGGTGAAACGTAAGGATACTTTCAGGCTTGCAAATTTACGCTTTTTTTCCGACCGTGACGGCACTGAGGCGGCCAAAAAGC
>USCX01000106.1 GCA_900553285.1 uncultured Prevotella sp.
GCCGTTCATCGTCCGCCACAGCTTCAAAAGCGCACAGTCATGACGTTCGCCTCGCTCTTTGTGATTCTCATCCTGGCCGTAATCATCGTGGCCCTCGTGCTCGACAAGATGCGGCCGGGCCTCATTCTTTTCTCGGGCGCCGTGGTGTTCCTGTGCGTCGGCATCCTGTCGCCGAAGGACTTGCTCGAAGGGTTCAGCAACAAAGGCATGATCACCGTGGCGCTCCTCTTCCTCGTGAGCGAAGGGGTGCGCCGTTCCGGCCTTCTCGAACAGCTGCTGGCGCGCCTGCTGCCCAAGGGACAATCGACCGTCAAGCGCGTCCAGCTCCGCATGATGCCCGTCATCGCCTTCGTGTCGGCGTTCTTGAACAACACGCCGGTCGTCGTTATCTTCGCCCCGATGATCAAACGCTGGGCCGAACGCGCCAAACTGCCCGCCACGAAGTTCCTCATCCCCCTTTCTTATGTCACTATCCTCGGCGGCATGTGCACGCTCATCGGCACGTCGACCAACCTCGTGGTCCACGGCATGGTGCTCGACGCCGGTTATGAAGGCTTCACGATGTTCGAACTCGGCCTGATCGGCCTGCCCGTCGCCCTGGCCGGAATGATTTACATTCTTTTCGCGTCGAAGCGCCTGCTCCCCGACGCCCGCCCCGACGCCGCCGAAAACACAGAGGGGCGCGAGGCAAAAGGCGTCTACCACCGCGTGGAAGCCGTGCTGGCTCCGCGCTTCCCGGGCATCAACCGCCGGGTGGAGGACTTCGACTTCAAACGCCACTACGGGGCCACGCTGGTGGAAATCAAGCGCGGCGGACGCATCATCTCGCACGGCCTGCACAAAGAACGCTTCCGCGAGGGCGACACCCTCGTCCTCATGGCCGACGACTCGTTCATGCGGACTTGGGGCGACTCCTCCGTGTTCGTCATGCTGGCCAACGGGAAAGACGCCGAACCGAAACTGAGCCCCCGCAAGCGCTGGCTGGCCATCATCCTGCTCGCCCTGATGATTGTCGGGGCGACCGTAGGCGAACTGCCGGCCGTCAAAGAAGCCTTCCCCGACATGCAGCTCGACATGTTCTTCTTCGTCTGCATGACGACCGTCGTGATGGCCCTGTGCAACATTTTCCCCGCCCGCAAATACACGAAGTTCATTTCGTGGGACATCCTCATCACCATCGCCAGCGCTTTCGCCATCAGCCGGGCCATGCAGAACTCCGGCATGGCCGACGGCATAGCCGCCTTCGTCACGGGCATGAGCCACGAACACGGCCCGGTCGTCATGCTGGCCGTCATCTTCCTCATCACGAACCTCTTTACGGAAATCATGACCAACAACGCCGCCGCGGCGCTCGCCTTCCCCATCTCGCTGTCGATTGCACAGCACATGGGCGTCGACCCGACACCGTTTTTCGTGACCATCTGCGTGGCGGCCTCCGCCAGTTTCTCGACACCTATCGGCTACCAGACCAACCTCATCGTACAAGGTCTGGGCAACTATAAGTTCCAGGACTTCACGCGCATCGGCCTCCCGCTGAACCTCATCACCTTTGTGCTGACCGTCGTGCTGGTCCCGATTTTCTGGCCATTCTAAGAAAGACATGCCACAGAACGAAAACATATACCCCATCTTCGACCGCCTGCTCAGCAGGCAGGAGCGTGAGCGCCTGCTCGGCCAGCGCGGCGCCATGGTCTGGCTCACGGGGCTGAGCGGCTCCGGAAAGAGCACCCTGGCCGTAGCCTTGGAACGCGAACTCTACGCCCGGGGCCACCTCTGCCGCGTCCTGGACGGCGACAACATCCGCACGGGCATCAACAACAACCTCGGCTTCTCGGCCGAGGACCGGCGCGAAAACATCCGCCGCATCGCAGAAGTCGCCAAGCTCTTCGTGGACACCGGCGTCATCACCGTGGCGGCCTTCATCAGTCCTACGAACGACCTGCGCGCCATGGCGCGCGACATCATCGGCGCAGAGGACTTCCTCGAAGTCTACGTGAGCACCCCGCTGGCCGAATGCGAGCGCCGCGACGTCAAAGGACTTTACGCACGGGCCCGGCGGGGCGAGATTCCGGACTTCACGGGCATCTCGGCGCCCTTCGACGCGCCCGAGCACCCGGCCCTCACGATCGACACGACCCACCTCAGCGTCGGGGACGGCGTCGGCATGCTGATGAAACTGCTTGAAAACAGACTGACAACGAAATAAAAACTCCTTTAATACATAAAGATGAAAGAGGAATACAGTTTGAGCCACCTGAAAGAGTTAGAGGCAGAATCCATCTATATCATCCGCGAGGTGGCTTCGGAGTTTGAAAATCCTGTCATGCTTTACAGCATCGGCAAGGACTCTTCGGTGATGGTCCGGTTGGCCGAGAAGGCTTTCGCCCCGGGCAAACCGCCTTTCCCGTTGATGCACATCGACTCAAAGTGGAAGTTCAAGGAAATGCTGAAATTCCGCGACGAATACGCCAAAGCCCACGGTTGGAAACTCATCGTCGAGAGCAACATGGAAGCCTTCCGCGCCGGAGTGGGCCCCTTCACCCACGGCAGCAAGGTGCACACCGACCTGATGAAGACGCAGGCCCTCCTTCACGCACTCGACAAATACCGTTTCGACGCAGCCTTCGGCGGAGCGCGCCGTGACGAAGAGAAGAGCCGCGCCAAGGAGCGCATCTTCTCCTTCCGCGACCGCTTTCACCAGTGGGACCCCAAGAACCAGCGCCCCGAGTTATGGGACATTTACAACACCCGCGTCCATAAAGGCGAAAGCATCCGCGTGTTCCCGCTGAGCAACTGGACCGAACTCGACGTCTGGCAATACATCCGCTTGGAGAACATCCCGATCGTCCCGCTCTACTTCGCCAAGGAGCGCCCCACCGTGGAAATCGACGGACAGCTCATCATGCCCGACGACGACCGACTGCCGGAACAATACCGCAGCCAGATCAAAATGCGCAAGATACGTTTCCGCACCTTGGGCTGCTGGCCGTTGACCGGGGCCATCGAGAGCGACGCCGACAGCATCGAGAAGATTGTCGAAGAGATGATGACCACCACCAAGAGCGAACGCACGACGCGCGTCATCGACTTCGACCAAGACGCAAGCATGGAACAGAAAAAACGCGAAGGATACTTCTAAGTCCCGACACCCCCACCCGAAAATCAAACACAATGGAACAAGATAAGATTTCAATCGAAGAGTTTCTTGACCGCGACGAAAAGAAAGACCTCCTCCGCCTCCTGACGGCCGGGTCGGTCGACGACGGGAAATCAACCCTTATCGGCCGGTTGCTCTTCGACAGCAAGAAGATCTACGAGGACCAGCTGGCCGCCCTCGAACGCGACAGCAAGCGCATGGGCAACGCCGGCGACCACATCGACTACGCCCTCCTCTGCGACGGCCTCAAAGCCGAGCGCGAGCAAGGCATCACCATCGACGTGGCCTACCGCTACTTCTCCACCAACAAGCGCAAGTTCATCATTGCCGACACGCCGGGACACGAGCAATACACGCGCAACATGATTACCGGCGGCTCGACGGCCAACCTCGCCGTCATCCTCGTCGACGCCCGCCTGGGCGTCATCACGCAGACCCGCCGCCACACGTTCCTCGTCTCCCTCCTGGGCATCAAGCACGTCGTGCTGGCGGTCAACAAGATGGACCTCGTCGGCTTCTCGCGCGACGTGTTCGACAAGATCACCGCCGACTTCAAGGCCTTCGTCGGGCCGCTCGGCATCCCCGACGTCCAGTGCATCCCCCTCTCCGCCCTTGACGGCGACAACGTGGTCGAGAAATCCGGACGCACGCCCTGGTACGACGGCCCCTGCCTGCTTGACTTCCTCGAG
The DNA here is from genome assembly GCA_900553285.1 of uncultured Prevotella sp. Classification (GTDB taxonomy): domain Bacteria; phylum Bacteroidota; class Bacteroidia; order Bacteroidales; family Bacteroidaceae; genus Alloprevotella. The sequence goes on from USCX01000106.1 coordinate 3,847, forward strand.
ACCGTCCACATCGGCAACGACCACAACCTGAGCGACTTCCGCTATCCCGTACAATACGTGCTCCGCCCCAACCTCGACTTCCGCGGCTTCTGCGGAAAGGTGGCCTCCGGCGTCGTCCACAAGGGCGACGAAGTGATGGCCCTCCCGTCGGGAAAGAAGTCACGCGTGAAGCGCATCGTCACCTACGACGGCGACCTCGACTACGCCTTCCCGCCGCAGAGCGTCACCCTCGTCCTTGAAGACGAAATCGACATCTCGCGCGGCGAGATGCTCGTACACCCCGACAGCCTGCCCCACGTCGGCCGCCACTTCGAGGCCAACCTCGTGTGGATGGACGAGGAGGCGATGGACCCCGAGAAGTCGTTCTACATCAAGCAGACCACCAACACGAGCCGCTGCCACGTCGACCACATCAAGTATAAGATAGACGTGAACACCATGGCCCGCTCCGAAGTGAAGGCCTTGCAGCTGAACGAAATCGGCCGCGCCGTCATCACGACCGCCAAGGAGCTCTTCTTCGACCCCTACAAGGACAACAAACCGACGGGCGCCTTCATCCTCATCGACCCCATCACGAACAACACGAGCGCCGTCGGCATGATCGTGGCCCCCGTCGAAGAGCGCGACCTGCTCAGCGCCGACGCCGGCCTGCCCGTGCTCGACCTGCCCAAGCTCGGCATCGCCCCCGAACACTACGACGCCATCGAGCGTGCCGTGCGCGACCTCAACCGCCAGGGCGTCG
>USCX01000107.1 GCA_900553285.1 uncultured Prevotella sp.
TAAATGGCTTGCTGGGGGCGCGCGATGTGTCTGACGTCGCTTTCAAATTTGGTGAGGCTCATGGCTTCGGGGCGTTATGCGTTCCAATGGGCAGGGTCTTTGCGCCACTCGTTCAGGACGGCCACGTCCTCCTGGCGGATGTATCCGGTGGCTACGGCTGTTTCGACCACGGCCTCGTAGTGGGTCAGTGTGAGAAGTCGCACGTTGGCCTGGCGGAATGCCTCCTTGGCCACATCGAAACCGTAGGTGTAGCTGGCGACCATGCCGATGACCTCGCAGCCGTCGCGCCGGATGGCCTCGCAGGCTTTCAGGCTGCTCCCGCCCGTCGAGACGAGGTCCTCAACCACCACTACGCGCATACCGGGTTTCAGCTCGCCTTCAATGAGGTTTTCCAGACCGTGGTCTTTGGGTTTCGAGCGGACATAGACGAACGGGAGGTTGAGCTCGTCTGCCACAAGGGCCCCCTGCGGGATGGCACCCGTGGCCACGCCGGCGATGGCATCGCATTCCGGAAAGTTTTCCATGACGAGGCGTGTCAGTTCCACTTTGACGAAGTTGCGGAGCGCCGGATAAGAGAGCGTCTTGCGGTTGTCGCAGTAAAACGGGGACTTCCATCCGGAGGCCCAGGTGAACGGGTTGTCGGGTTGAAGCTTGATGGCCTTGATTTTAAGTAGCTTCTCGGCAAAAATCTGTTCCAATGTTTTCATGTCAAAAGGAGTTTTGTTTGTCTGTGGGCAAAGGTACGATTTTTTTTGCAGCTTACAATCGGTCGGTGTCAGCCTTATGGTTGGCACGGGATTTGGTGCAGTGAACAAAAAGTCGTATCTTCGCTTCATCTTAGGCAACGTTGCATGAAAATTAGCGAGATGAACAAATTTTCTTATAAGGACTATGTGGCTCGGGGGGTAGCGGCACTGGCCGCCATCTTCCTGATCGTGTACTTCATGCCGCGTGAAAATCGTTTTGGTTACGAGTATGAGCTCAACCGGCCGTGGAAGTACGGGCAGCTGATAGCCTCATACGATTTCCCGATAGCCAAGACCGACGCCCAGATCAAGCTTGAGCAGGACAGCGTGCTCAAACAGTATCAACCTTATTTCCTTGTGGACCTTGCCGTGGAGACGCGGATGGTCAAGGCGCTGCGCAATGATTTTTACCAAGGGCGTATGAAGGGCGTGCCCGTTTCCCTCCTGCCTCGCCTGACCGACATGCTGCATCATATCTATGGGGTGGGCATCCTGTCTGGCGACGATGTGGAGAACATGCGCCGACGGGATGTGACGGCCGTGCGCACGGTGATTGGCACCGACGCCATCTCGAGGCCCCTCAAAGAGATGTATTCCATCCGCTCGGCCTACGAATATATCATGCAGGCCGACACGGTGGCTTTCTCGCGTGAGATATTGGCCCGTTGCCACATCAACGATTATCTGGAACCCAATTTGGATTTCGACAGTCTGCGAAGCCATGCCATGTATGAAGACCTCCTTTCAATGGTGTCGCCGGCCAGCGGCCTTGTCCAGAGCGGGCAGAAAATCATTGACCGCGGTGAGATTGTCGACCAGAACACGTATAATATATTGCGCTCCCTCGAACAGGAGAGCCTGAAACGGACGAGCCCCTCGGATGGCCTATGGATGGTGATGGCCGGGCAGACGGCTTTTGTCGTTATCGTGATAGCGTTGTTCGTTGTCTACCTGGCCATGTTCCGGCGCAACTATTATCGGGAGCCGAACTGCATAGCGTTGCTCTTTTCGCTTATTACGTTCTTCCCCGTCATTACGTCGGTGATGGTCGAACGCAATCTTTTCAGCGTTTATCTCGTACCTTACGCAATGGTACCCATCTTTGTGCGTATCTTCTTGGACTCCCGCACGGCCTTTATTACGCTGGTCGTCACGTTGCTCCTTTCGTCGATATCACTCCATGGGCCGTATGAGTTCCTTTTGGTCGAGATGGTGGGCGGCTTCGTCGCCATTTATAGCCTTAAGGAGCTGTCGCAGCGTTCGCAGCTGCTGCGCTCCGCTGTCGGGGTGACGGTCATGATGGTCGTGACGGCTTTGTCTTTCGATTTGTCGCAGGGCCTGGCTTTGGGCGCGCTTGACATGCATTATTACACGCACATAGTGATAAACGGCGTGTTCCTGCTGTTTGCCTATCCGCTGATGTACCTCATCGAGCGGGCCTTCGGTTTTACTTCGTCGGTGACGCTGGTCGAACTGACCAATATCAACAACAGCCTGTTGCGCAGGATGTCGAAAGTGGCGCAGGGAACGTTTAACCATTCGATGCAGGTGGCCAACCTGGCCGCAGAGGTCGCCGATAAAATCGGCGCGAAGGTGCAGCTAGTCCGTACCGGTGCTTTTTATCACGATATCGGAAAGATGGCCAACCCGACGTTCTTTACGGAAAATCAGACCGGGACCAATCCGCATGACGAGGTAAACAACGAGGAGCAGAGTGCGCGGATTATCATCAGCCATGTCACCGACGGCCTGCGTATGGCTGAGAGATACCACCTGCCTAAGGTCATTCGCGATTTCATCGTCACGCATCACGGTCGCAGTAAGGTGAAGTACTTCTACGTCCAGTATGTCAACAAGCACCCCGGCGAGCCGGTCGACGAGGCTAACTTCACTTACCCCGGACCGAACCCGTTTACGCGCGAACAGGCCATACTGATGATGGCCGACGCGGTGGAAGCCACTTCGAGGAGCCTGAAAGAGTTTACCGACGAGAGCATACGTGCGCTCGTCGACCGCATCGTCGACGGGCAGGTGGAAGAAGGCTATTTCCGCAATTGTCCGATCACGTTCCGCGACATCTCGATAGCCAAGGACGTTTTTGTAGAAAGTCTGAAGACGGTTTATCACACCCGCATCTCCTATCCTGAGCTGCGAAAGCCGGAACCGGAACCCGGACGCCCCGGGCGGCCGCCTTTGGGAGGCCTCTTCGGCTCCGGCCGTCATTCCACGAGAAACAGACGTTGACCGTGACTGAACGAATACACTGAAACATTTTATGTATATACTGATAAAGAAATGATGACTAACGATTTTGTAAAAGGAAGTTTCGCAAATTATATTGCGCAGGGCGAGGAAGCCAAGGAACTGTACCTGAAAGAAGATTTACGACCGGTCCGGGGCATTCTCATGGAGTCCGAAGACGGAACGAAAAAGGGATTTATACCTACTATCAGTCTGAAAGGCCGCCGCATCGTGGTCGGTTCCACGTATCATTGCTTTGAGAAAGACAGGCTTGAGACGACCGAGGGTACCTATTACATGCTTTATCTTGATTTACGCCTTTATCCTTATCCCCCACAGTCGTCCCGCCCGTATGCCGACGGCGAGACGCATTCCAATTATGTCCCCTACAACTTGCTATATGCCTGTGCCATGAACGCCTTGCAGCTGATTTCGTTGCAGATGCCCAACCTGGCTGACGTCTTGCAGAACCAGCACGGCGAGGAGCGCTTCCGCGCGGCCAACGATATCGTGCGCGGCGTGTTGCGCGAGAACCTGCTCAATGGCATGGAGGAGAAAGAATATGTGCCCGAAATGGAAAGTGATTTCGTCGAGAACAAAAGCTCGTTTGCCTCGGAGGAAAGAATTTTCCAGACTATGGCCGGCATGTGCTCCTCCAACTTCAAGAAAGGCGGTGTCAGCATGATACGTATCGGCATCGACGACCAGACGCTGCAAGTGACCGGATTGGAAAACCATCTTTCCAAGATGAGCGACATCGACTACATCACGCGGAGCTGGCTCAACAAGATCAAGCAGTGTTTCGGCGATGATATGATTGATGCCTTCCATATACATTTCTATAAGACCCCCGACCGTCATCTCTACTGTGAGATCATGATCGAAAACGACAAGGTGCATCCCATCGATTACAAGGGACGTTACTTCGTGCGTCGCGCTTCTGTCACGGACGAAGTGAACAAGAACGCGTGGTATAAGATGATTACCGCCGTATAGCGCGCCGTCGTCCTATGCGCGTGCTGCTTGTCAATACCTCCGAGCATACCGGTGGCGCCTCGGTTGCCGCCGGGCGCTTGTTGGAGGCCCTTAATGACAATGGTGTGAAGGCCAAGCTGCTCGTTACGAGGAAAAGTTCAGACCGCCTTTCCGTGGTCGGCCTTCCCCGTCCTCGTCGTTATGACGTCAGTTTTTATGCCGAGCGGTTTGGTGTCTGGGCGGCCAATGGCTTCTGCCGGAATCATCTTTTCGACGTCGATCCGGCCTGGCTCGGCGTCGACATTACACGTCTGCCTGAGTTTCGGGAGGCAGACGTTGTGCATTTGCATTGGATTAATCAGGGGATGCTCTCCCTTGCCGGTGTGCGGCGCATTCTGCGTGCCGGAAAGCCTGTGGTGTGGACTCTTCACGACATGTGGCCTTTCACGGGCGTCTGTCACTATGCCCGCGAATGTGAGAAGTGGCGCACGGGATGCGGCCACTGCGAGCTCTTGCTCCACGGCGGCGGGGCTCACGACATGTCGGCCCGGACGTT
>USCX01000108.1 GCA_900553285.1 uncultured Prevotella sp.
ACTGCCAGTTGCGTTGTTTCATTATTCTATACTTGTCCGAATTGAGCGTACTGGTAGTGTTCCGGCGCTTCGCCCAATATTCGGCGAGCAAAGATACAACTTTCAATATAATTAACGGACATCTCAGACGAATTACAAACGGATTCCCCAATTCTTTCCGTATCAAGTCGGAAAAGGCACGGCTTTGATACACCTTGCCGTCCGCCAGAAAATAGGCGCGGCAGGATATTTGTTTCTCTATTCCCAAGAAAACGGCCTGCACAATATCCTTGACGTAGACAAACGTCAAATCCTGACGGCGGAAGCCTACGGAGAAGTCCGTGTGCTGCCGGATGGACTTTGCCATCAGGAAATAATCCTTCTCGCGCGGACCGTAAACACCCGTAGGACGATAGATGACGTAAGGGAAACCCGGTATGCTTTGCAGATAAATCTCCGCTTTCAGTTTGCTAAGACCGTAAGCCGTATTGGGCATAGGGGTGTCTTCTCCCGTTATCGGAGTATATGTCTTTTCGCGTATCGGACCGAATACGCTCAAGGTGCTGATAAAGATAAACTGCCGGGGAATCATGTTCAGCTCACGCAACGTATCTACAAAGTATTTGGTCTGCAGATAGTTCACACGCTCGAAGTCATTCTTGTCCACGCATTTGGTGGCTCCGGCGCAATGGATAATATAATCGAACTTGCTGTAAGTCCCTTTATGACCGGAAAGTTGCGCGCGCAATTCGTTGGGATGCGCAAAGTCGAGCTCAAGAAAATGTATCTTCTTATCCTGCAAATACTCCCGGCTGCTGGACGAACGAACGCCTGCCCATACACCGAATCCCCGCCTCAACGCTTCTTCCACGATGAAACTTCCGATAAACCCGCTTGCTCCTGTTACTAAAACCGACTCCACTTTTGTTTATTACAAATTTTGATGATTACGAATTACTGCTCCCGCTATTTCACCGGCTCTACATGGATACCCACATGAGTACCTTCGCCAAACTGTTCTTTCAAGGTATTCTCAATGGCCGTCGCCGTACGGTGCGCTTCTTCCAGTGTTATTTTGCCGTCCATGCGCACGTGCACCTCTATCGCATAATGATTGCCTATGCGGCGGGTACGCAAATGATGCGGCGAACTTACTCCGGGGAAAGAAAGGATAATCCGCTGTATTTCATTTTCCACATCGGCAGGCAACGATTTCTCCAACAACTCATCCACACAAGGAATCAATAGCTTTACGGCTACCTTCATAATGAAGAAACTGACGACAACCGCAGCTATCGGGTCGAGTACCCGCCAGTGATTTCCCAAAAGAATAGCTCCGCCGATACCTATGGCTGTGCCTATGGAAGAAAGAGCGTCGCTCCGGTGATGCCACGCATTGGCCACCACTGCCCGGGAGTTCAATTTCTTTCCCCGAAACACCGTATAGCGGTAGAGCGCCTCCTTAAAGGCGATGGACACCAACGCCGCTATCAATGCCAGCATTCCCGGCTCCTGCAAAGAACCGCCGTGAAGAAACCGATAGATAGATGAAGCGCCGTTCCAGAAAATTCCAAAGCCGACAAAAAGCAATACAATACCGATAATGGCGGTTGCCAAAGTCTCATATTTGCCATGTCCGTAATCGTGTCCCTCATCTTCCGGCTTGGAAGAGATGCGCACAAAGACAATGACGATGATGTCCGTAACAAAGTCCGACAGCGAGTGTACGGCATCTGCCAGCATGGCGGCGCTATGCCCCGCGATTCCCGCAAAGAACTTAAACAGAAGCAACAGGAAGTTCACCACACTCCCCACAATCGTTACGCGGTAAATACCTTTTTCCCTCGCAACCTCTTCCTTATCCACAGGTCGTACTTCCATGCCCTTTCTTCTAAGTCGCTGCAAATATAGTACATAAATCTATTATGACCGGTCGTTCCCCTATAAATTTCAGTAAGACAGAAAGATTTTGAAGGCAGAGTGAACGAGTGAATACATTTATTTGTTTACTTTGCAAGAAAGATAAAAAGATATCAAATTATGGCTAAGACAAAGAAAGAAAAGAAAGAGAAAAAAGCCGGCAAGCGAATGAAGAAGAAAGAGCTCGTCAAAACGCTATTGGACTTCTTCCACATAAAACAAGACGAAGTACTGTCCCTGAAATACATTTTTGAACAACTGCACCTCACCACGCATCCGCTGAAAATGCTGTGTATGGATATCCTGTCCGAGTTGTCGGATGACGATTACATCACCGAAGTGGACAAGCATAAATACAAGCTGAACAATCATGGCGTGGAAATGACCGGTACTTTCCAGCGCAAAAGCAACGGAAAGAACTCATTCATCCCCGAAGGCGGCGGTGAGCCCATTTTCGTGGCCGAACGCAACTCGGCACACGCCATGGCAGGCGACAAAGTACGCATCGCCTTTTATGCCAAACGCCGCGGACGTGAAGCCGAAGGCGAAGTCATCGAAATACTGGAACGCGCCAACGATACCTTCGTAGGAACACTGGAAGTTGCCAAGTCCTACGCTTTCCTTGTCACGGAAAACCGTACGCTGGCCAACGACATCTTCATCCCGAAAGACATGCTGAACGGAGGACAGACGGGCGATAAGGCGGTCGTCAAGATCATCGAATGGCCCGACGAAGCGAAGAACCCTATCGGCAAGGTCATCGACATCCTCGGCAAAGAAGGCGAGAACAACGCCGAGATGCACGGCATCCTCGCCGAATTCGGCTTGCCCTACACGTATCCCAAGGAAGTCGAAGAGGCCGCCGAACATATCTCGGCCGACATCACGCCCGACGACCTCAAAGAGCGTGAGGACTTCCGCAACGTCACGACCTTCACCATCGACCCGCGCGACGCCAAGGACTTCGACGATGCCCTCTCCATCCGCCGCCTCGACGAAGGACTTTGGGAGGTGGGCGTACACATCGCCGACGTCTCCCACTATGTCAAACCGGGCGACATCATCGATCAGGAAGCACAAAGCCGCGCCACGAGCGTCTACCTCGTCGACCGCACCATTCCGATGCTCCCGGAGCGCCTCTGCAACTTCATCTGCTCCCTCCGGCCGGACGAAGACAAACTCACGTTCTCCGCCATCTTCACCATGAACGACAAAGGCGACATCCTGACATGGCATCCGGCACGGACCGTGATCCGCTCAGACCGCCGCTTTGTCTATGAAGAGGTGCAGAACATCCTCGAACAGAACGGCGAGGCCTCAGAAGAAGACCTGCACCAACCGGGCGAGCATCCGCAACGCGTGGCGCCCGGGCCCGACGGAAAGCCAGTCGGCGAATACGCCACCGAGCTCATCACGCTGAACCGCCTGGCCAAGATGCTGCGCAAGAGACGCTTTGCCCACGGCTCCATCGGCTTCGACAGGCCCGAGGTCCGCTTTGAAGTGGACGACAAGGGCAAACCCATCTCGACCTATGTCAAAGTCGCAAAAGACGCCAACAAACTCGTAGAGGAGTTCATGCTTCTTGCCAACCGCTCCGTGGCTGAAAAAATCGGCAAGGTCGGCAAGGGGAAAAAGCCCAAGACCTTCCCCTACCGCATCCACGACGTGCCCGACCCCGAAAAGCTCGAAAAACTGAGCGCCTTCATCGGGAAGTTCGGCTACCGGCTACGCACGGAGGGCACAAAGACGGAGGTGAGCAAAAGCCTCAACAAACTGCTCGACGACGTAAAGGGACACAAAGAGGAGAATCTCGTCGAGACGGTTGCGCTCCGCGCCATGATGAAGGCCCGCTACAGCGTTCACAACATCGGCCACTACGGTCTGATGTTTGACTACTACACCCACTTCACCTCGCCTATCCGCCGCTACCCCGACACGATGGTCCACCGCCTCCTGGCACGCTACATGGCAGGCGGGCGCTCCGTCAACGCCGAAAAGTGCGAAGAGCTGTGCGAACACGCCTCCGACATGGAACAACTGGCCGCCAAGGCCGAACGCGCCAGCATCAAATACAAGCAGGTCGAGTTCATGGCCGACCGCATCGGGCAGGAATACGACGGTACGGTGAGCGGCGTCACGGAGTTCGGCCTCTACGTCGAAATCAACGAGAACAAATGCGAGGGCATGATCCCGCTTCGCGACCTCGAAGGCGACTACTACGAGTTTGACGAGCGGAACTACTGCCTGCGCGGACGCAAACACCATAAGGTCTATGCCATCGGCGACCCCGTCCGCATCCGCGTGGCGCGGGCCAACATCGAACGCAAGCAGCTCGACTTTGCCCTCATTTCCAACGAGGAGACCGCACCCGCAGAAGTAAAGGCCAAAGGGCGCGGCCGCCGCGGACAGCGCCCCAAGCACAAACCGGCCCGATAAGACGGAGAAGGACATGAGCACCACACGCAGACACATAGCCGTCATCCTGGCCGGCGGGAGCGGACGACGCATGGGAGGCGGACGTCCCAAGCAGTTCCTCAGACTGGGCGACCGCACTGTCCTTGAACACGCGGTCGACGCCTTTGTCCGCCA
>USCX01000109.1 GCA_900553285.1 uncultured Prevotella sp.
CAACAGGGAGGAGGGGCCGGCGGCGGAACGGCCAACGCCCGTCCCGGACTGTCGGCCGGCTCGAACAGCAAAGAATGGTACTTCTACAACCCCATGGTGGTCAGCCAAGGCAAGCAGACGTTCCAGCGCCAGTGGGGACGGCGACAACTCGAAGACAACTGGCGCCGCTCGAACCGCACCGTACTGGCTTCGCTCAACGAGGAGGGCATCGACTATGAAGCCGAAGACTCCATCCGCCTGGCGCAAGAACGTGCGGACAGCATCGAGGCCGCACAAGAAGCCGTGCCAGACTCCGCACACAACGATCCGCACCAAAGGGAATACTACCTGAAACAGATTCCCTTCACGCCTGAGGCAATCGCCGCATCGAACGAGATCATCAAAGACGGCCTCTATCACGCGGGACTCATCGAAAAAGACCAGCTTGAGGACTTCCCGCTGGCCGCATCGACCTTGAACCGACTCGTTGACGACTATCCGGACTTCCAGCCCATGGATGATGTCTACTACAACATGTTCCTGCTTTACTCCCGATGGAACAAGCCCGCAGAGGCCGCCGTCTGGAAAAACCGCCTGGCCGACGAATACCCACGCAGCAACCTTGCCTTGCTCGTGACCGACCCGGATTTCGAGCGGAATGCCCGCTACGGACGCGAAATAGAAGACTCGCTCTACACGAAGGCCTACGACGCCTACCGGAGAGGCGAGGACAGCCGCGTCATACAGCTTGCCGACTCGACGGCGCAACGCTTCCCCACAGGGCTGAACCGCCCGAAATTCATGTTCCTGCGGGCACTGACCGGACTACGGCGAGGCGTGGCCCCGGACACCCTTGCGGCCGAACTGAAAGAGCTCGTGCGGAAATATCCGGAAAGCGACGTCAGCGAGATGGCCGGCCTCATCGTCAAGGGCATAGAAGAAGGACGCACGCTGGGCACGGGGGGGGTCGACATCGGCTCGATATGGGCGCGCCGCACAGCCGACCAAGAGGCCGCTGCCGATTCGGCCACGGCTGGTCGGCAGCTGAAGGCGGACCGCAACGCGGCTTTCGTCTACCTGCTGGCCTTCCCGACCGATTCGGTCGACGCCAACCAACTGCTTTACGACCTCTCTCGGTTTAACTTCGGCCGCTTCGTCGTGCGCAACTTCGATGTGGAACGTGTGAGCCAGCCCGGGATAGAGCAGTTCCGCATACACGGGTTCAACAACTTCGACGAAGTGCATACTTATGCCCAACAAGTCTATGCCGACTCCGTGTTGCGCCCCATGGTGCGCAAGGCCCGTATCGTCATCATTTCAGAAGAGAACCTGCCCCTCTTGGGGACATCGTACAGCTTCGACGATTACGCCAAGTTCTACGAAGAGAAATTCGCTCCGCTCGAAATCAAGCCCGAGCTTTACCTTGACGAGCAAGGGCAGGAAATCCGTCAGATCTATGAGGACGAACTTCCCGGCGACTATCGCGAAGAAGAGAAGAAGGAAGAACCCGCAGACGACGGCGGTGAATGGTACAGCGAGTGAGAAGAGCCGCTCACCGGGAAACGACAGACCGTCCTTGCGGGACAACCGCGCAGAAACTGCCCGCCCGACAAACGACACAAAGGAAAACGAAAGCGGCATCGGATATCCGATGCCGCTTCAAGCCTCGACCGGCCGGGCGCCTATTTGCCCAACTCGATGACTTCCAAGTCTTTGAACGCCTTCCCATCGAGGGTAAGGCGCACGAGCGTACGCGCCGTCTGCCAGCCTTGCAGCCCGGCCGCCCCGGGATTGACATGAAGCAGACCGAGCGACGGGTCGTATTTTACTTTTAAGATATGGGAATGCCCTGAAATGAAAAGTCCGGGCGGACGTGCCGCAAGCTGGGCGGCGATACTGCGATCGTAATGCCCCGGATAACCGCCGATGTGCTTCATCAACACGTCGGTCTCCTCGCACCGCCAGCGCAACACGACCGGAAACATCCTGCGCAGGTCTGCCCCGTCGATATTTCCGCAAACGGCCCGGAACGGGCGGAACGCCATAAAACGTTCAGCCAGCTCGACAGAACCAATGTCGCCTGCGTGCCAGATTTCATCACACGGTTCGAAATACCGCTCGTAGCGTTCGTCCCAAAATCCGTGCGTGTCAGAAATCAGTCCAATTCTTTTCATTTTCCAGCACGGCCGTAGTCTTCCGGCAGGCCCAGTTTCATACGGATGAACTGCTTGATGAAACCGATGGTCCGCTCCTCACCGAGCACACTGGAATTGATGCAGAGATGATAGGTGTCGGCAGCTCCCCACGTTCCGGAACTGTAAAAGTTGTAAAAGTTGGCTCGGTTCTCATCGCCGCGCTCTATCATTTTCAGAGCGGCGTGTCTATCCACATGCTGATAGTCCATGATACGCCGGACGCGGTCTTCCGTGTCGGCAGAAATAAAGATGTTGACACAGCGCGGGTTGTCGCGCAGGATATAATCGGCACACCGTCCGATAAAGATGCACGACTCGCGCTCGGCCGCCTTTCGGATGGCCTCACTCTGTATGCGGAAAAGCGACTCGTCACTGATCTGATTGTTATAGAAGTCGCCCGCGCTGCCGGCGAAGAAGGGGAAAATTCCTCCGAAGACCGTGCGGAACACGCCCTTGTGCTCATCGCTTTTTTCAAAAAGCTCCGTGCAAATGCCACTCTCTTTGGCCGCCAGCGTCAGGATTTCCTTATCATAGTAGGCGATGCCGAAATCGTGAGCCAGCTGCTTTCCTATGATGCGTCCGCCACTACCCAACTGGCGGCCGATGTTGACTACAAATTTTTCGATTCCCATATTTTAAGGTGTTACAAGTTGTTTGCGGAATTTACGCACCTGCATGACCAGCATGGTGATGGCCACCACGCAGGATATGGCGTCGGCGGCCGGAATGGCATACCACACGCCGAGAACCTGCGACTTATGGAAATGCGGCATGAGGTGAGGCAACGTCAACAGCAAGGGCAGCAGAAACAGCAGCTGGCGCGTCAACGAGAGGAAAATGCTCTTACCCGAATAGCCGATGCTCTGGAAGAAACTCGTGGAAACAATCTGGATGCCCACAATAGGGAAGAACAAGGTGACGATACGCAATCCCTGTGCGGCGCGCTGGATGAGTTCGGGATCTGTGGTGAACGCCCTGGCACACGGTTCAGCCAGAAACTGGCCGGCGATGAAACCCGCCGTCGTGACGACTGTTCCGAGTATCAACGCGTGGCGCAATACGCCAAGTAGGCGGTCGTAATGCTTGGCACCGAAGTTATAGCCCGCAATCGGCTGCATACCCTGGTTAAGGCCGATGACAATCATAACGATAAGGAAAACGAGGCGGTTCGAAATGCCATAGGCGCCGACGGCCACATCGCCGCCGTAGCGCACCATGCTCTGGTTGATGATGACCACAACAAGGCAGGCACACAAGTTGATGAGAAACGGCGAAAGACCTATGGTGAGCGACTCGATCACGATCTTGCGACGCAGGCGGTAGATGCCACGCCGCAGGCGAATCATCTCACCCTCGCGGCTGAAAAGATGGAACTGCCACAACAGGACGAGCGTCTGCGACATTACCGTGGCCAAAGCCGCGCCGCGAATGCCCCACTTGAACACATAAATAAAAAGCGGGGCAAGGATGATGTTGATCAATACGGTACAGATGGTGGCGAACATCGCCTGTTTCGGGCGGCTCGTCGAACGAAGCAGGGCGTTCAGGCCCAAGTAAAGGTGAGTGATGAGGTTGCCCGCGAGAATGACGTGCATGAAATCACGGGCATAGGGAATTGTCGTTTCGCTGGCACCGAAAAAATAAAGAATCGGGTCGAGCAATAAAAGCAGGATGATGCCCAATATGAGCCCCATTGTGATATTCATGACGACCACATTCCCCAGAATGTTTTGGGCGGTCTGATAGTCCTTCTGTCCCAGTTTGACGGACATGAGTGTCGACGCTCCTACCCCGACCATCGCGCCGAAAGCCGCCGTCAGCGACATAAAAGGTTGAGTCAGGGCCAGCCCCATGATGGCCTCGGGTCCGACGCCCTGACCGATAAAGATGCCGTCGATAATGTTGTAAAGCGAGGAAGCCGCCGTCGCTATGATAGCAGGTATGGCATACTGCATCAGCAACTTGCCGACAGGCTTTTGACCTAATTCGTTAAATCTTTGTGCGTTGTCCATTTTCTTTGCTTTGTCGCTGCAAAGTTACTAATTTTATTGTCCCGCCGCGTGGCATTTCGCCTCCGAAGTGCGCGTTTGACAAACTTGACCGCCCGAGAGCTTGCAAGTTAAAGAAGAATGTTGTATCTTTGCGCCGAAATTCCTGAACGGATCAGGGAGAGATGCTCGAGTGGTTGAAGAGGCACGCCTGGAAAGCGTGTAAACGCCCAAAGCGTTTCGGGGGTTCGAATCCCCCTCTCTCCGCTTCACCCAAAAGGCAGGACGCCGCG
>USCX01000110.1 GCA_900553285.1 uncultured Prevotella sp.
TCCTGGCGGGCGTCGCTTTTTCCGCCCCGGCGCATCCGGATCGTGCGTTCCGGCGCTCGGCGGACGGGCGGCTGCTGTCCTGTTTCATGCGAAAGTTGGTCTGTTTTGCCGATTTGCGGAAAAAAGAAGGGAAAAGCTCACCTTCTTCGCCAGGAAAAGACTATCTTGCACAGTACAAGAAGCAAGGATTCCGGGTAAGCCCCAAGACGTTGGGGTCGCCCAAAGGACCATCTTTTCGGTAGAATCATTCAGTGTCCTTGGGCAGGAAGTATTTTTATGGTTTTTGAAATCAGGTCATAAGAGAGAGGGGAAGGTGGCTATCTTCATAGTTTCATCATTTTTCATAGCCCACTTTGAATTAGTACCCGGTAATCATCATTCCCCTCTCTCTCTTCTTTTTTTGCGGAGGAAAGCGAGGCGGGCGGTGTCCGCTTTTTTTGTATTTTTGCGCCGTGAAACAAGAACTCTTCTCGAAGATGAAAAAGTATCGTTACGCGCGCCGGACAGTAGGCGGTGTGCTGGGGGCGGTGGCCGGCATGTGGATTCTTGCGGCCTGCCATCCCGAGGACCGCTCCGGCGAACAGCCCTTTGCCCCGACGGTGAAGACGCTTTCGGCGGAGGTGGCGGGCGACACTTGCCGCATGGAGGGGCAGGTGGTCCTTTCGCCCAACAGCCGGGTGACCGGGCGCGGTTTCTATTATGGCAACGACACCCTTCAGCTCGACACCCTGTCGGCCGACACGACAGACCATTTTACGGCTACGACGCGGCGCCTGCGCCCCGGGCGTTACTACGTGGTGGCCTATGCGCGCAACGGCATCGGCCTGTCGACGGGCGACACGCTCCATGTCGACGTGAAATAAGGACAAACGAGAGGCTTGGTCGATGAAACATGAGCGTTTGTCGATGTTTTTCCCCCTTTTCTCGTTTGGGGATTAAACCGAACGGTAAGACAGCGGTCTTATTGTCAGCGTCGCGGTAGCGCGGCGATGCTTTGAATATAGAAACAAAACAACTATTTTATACCGATGAAACATTTGAGAGGAATGCTGCTCATCCTGCTCTCCGCTTGGGCCACATCGCTGGCGGCGGCGACGTATGTGGTCAGTGGTAAAGTGATTGACGCAGACTCGCGGAAAGCCATCGAGTTTGCCACCGTACAGTTGCTCCGTCCCAACAAGACCATGGCCACGGGCATGAACACCGACGTGGCGGGAAAGTTCTCGCTCAAAACGCAGGTGGCGGGGAAATACACGGTCAAGATTTCTTATGTCAGCTATACCACCGTCTCGCGCGAGGTGACCTTCTCGGCGGAGAACGACACCATCGACCTGGGCACCATCGAGATGTCCACGTCGGCCAAGGCGCTGGGCGAGGCTGTCGTTTCGGCCACAGCGGCCAGGGTCGAGCAGAAGGAGGACACGACCGTCTATAACGCGTCGGCCTACCGCACCCCCGAAGGCTCCACGCTCGAGGCGCTTGTCGAGCAGCTGCCGGGCGTCGAAGTGTCGGACGACGGCACCATCACGTGGAACGGAAAGACCGTGACCGAGTTTCTCGTCAACGGAAAGGACTTCTTCAAGGGCGATACGAAGATTGCCATGAAGAACCTGCCCGTGGAGCTTGTCAGCAAGCTGAAAGCCTACGACAAAAAAAGCGATTACACCGAGCAGACGGGAATTGACGACGGCGAGGAGACCACCGTGCTCGACATTACGACCAAGAAGAAACTCGACGCCTCGTGGGTGAACAACGTGGACCTCGGTTATGGAACAAAAGACCGCTATGCGGCCCGTCTCTTTTCGACCCGTTTCACCGAACGCTCGCGCGTTTCGCTCTTTGGCTCGGCCAACAACACGAGCGACCGCGGTTTTGGCGGATGGCGCGGCGGTTGGGGCGGCGGCCTGACGGCGACAAAGAGCGCGGGCGCCGACTTCTATTGGGAAAACGACAAGGAAAAGCGCGAAAAGGGCCGGCTCGAACTGGGCGGCAACGTGCGCTACTCCTACTCGGGGACCGACTCGCAGACGCGGTCGAACAGCGAGAACTTCCTTTCGTCCGGACAAGGCAGCTCTTTTTCCAACTCAGCCAGCCGCAGCGGCTCCGGAACGACCAACGTCAACGGGGCGTTCCGTCTGGAATGGCATCCCGATACGCTGACCATGATGATGTTCCGGCCCTCGTTCTCGCATTCGAGCAGCCATAACGACGGGTCGAGCCAGTCGGTCACGTTCAACGACGACCCGTATAAGGTGGAGGGCATCTCCGACCCCTTGGCCAGCATGGTGGGCGACACGGCCGACATCCCCGCGGCCCTGCGCGACATCGCCGTCAACCGTAACCTCCGCACCACGCTCGGCGAGTCGAAGTCCAATTCGTTTGATGCCAGCCTTATGCTCGTGCGCCGTCTCAACTCCGAAGGCCGGAACGTCTCGATGCGCGCCAGTGCGGGCTACACCAAGTCCACAAGCCGCTCGTTCACCGACTCGCGTATCAATTATTTCCAGGGAAATGCAGGCAAGCCCTATGAATGGATCAACCAGTTCAACGACAATCCGTCGAAGAACTGGAACACCTCCGTGCGTGTCGGTTACAGCGAGCCCATCGCCAAGGATTGGCACTTGCAGTTCAACTACCAGTTCTCCTACCGCTACTCCGACAGCGACCGCTCGCTCTATGACCTCAATAAGCTGATAAACCCCGAACTGCTGGAGACCCATCCCGAGTTGGCGTATCAGGCCGACAACCTGCTTTGGTCCGACGTGCTGACGGCCGCGCTGGGCACCGTGCCGACCCGCGCCGACCTGCTCATGATGCTCCGCGACGACGAGAACAGCCAGTATGCCACTTACAAGTATTTCACGCATACCGCCAGCGTGGGCATCCGTTATAACACGAAGAAAATCCGGTTCAACGCCGGCCTTGACTTCGTGCCGCAGACCACGAAGCTCGAATATACCCGCCCCAGTCAGATAGATACGCTCGTCACCCGTCACGTGTTCAACGTGTCGCCGCAGATACGTTTCCGCTATCGCATCTCGGAGACGGGGCAAATCGACGTGCGCTACCGCGGAAAGGCCACGGAGCCCTCGATGACCAACCTGCTCGACATCGTCGACGACTCGGACCCGCTCAACATCACGCGGGGTAACCCTTACTTGAAGCCCGCGTGGGAGAACAGCCTCCGCGTTTTCTTCAACAACTATATCACCGAGAAACAGCAAGGCATGATGGCCGGTCTCTTCGTCACGCAGGAGAGCAACTCCATCAGCAACGCTGTCGAGTATAACGAAGAAACCGGTGTGCGCACCGTGCGGCCCGAAAACATCAACGGCAACTGGAGCGCCCGGGGCAACTTCATGTTCAACACAGGTTTCGGTCCCGAAAAGACTTGGACGTTCTCCACTTTCACCAACTTGGGATATACGAATTCTGTGGGTTACGTCACAAACGACAACATCAACCAAAAGAGTACGACCCGCTCCCTCAATGTGGGAGAGAATGTCAACCTGGCCTATCGTACGACATGGTTCGACGTCGGCCTGCGCGGTAATCTCAATTACCAGCACGCCCGCAACAGCCTTCAGACGAACGCCAACCAGGATACGTGGAGCTTCTCGTATGGGTTGAACGGAAATGTCAACCTGCCGTGGAACATGAGCATATCGACCGACATCCGTATGAATTCGCGCCGTGGATATTCAGACAATTCGATGAACACGAATGAGTTGATTTGGAATGCTCAGATTGCCCAAAGTTTCCTCAAAGACAAAACGGCAACGGTAAGCCTCCAATTTTATGATATCCTGCACCAGCAGAGCAACGTCAGCCGCGTTATCAATGCCCAATTGCGTCAGGACACGTGGACCAATGCCATCAATTCTTACTGTATGCTCCACTTCATTTATCGCCTGAACATTTTCAGCGGAACGAAAGGGGGCAATCGTAGTCGGGAGGAAGGAAGGCGGGCCCCCGGTCCGGGCGGACGTCCACCTATGCAAGCCATGCCGATGATGCGTATGGGAGGCATGTGATTCACCTCCGCACATTAATAATAAATAGATAGTCTTTCAATCCAAGCGTCGCGCCCGTCAGATTCTCCCGACGGGCGCGATGCTTGGATTCCTCTTTGCCCTTAGCTCATTCGACATTCCTACGATAATTTTTTTCGCTCGGCTCTTTCTCCTCGTAATTAATTGACGTTTAGCCCGTTCCTTTCCTCTTGTTCGGCTGGTTCCGACGTTTTTCTTGATTTGTTTCGTAAAAAAGGAGTGTAAAAGTTTGGATATTGTGGAAAAAGGCTGTACTTTTGCACTCG
>USCX01000111.1 GCA_900553285.1 uncultured Prevotella sp.
GGGTACCGTTTGTCTTTCTGGCGGAAATTCCTGCCGCCTTGCCCGTCCGTTTTGCCGTCCAGCCGGTTCGTCCTGTCCGCCTGTAAGATTTGCTGCGCTCGGTTTTGGCTGGAAATTTCCAGCGTACTGGTTTCGTTGTGGGCGGGTGATGGGGTTGTGGAGAGGGTGGGCGGTAGGTTGGCGTCTATGGTACGTTTCGTTAAATGGGGTTTGCCGTTTGCTGCTTTTGGCGTAATTTTGCGTAGTCAATGTGTTAGGTAATGTGAGGAACGTAGAGATGAAAGTCAGTTTGCGTCGTGATGTTTTTTTCTTCCTTATGTTGTTATTTGTGTCCGGTGCGGGGCTTTTGTCGGGCTGTGACGGTGGGACGGAGACTGCCGGTGTGTCGGACGAGGCGCGAGTGGACTCGTTTCTCAGTCGGTATCGGGACAGTATTTATTCGTCGCCGGTCCGGACGGATTCCCTTCTTGTGTGCTTGCAGGGAACGGTGAGTGACAGTTCGTCGTATTATCGTTTGGAGTTGTTCCGTGCTGTTGTGCATTATCAGCTTGGTGACAGTGAGGCCGTCGAACGGAGTCAAGAGCGCGTGGAGCGCTGGTGCCGGCGTCATCCTTCGGAGGCATTGCTGGAAGGCAGCATGTGGAATCATCGTGGCGTGATGCTTGCGCTGTCCAGTCGTTTCGACGAGGCTTGTGCCTGTTATGAAAAGGCCGGCGAGGCGGTTCTTCGTTCTCCGGACCGGGAAGAGCTGACGGACATTTATATCAATCTGGCCGACGCGCATTTCTGGGCGGGTCGCGTGCCGAAGGCGGCGGAGTTTTACCGTCGCGCCTTGTTCGTGGCCGACTCCCTTCATTCGGGTGCCAATCGTTTTGCTGTTTATTCGGGCCTGGGGCAGGTTTATACGGAGCTTAGGAACTTTGAGCAGGCCCATGAGTTTTTTGATAGCGCGCGGACGTTGCTTCCCCGCGTGACGCAGTACGAGAGGTTCCATTATTATCTTTCGTTGGGTAATTGTTATTATTTCGAGGAGGATTATGCGCGGGCACTGGACGCTTTTAAGCGGGGTTATGCGGTGGCCCGGCAGCTTCGGGCCCCGTTGTCGGTGGCACAGGCGGAGGTGAACCTCGGTGAGGTCAATCTCCTGATGGGGCGGGTGGACAGTGCCCGTCTGTATATCGGGCGCTGTGTTGACTTTGTGCGGGACACACCGGATGTGGACCCGTCGATGCGTTTCTACGTGCGCAGTCTGGCCGCCGATCTGGCGCTGACGGAGGGGCGCATGGAGGAGGCCGGCCGGCTCCTGTCGGTGCCGTTCGATTCGACGTATGTGGCTACGCGCTACCTCGAACTCCATTTTACGCGCCTGGCGCGGTATGCCGTGAGCCGAGGCGACTTCCGCGCGGCTTATGCCTACCAGTCGCGCGCCCGGTGGTATGCCGAAAGGTTGCGTAACGAGCAGTCGGTGAATAATGTCATCGAGCTGGGGGCGCGATATGCACAGGACACCACGCTTCTGCGCCAGCGTATCGCGTTGGCCGATTTGTCGGCGAGGGCGTCGCGGCAGCGGGCTTATATAGCCATTGCCGTCGGCCTGCTGGTGTTGGTGGTGTCGCTTTCGGTTGTGGTCGTCATTACGGTGAGACGCCGTAACGAAAGGCGTTACCGGCAGCAGCTCGACCGGGTGACCAAGCTGCGCATGGACGTTGTGCGCAACCGCGTTTCGCCTCATTATATCTTTAATGTTCTTGGCGCCGTGTTGCCGCGCTTTCGGGCCTATCCGGAGCTGACGCGCCCCCTCGAATTGCTCATCGACGTCCTGCGGGGCAATCTGCTCGTGTCCGAAAGCATGTCGGTCACGTTGGAGGAGGAAATGACGCTGGTCAAGCGCTATGTGGCGTTGCGGCAGCTTGTGTCCGGGCCTTGTCCCGACGTGCAGTGGCATGTGGAGGCCGATGTGCCGGCCGGGGTGCGGGTGCCGGCCATGTGCATACAAATCCCGGTGGAGAACGCCTTGAAACACGCGTTCAGCCGCGTGGACGCCTCGTCGCGTGTCGATGTGGCCGTGCGCCGTTGTGGGGAAGGAGTGGAGTTGGTCGTGGAGGACAACGGCGAGGGGTTCCGCCCTGCGTGCCGCCCCGTTTCAGACCGCGACACGGGGACGGGGCTGCGTGTGCTCTCGCGCACCATCGAACTGCTCAACCGTCGCAATGAGAAGCGCATCACGTTTACGGTCCGTAATCTTTCTGCTCCCCGTCACGGAACGGTCGTGACCTATCGTATCCCAGCCGGCTACCGCTATCTGTCTGAGGAGGGCTGAGGGGTGCTGTAACTTACGCGCCGATAGCTGCCGGATAGGCATATAATCAGACCGT
Organism: uncultured Prevotella sp.; assembly: GCA_900553285.1. Taxonomy (GTDB): domain Bacteria; phylum Bacteroidota; class Bacteroidia; order Bacteroidales; family Bacteroidaceae; genus Alloprevotella. The sequence goes on from USCX01000111.1 coordinate 2,376, forward strand.
ATGTAAGGAAATGACAGTGGGTGGCACGGGCGTTGGCGAAAGTTTTCGTACCTTTACGCCACAACACAATGCCACGGAGATGAAAGAAACCTCAGGGCTCATCAAACTCAATGTTTTTGTGGTGGACGACGAGTCCGCAGCCTTACAGCAGTTGGTGGACGACTTGCGCCTCTTGCCCGAAGTGGACAAGGTGTATGCCTTTTCGTCTTATAAGGACACCCTGTCTTTGCTCGAATTGCAGCCGGACGTGCTTTTCCTCGACGTCGAAACGCCGGACAGGAACGGCATCGATTATGTCGACATGGTCCAGCGCCGCGTGGCCTTCCCCTTTCATGTGGTCTTTTACAGCGCTTTCAGCCGTTATATGCTTGACGCCATCCGCCGGTCGGCCTTCGACTTTCTTTTGAAGCCTTATAAACTCGATGAGCTGCACGAGATTGTGAAGCGGCTTTGCCGCGAGCGTTTCGAGCGGCCGGCGTCGGCCTGCCGCATGACGGTCCTGCTTTCGCCCCGGCGCAAAATCGCCGTGCAGACCGTGCGCGAGCTCCTGTTGCTGACCGTGGATGATATTTTGCTCATGCGTTATGACAAGTCGCTGCGGGCTTGGCTGATTACGCTGACCGACGACACCACCCATCGTCTGCACCAGGGAACGAAGGCTGAGGACCTCCTGGCTTTTCATGAGCTGCTCACGCGCATCAGTTCAAGCTGTATCGTCAACGTGGCCTATCTTTCGGCGGTTGAGAACTCCACGCTGCGCTGCCGCATGTGCGCTCCGTTCGACGGGCTCGAACTGTATGCCTCCCGTCGCTATTTCAGTCGGCTCAAAGCAAAGTTCGAACTGATTTGACCGCCTTGCCGCATGAAGGCAGGAACGAGCCCGGACGGAACCACCGCCCGGGCTCGCGTTTATGGGTTGCGGCCGGCGAATTGCTTTGCCAGCTTCCGGTTGTTGAAAGAGAGGAAGCCCACGCACAGTCCTATTGAGAGCAGGGTGGCCAGGGGCGAGGCGAAACCCATGGGGAACAATGTCGAGGGCCACAGCCGGCTGAACCAGAAGGCCAGCGGAATGCGGCACGCGAAGGTGGCAATCAGGCTGTGCGTCATGGGGAACCACGAGTTGCCCTGTCCGCTGTAATATGCGTTGAAACAGAAGACGAAAGCCACGGCGACGCAGTCGAAGGTGTAGCTGCGCAGGTAGTCGGCCGCCATGGTCACGACGCCGGTCTCGCGAGTGAAGACAGCTGTCAGTGTTTCGGGCCAGAATTGGGCGTAAAGGCAGATGGGCACACCGAACGCCAGCGACATGCCGATGCCGGCCCGGAGACATTGTTTCATCCGCCCGACCAGTCCTGCGCCGTAGTTCTGCGCGGTCATCGTGGCTACGGCCGAGGCTATGGCGGCCGGAGGCAACATGGCGAAGACAATGATTTTCTCGACCACACCGACCGAGGCCGACGCGATGACCCCCATGCGGTTGGCGATGACCGTAATGAGCAGGAACGACACGTTGATCAGCGCGTCTTGCAGGGCAAGGGGCATCCCGAGTGTGAGCATGCGGGTGGTGAGGCGGCGTGTCGGCCGGATGTCGCGGCGTGTGAAGGGGAAACTGAATCCCCGTTTGTGCAGGAACCATAGCCCCGCAAGGAAACTGATGCCCTGCGAGAACACCGTGGCGGCCGCCGCGCCCATGGCCCTGAGGTGAAAGCCGCCCACCAGCACGAAGTCGAGCACAATGTTCACCGCGCAGGCCAGCGCCACGAAGTAGAGCGGCGTGCGCGAGTCGCCGAGGCCGCGCAGGATGCCGCAGACCACGTTGTAGCCCATGACGAACGGGATGCCCAACGAGCAGATGAGCAGGTAGTGCTCCGTGTCGCGCAGGGCTTCCTGGGGTGTCTGCATCAGGCGGGCGACGGGCGTGCAG
>USCX01000112.1 GCA_900553285.1 uncultured Prevotella sp.
AAAAGTACAGCCTTTTTCCACAATATCCAAACTTTTACACTCCTTTTTTACGAAATTTCTTCGAGACAGGGGAAGAAGAACGCCGTCAACACCCTGACATACAACTTGTTGACGGAACAAAAAAAATCACCTTCCTCCGGACATTTTTTCCGGCTGCTTGCCGAACACGGGCGCAGTCCCCGAAAAATCAGTCGCCGCGAAAGAAAAAACTTTCGCGGCGACTGAGCGGAATAAGTATGGAGAAGTCCTTGCGTACGGAGACAAGTTGCCAATTTCCAGACACGTGTAAAACCTGTCCGGGCAAAAACGGGCAGCGTCAGTTCTGATAATAAACTCGTTTTACCCGTTCGCTCACAGAAGTCAGGACTTCGTAAGGTATTGTGTGGAGCTTATCGCTCAGTACGGTGACGGGCAAGTGCTCTCCGAAAATCTCGACGGAATCACCTTCCTGGCATTCTATGTCGGTCACATCGATCATGCAGACATCCATACATATATTACCTACATAGGGCGCCGGCTTTCCGTGTACCAGACAATAACCGCAACCACAGCCCAAATGACGGTCGAGGCCGTCGGCATAGCCGATAGGCAGCGCGGCAATACGACTTCTCCGCGTGAGCACTCCCTTTCGACTATATCCCACTGTATCCTCGGCCGGAACGTCATGGATTTGAAGAATCGTGGTTTTGAGCGTAGCCACGTTATGAAGCAAACGGTTACCAAACGGATCGACGCCATAAAGTCCCAATCCGAGGCGTACCATGTCGAGATGGCGTCCGGGAAAACGCTCAATGCCCGCACTGTTGCAGATATGGCGTAGAATCTTGTGGGGAAAGGCTTCCTGCAACATGCGACTCGCCCTATCAAAACAGTCAAACTGAACTGCGGAGAAACTATCGAAACGTGCCTCGTCGCTCCCGACAAAATGGGAAAAGACAGAACGCGGGATGACAGCCGACTGACGACGAAGACGGTCGATGAGCGCCGGGAGGTCGGCATCGGGAGCAAAACCCAAACGGTGCATACCGGTGTCGAGCTTGACGTGGATGGGGAAATTCGTGATTCCGGCACGCTCGGCTGCCTTGATCAGAGCATCCAGGAGCTTGAAACTATACACTTCGGGTTCAAGATCATATTCAAAAAGTGTTTCAAACGCACTCATCTCGGGATTCATCACAATAATATTGCTCGTGATGCCCGCTTTGCGCAAGTCTGCCCCTTCGTCAGCCACCGCCACAGCCAAATAATCGACGCGGTGGTCCTGCAACGTCTTGGCCACCTCGACCGCCCCGGAGCCATAGGCCGACGCCTTGACCATGCAGACGATCTTGGTTTCGGGCTTCATGAAACTACGGTAGTAATTCAAATTGTCGACAATGGATTCAAGATTGATTTCCAACGTAGTCTCGTGAACTTTCAGAGACAAATGATCAGAAATCCGCTCGAAATTGAAATCGCGGGCCCCCTTTATCAAGACCAATTCGTCATGAAGCGTGTCCAACAATCCGGAATCCAGCAATTGGCCGACATGACGGAAGAAGTGACAGTCCATATGAAACAGGTCGGCAGCCGCCGTCAACCCCGGACCGACCCCAATCAGATGATCAACACCCCGCCCGTTTACCAGCTCCGCCACCTTGGCATACAATTCGCCCTCGGGCAAACCACTTTGAAAGATGTCGCTCAAAATCAGTGTATGGCGATTTTTATGCCCGTCTGGACGGCGGTTCATGAAATCGAGCGCGATGTCCAGAGAATTGACATCCGAGTTATAACTGTCGTTAATCAACGTACAGTCACGTATTCCCTGCTTCACCTCCAAGCGCATGGCAACAGGTTCCAGGCGGGCCATACGCTCAGCGATGACGTCCTGCGGCAGGTGGAAGTATAGGCAAACAGCAAGACAATGGAGCGCGTTTTCAAGAGAGGCCTCGTCGACAAAAGGTATGTAGAAAGCGCCATCATAGCCCAGATAGGTGTATTCAATCTGTGTATGCTCCTTTCCGGTCGTCACCTTACGAATAAAAAGCGGCGCATTGCTGTTGACGCGCGACCACGCAAGCTGGTTTCCCGTAAACATAGAGCCAGCTACCCCTTCGGCTATCACCTCGTCGTCGGCATTATACACAAGTACCTCGCAATCCTTGAAAAGCGAGAGTTTCTCGAGGCATTTCTCTTGGATGGTCGGAAAATTTTCCTGGTGGGCCGGACCGAGGTGCGTCATGACACCAATTGTGGGCTGAATGATGGCCCTGAGCGCCGCCATCTCGTCCGGTTGCGATATGCCGGCCTCAAAAATTCCCACTTCGGTACGTTCGTCAAGCAGCCATACAGAAAGCGGAACTCCTATCTGCGAATTGTAGGAGCGGGGTGAGCGTGTGACGCGCCACGACGGCGAGAGCAACTGGAAAAGCCATTCTTTGACAATCGTTTTGCCGTTGCTTCCCGTCACGCCTATAACCGGCACACCGTATTCCTCGCGATGACGTTCGGCCAGCCGTTGCAGCGCTTTGAGCGGGCTTACTACGCGCAGGAAATTGGCCTCCGGATAAAGACTTGCCCAATCGGCAGGCAACTCGCCCACCACAAAATGGCGCACGCCGCGGCGATAAAGTTCGGGTATATAACGGTGACCGTCATTGCGCGAAGTACGCAAGGCAAAAAACAGGGTCGTCTCAGGAAAAGCCAGAGAACGACTGTCGGTCAGCAGCCAATCAATCTGACCGTCCGCAGTGCCAAAACGATGAGCGCCTATAAGCGCTGTCACTTTCTCTAATGTGTAAGACATGGTCTGAACAAATGTATTTACTTCTGCTACATCAACGTGCTCCGGAGCCGCTGTCGGTCTGCTCACAAGAAGGAACGTAAGATGGTGCAAAGTTCGGATATTTTTCTTTTAGGCGAACCACACGCTGCTCAATTTTCTGTAAGAAAGCTAAATGCTCCGGCGAACCGGGATGAAACGGCTTGTGGGCCAAGGCCCGGCGGAGCGGTTCCCACTCGGCGATGATTTGGCGCGTGGCTGCATCGAACGACCACGCCGAAAAGCGCTCCCACACATAATCGACGGCCTGCGACGAAGGGTGGAGCATATCTGCCTCGAAGAAACGGTAATCGCGCAACTCGTCGATCACTATTTCGTAGGCGGGAAAGTAATGGCAGCGTCCTTCAAAACGGCGGCATAACGCATCGACGGCCAGAAAAAGCGACGCCTTGTTCAGCTGGTTCGCATGAAAGCCGTATTTGGCATACCGGTAAGGACTCACCGTGAACACGACCTGAAGCCGGGCGTTCATATCGAACAGTCGCGCCAACAAAGGCACCCACAGTTCTTCGATTCGGGACGGCGACAGCGTTTGCTCCGTAAACAGGTGCTGCGGCATCTTGTGACAGTTGGCCACCACGCGCTCCTGCCCGTCCGGACTGACGTTCAGATGATAAACATGATTGGTGCCCCATGTCACATACAGCCGGTCGAGCGTCGGCATCACGTTTCGGGCGGGCGCATAACTCGCCTCCACGAGCTGACGGCATCCCTCGGCCGTCGAAGCTGAAAAGCGGGTTGAATGCAACCAACTGTGCCACTGCCCGTCATGCGTAAAATAAGTGTCGGCAGGCAGGCCGTCAAGAAGAGCGACAAGGGCCAGACGGATACTCTCCGGATTGAACAAAACCCCAAAAGGATTGACACAGGCACGAAACCCTGCGTCGACCACGCGCCGACCGACATGTTCGGCAAAGCACGAGCCCAGCATCAGCACGCTGTCGCCATGATGCAAAGCCACGACCTCGGCCGGCAATTCTACGTGTACTTGGAAATTCATCCTCGCTGCATCAATTAAATAAAAGGTATCTCCGTCATAAGGATAGAACGGATTGTGCAAAAATAATTATTTTCAACGCGCAACCGCACACAGACTGAACAGATTTCCCCGTCAAAACGCATACGGCTTGTCCCACTGTCGAATCTTGTCATCTGCCTACTGCTCACTCAAACGCTTTCGGCATAACTCCTCCCAAGCCGGAAGAAGAGGCTGACGTCGGGTTTCGGCCCGATGTCACCTGAAAGGTCACATCGGTCAGGGCGATGGAAAAAACAGACAGTGATTCCATCCGTTCTGTCACTACGTTTACACAAGAAGGGGAGGCTTCATGCAGAAGCCTCCCCTTCTTCTAAGTTGTCAATCAGCTAGGGTAGCGATTTACTTTACGTAAACCTTCTTACCGTTCTGGATGTAGATGCCCTTTTCAGCCTTCTGAACGCGACGGCCGCTCAGGTC
>USCX01000113.1 GCA_900553285.1 uncultured Prevotella sp.
GATGCGGCTGCGCTCGAACTCGTAGCGCAGGCCCGCCTCGGCCGTCACGCGCTTCCACCGGCGCGAAAGGTTCAGGTAGGCCGACGCATTCTGGTTGCGCACGTTGGTGCGGTTCCAATAGGTTCCCCCGTCCAAGTAGGGGTTGTCCGACGTGCGGTCCGACCACGACCGCACATAGGCATACTTCCCGCCTACCTGCGTTTTTATTTCGCCGGGCAGCACCACGTCGTAGCGCGCGGAAGCCGAATAGGTGTCGAAACGCCCTTTGCCCCACGTACTGACATGGGAATAGCCACCCGTTTCGAGGTTGGTCTCCTCCGTGGCGTTCAAGGTGTGGCGGTGGGTCGTTGAGTAGTCGGCGATAAGGAGCAGCTTGTGTTCCTTGCTGAAACGGTGGTCGTAGGTGAGCGAGAGGTTATGCACGTTGTCGAGCCTGTCGGTGAGTTCGTACTTGTCTTTCCGCACCGTATCGTCCTTTTCTATTTGCGTAAGCAGGCTCGGCGAGTCTATCTTTTGATTGTTGTGATCGAAAAAGTACATGAAGCTGAGGCGGCTCTTTTTCGTGAAATCCCAATCGGCCGACCAGACCACGCGGTGGCTCTGCCCGGGCATCTGCGGGTTGGCCTGCTGCGCACTGTGGAACGTATAGTCGGGGTGGTAGATGGTGCGCAGATACGTCTCGTGCAGCTCAGCGTTACTATTGCTGTACAGGTAAGTGAGCGAAGAAGAAAGTTTTCCTATCTTGAAGCGGAAATCCAGCGAAGGGGTTTCCGAGAACTTGCTCTTCATGCTCGCTATGTTGTTCACTTTGAGATAAAGGTGGTCCTGTATGCCCCGCTTGGTCTTGATGCGCACCACGGCCCGGGTGCGGCCGGAATAGGCCACCGACGGGGCGCGGTCTATTTCGATTTCGTCCACATTGTCCGACTTCAACACGTCCAGCAGGCTCCGCTGCGTCACCTCGCGCCCATCGATTTCGATGAGCGGCGTGCCGCGTCCGGGCACCTTGACGCCCCCGCTGCCGTCCGGCATCAGGCCGGGCACATATTCCAGCATGTCGCGGACGCTACCCATGTCGCTGAGCACGGAATTCTTCACGTCGACGGTCGTCTTGCTCCCCATGGTGCGCACCACGGGGCGTTTTCCCTTCACCACGGCTTCGCCCAGTTGCTCTGCCAAGGGGTGCAACGTCAACTGGCCCAACTGGATTTCCTGTGCGTCTTTCGGGCGGTTCAGCGTGAACTCTCTGCTCCGGTAGCCCGAGGCGGTCAAACGCAGGACACTCCTGTCCGCTACGGGCCACTGCGCGATGAAGGCCGTGTCCGTCGACGTTATCGGGGGAGCCAGGCGCTGTTTCATCATGCGGTCGAAGAGTTCGAGCGTGTAAGCCACGCCTTTCGCGCTATCGGCAAACTGCACCGTGCCCCGCACCGACACATTTTGCGCCGCAAGCGGAAGCATAATAACCATGCTGAGAGCCACCACGAACGCAGCCCTCCATATAGGAAACAACTTCATAAAAATGTCGAAAATTTAGTATCCGGAAAATAAACGGCAGCCTGCTGCTCACTCCGTACGACGATAGCGCCGCTGACACGTGACCGAGCCGTCGTCCTTGGCTTCGTAGCCCAACTTGCAAGAAGTGTTCTCCGTGCGGTAGTTACGTTCACATCGTTCGTCACCGCCGCAAAGTGCGTCCATCATGTCGGCGCTCAACACATCAAGGGCGTCGTCCACTCCGGCGTGTAATATATCCATTTTCATAGCGTCAGTTTCTTTTTACGGTGTTGATAGTGCCGCCGGTAGAGTTCCGGCAACAGGTCCGGCAAGTATTCTTTATAGAACGAGCAAGGGCAGCCCCCCCCGCGCCGGGCCGCCAAGCGGTCGAGCGGGCATCCGCCGCCGCAGATGGGCAGAACGTTGCACTGGCGGCACTGCGGGTCGTCGAACGGGTCTTCGGCAAATGTGGTCCGCGCCATGGCGGCACGCGAGAGTTTACCCTCGACAAGGTTGCCCACGCTGTGGCGCGGGTCGCCCAGATGCTCCAAACAGCGGTAGAGGTAACCCGCCGAATCAATCGCGAAATGCCCCGTGCTGCGGAACATGCACGGCAGCGCAATCCCCGGCAGGCGGGGCGTCCGGGCGTTGTTCTCGCCCGAGCGCAGGCTGATGACCTGCTCGCCGAACAGGTCCTGAGGCGTAAAACAGACACCCGCCTTGTCGAAAGCCGTACGGTCCTGCACGTGGTTGCACCCTACTTGCAGGCGGTTCGTACGCATCTCGTCGGGATACAACCGGGTGAATTCGGCCAAGAGGTCGTCGAAAGCCGTCGGGTTGGTGTGGTCCACTGCCACCTGCACCACCAAGGGCACATCCGTTTCGCAGAGGAAGCTGCCGATGTTCCGCATGATGAGACTGAACGAGGGTGCGCCGTTCTTGAAACAGCGCCGCCGGTCGTGCGTGGCCGCCAGGCCGTCCATCGAAATCTGGACAAACGTCAGGTGCAAGGCCCCGAGCTCCGGCAATTTGTCGGGCGTCAGCAGGCTGCCATTCGTCACCATCGACGAGCGGAACTCCACACCTCTTTCGTCAAGTTGCCGACAAATCGAAAGGATGCGTTTCCAGGCCAGAAGAGGCTCACCGCCGAACCAATTGATGGAAAGGCCGTTCCGGCCATTCACTTCCAAGTATTTGACAAGGGCCGCCTCTACCTTGTCATTCATCGCGGGGAAGTGCTTGTTCTCGCCTTCAAAGCAGTATGGGCAGGCAAAGTTGCACTGCATGGTCGGCGCAATGCTGAGATACAAGCCCCGGCGACGAAAAGCGTGGGCGTAGTATTGGAATTTATAGGTCAGCCACTCGTCCTCCGTGTTGTCCACCAAAATGCCTTCGCGCCGCAAGGCGGCTTCCACTTCGGGCTCATCGCCCGCCTGCACAGCCGTCCACGTCAGGGCATCCAGTTTCACGAAAGCAGAAGTGAGCGTGTTGTACACCCACGTCACCTCACCCTCCGTTTTGACCACGTTGAACCGCGACTGGACCATACTTAAACAAACTTGTTAGACTAAACCCATATTTTCCCTCCACAATTATTGCAGCCTACCGGGCAATCCGTATTGCAAGTTCCAAAACCTCGAGTTTCTTTTTAAGGATGTCCATAGTTTTCAAAGTTTAGGTTAAACATGATTTGAACGAGGCAAATATAGAAGTTTTCAGAGAAACGCCCAAGCGTTCCGCTGATTTTTAAAGAGAAAAAACGTGCTACAAAAATCACGATACTTCCAAGCATACGACATACAAACCGGGGAAATTGTGTAATTTTGTACTCCATTTCCCGATTGCACAAAACATGTTACCGCTCCCCCTTGTCTCTGTTGTCATGCCCGCCCGCAACGCATCGCCCTACGTCGGCGAAGCCATTGAAAGCACGTTGCGACAGACGTTTACCGACTTCGAACTCATCGTGGCGGACGACGCCTCGGACGACGACACCTGCCGCCTCGTCCGCTCGTTCGCCGACCCGCGCATCCGCCTCATCCGCCACACGCAACCCGACTACATCGGCCACCTGAACGCCGCGATGGACATGGCCAAAGGGCAGTTTGTAGCGCGCATGGACGCCGACGACGTGATGGAGGCCACACGCCTGCAAAAACAGGTGGACTACCTCACAGCGCACCCGGATGCGGACATCGTGGGGAGCTGGTTCACGGCCTTCGGCGAACGCTCCTACGTCTGCCAGACGCTCCTGACGCACGAGGAAATCGTGAGCGCCCTGCTGGTGTTCAACCCCATCTGCCACCCCACCGTCATGCTGCGCCGCCGCTGTGTGGAGGCGATGCAGAAAGACCGGGGCGAAGTCTACGACCGCCGCTTTGCCTACGCCGAGGACTACCGCCTCTGGTGCGACCTGGCCACTCGGGGCTTCCGCCTGGCCAACCTGCCGGAAAGCCTGCTGCGCTACCGCACCTCGGCCACCCAGCTGACCCGCTCGCGGAGCAGGGAGATGCGGGAACTTGCCCTGCACATCCGCCTTGACTACTTCCGGCACGTGCAGGAAACCATGGCCACGCACTTCCCGGACTACACGGACGCTCTCAACGCTTTGATAAAACTGCACAACGGCGGGCGGATGAAACTCGTCGCCCTGCTCGATGCGACACGCCTTGTCTACCATCAAGCCCTCGTTCACGCCGCCCCGTCCCGCCCGTGAACGGCGCGGGCCACAAGGCCAGAACCAGCGCCGGCCCGGAACAGCCGGTGAATGCCGT
>USCX01000114.1 GCA_900553285.1 uncultured Prevotella sp.
GCCGACGGGGAGGTTACGGAAATCTTCCCCCAGGTCGGCGAATTGGTCGGCACGGGAGCCCCCATCATGAACGTGGCCATCATGAACGACATGTGGGCCAGCTTCAACGTGCGGGAAGACCGGCTGAACAACTTTGCCATCGGCAAGGTCATCGAAGCCACCATACCGGCCCTCGACAACCGCGTCGTACGCCTGAAAGTCTACGCGATGAAGGATCTCGGCAGCTACGCGGCGTGGAAAGCGACCAAAGCCACAGGGCAATTCGACATGAAGACCTTCGAGGTCAAAGCCTCGCCCGTCAGTCCCGTCGCAGGACTGCGCCCGGGCATGAGCGTCATTTTCAAGCCCTAAGCCATGTCAAGCCTGCTCCAAGTCGCCGGACGCGAACTGAAACGCCTCGCCAGCCATCCCATTTACGGGTTCTGCATGATTGTGGCGCCGCTGCTCTGCCTCGTGTTCTTCGTGACGCTCATGCAGTCGGGCCTGCCCACCGACCTGCCCTTGGGCCTGGTTGACGACGACGGCTCAACCACTTCACGCCAACTGGCCCGCAATCTCGACGCCTTCCAACAGACGGACATCGTAGCCCGGTTCCCCACTGTCAGCGACGCACGCAAAGCCATGCAGGAGGGCAGGATTTACGGCTTCTACTACATCCCTGAGGGCACGTCGCGCAAGGCGCTACGCCAAGAGCAGGCCACAGTGTCCTTCTACATGAACTACTCTTACCTGATAGCCGGTTCGCTTGTTTTCCGCGACATGAAAACGATGTCCGAGCTGGCCTCGGGAGCAGCTGCGCAGCAGGTGATGCTGGCCCGCGGAGCCACAGAGGCGCAAGCCATGGCCATGCTGCAACCCATCGTCATCGACACGCACCCGCTCAACAACCCCTGGCTGAACTATTCGGTCTACCTGAACAACACACTGATACCGGGCGTGCTCATGCTCTTCATCACCATGATTACGGTCTACTCCATCGGCATCGAAGTCAAAGAGAACACCGCGCGCGAGTGGCTCGGACTGGCCCGCTTCTCACTGGCGAAGGCCTTATCCGGCAAGCTGTTGCCGCAGACGGCCGTTTTCGCCATGGTCTGGTGGCTGGTCGACACCGTGCTCTATGCGTGGCTGCGTTTTCCCTGCCTCTGCGGCCTGCCCACGATGTGGGGCGTCTCGCTGCTCGGCGTCCTTGCGGCACAAGGGTTAGGTGTATTTATGTTCAGCGCCCTGCCCACATTGCGTCTGGGCCTCAGCTTCGCGTCGCTCTGGGGCGTCATTTCGTTCAGCATATCGGGCATATCGTTTCCCGTCATGGCCATGCACCCCGTTCTCCAAGGGCTGTGCAACCTGTTTCCCCTACGCCATTACTTTCTGCTCTACGTCAACTTTGCCCTCAACGGTTACCACGCGGCCGACATCTGGCCGAACCTCGCGGGACTGTGCGCCTTTGCCCTGCTGCCCCTTGCGGTAGGCTGGAGGCTTAAACACGTTTTGCTCACCGTCAAATACGTACCCTGATGAGAGCCCTGCAAAAACTTACCGCCCACATCATCCAGGCCGTCAAAGACCTGTGGTGGATTGGCTGGCGCGAACTCCGCCTGACCGTCCGCGACCAAGGTGTGCTCATCTTCTTCCTGCTCGTTCCGCTGGCCTACCCTCTGGTCTATGCCTTTATCTATACGAACGAGGTGATACGCGACGTGCCCGTGGCGGTGGTAGACGACAGCCGGACGAGCCGGAGCCGCCTCTACCTGCGCCATCTCGACGCCTCGCCCGACGTCAGAATCGTTTCCTACTGCGCCAACATGGACGAGGCCCGCCGGCTGTTGCGCAAACGGGAGGCCTACGGCATCGTTTATCTGCCGTCCAACTTCAACAGCGAGCTGGCCAAGGGACACCAAAGCTACGTCAAAGTGTTCTGCGACATGAGCGGGCTGCTCTACTACAAAGCCCTGCTGGCGGCCAACACCTACGTATCGCTCGACCTGAACGCACGCATCAAGATGCAGTACCAACCGGGGCTGACCGAGGAACAGGAGAAAGTGCTCACACAGCCTGTCGCCTACGAAGAAGTGAACCTTTATAATCCGCAGAACGGCTTTGCGGCATTCCTCATTCCGGCCGTACTCGTACTGGTCGTCCACCAAACCCTGATCCTCGGCATCGGACTTTCGGCCGGAACGGGACGCGAACGCAACCGCTTCGCCGAACTCGTCCCCGTCAACCGGCATTACAACGGCCTGCTGCGCATCGTTTTCGGCAAGATGCTGGCCTACCTGCTCGTCTATCTTCCCGTGGCTACCTACGTGCTGGGCATCGTGCCCCGCCTGTTCCGCCTCAACCACATCGGCGCGCCGGAAACGCTCTGCACCTTCGTGATACCTTTCCTGCTGGCCACCATATTTTTCGCCATGACCGTGTCGGCCGTCATGCGCCAACGCGAGACATGCCTGCTCCTTGTCGTCTTTACCTCTGTGCCCCTGCTGTTCATTTCGGGCATCTCGTGGCCGCAATCGGCCATACCCGTTTTCTGGCAGTCGCTGTCCTACCTCTTCCCCTCTACTTTCGGCATCAATGGCTACATCCGCATCAACAGCATGGGAGCCTCGCTGCCCCAGGTGGCCTTTGAGTGGTACGGGCTGTGGGCACAAACGGCCTTCTACTTCCTGACCACATGCCTGGTCTACCGACAGCAAATCATCACATCGCGACGCCGCCTTGCCGCAGCCTACAAAAAGAAAAAAGCGGCCCTCGGAACCAAGGCCGCGGAGGCATAGACACACGCGCCGGCATGGACACGAAAAAGCATCGGTGCGACGGTCCATCCTGTCGCACCGATGCTTTTTCCTATCGCGCCGTCCGGTCCGGGGCACGGCCTGCCCTCCGTTCCTGAAAGGCAGAGGCGGCCCGGCCCGCGCGGCCTAACCTTTCTTCATCACGAGGTCGAGCGTGTCGCTGGCAATGAGCAATTCTTCGTCGGTCGGCACCACGGCCACAGTCACCGGACTGTCAAAAGCCGAGATAACCGCCTCCTCGCCGTTCACGCTGCGGTTCTTCTCCCTGTCGAGCTTCACGCCCAGGAATTCGAGGCCCGAGAGTGCCCCCTCGCGCACATCCCACTGGTGTTCGCCCACACCGGCCGTGAAGACAATGATGTCGACGCCACCCATGGCGGCTGCATAAGCGCCGATATACTTCTTGATGCGGTAGTCGTACATTTCCAGTCCCAGCCTGGCCCGTTCGTTGCCTTCGCGGGCAGCCTGTTCCACCTCGCGCAGGTCGCTCGACACGCCCGTAAAGCCCTTCATGCCGCTTTCTTTGTTGAGCAGGTCGCTCGCCTCGTCGGGCGTTTGCCCTTCCTTCTTCATGATGTAAAGGATGGCCGACGAGTCGATGTCGCCCGTGCGCGTGCCCATCATCAGGCCCTCCAACGGGGTAAGTCCCATCGACGTATCGACACACTTGCCGTGGTCGACGGCGCTGATCGACGCCCCGTTACCGATATGGCACGTTATGATGCGCTTTTCGTTCACGTCTACGCCGAGGAACTCGCCCACACGCTGCGTCACATAGCGGTGGCTCGTGCCGTGCGCGCCGTAGCGACGGATGTGATACTGTTCGTAATACTTATACGGAAGGGCGTACATGTAGGCCTTGGGCGGCATGGTCTGATGGAAAGCCGTATCGAACACAAACACCTGGGGCAGATCCGGCAGGAGTTTGCGCACCGCCTCGTAACCTTTCAGGTGGGCCGGACTGTGCAGCGGGGCCAAGTCCATATACTGCTCCCACTCTTTGAGGATTTCGGGAGTGACCACCAGACTCTTCGTAAACACGCCGCCATGCACGATGCGGTGACCGGCCGCTCCGATTTCGTCCAGCGACTTGATGGCGCCGTATTCGGGATTCAACAGGGTGTCGAACATCAGTCTGATGCCCACCGTGTGGTCGGGGACGTCGGCCTCGATGACTTTCGAGCTGCCGTCGGGCAGCTTGGCTTTGAGGAAAGCGCCCGTAAGGCCGATTTTCTCAATACCGCCTGAGGCCAGCACGCTCTTGGTGTCCATCTCGTAGAGTTTATATTTGATGGACGAACTTCCACAGTTAATGACTAATATCTTCATGGGTATAAATGTGATATGTGTATGCCTGACAATAATCGCCCCGGCCAGGTTTCCCGCACCGATAGCGCTATGCAAAATTACGCTTATTTTCTCAGACAACGAAACGGCGCACCGCCTTTGTTGCCCCCGGAACGGCGCTGACGCCT
>USCX01000115.1 GCA_900553285.1 uncultured Prevotella sp.
GGTCGGCGGCATTGAGCGGAAGCAGGAGGCAGAGTAGGAGGGGGAGCAGGCGTTTCATCGGTCGTTTGAGGATGGGCTGTTTGCCGGTCAGGCAAGCCGGAGAATCAGTTTGGGAAGGAAAATGAAAAGGCCGACGGCAACGGCCGCAACGGCCAGCAGCAGCACCGCACCCGCGGCGAGGTCTTTGGCCCGCCGGATGTGCTCGTCGTAGCCGGGGCTGACAAGGTCCGAGAGGCTCTCGATGGCCGTGTTGACGGCCTCTGCGGCCAATACGGCGCCGATGGTGAGCGCGATGACTGCCCACTCCGTCGGGGTCAGGCCGAGCCATAGTCCAAAGATGGCGGCCAGGATGGCTGCGGCGGCATGGATGCGGGCGTTGTCCTCCCGGAAGAGGTCGGCGATGCCCCGTCCGGCGTAGCGGAAACTGCGAATGCGCTTGCGGAGAGTGAATCCGTCGTTTTTCATGGAGCGGTGTGGTGGCTTTTCGTCGTGGGGGAAAGGGCTGTCATTCCTGGGCACCTAATTCGCGGCGCAGGAGGTCGATTTGTTCCTTCACCTTTTGCAGCCGGCGCAGCACTTCGGCGTCCCGTTCGACTCCTTTCTTGTTCTGGCGCAGTGCTTCGCGTGCGGCGGCCAGTTTCAGTCCGCGCACTTTGACCAGGTAGTAAATCTGCCGGACAATCTCTATGTCCTCCTTCGTATATTGACGGATGTTGCGCCCCGACTTGCGTGGCGTGATCTGCGGGAACTCACGCTCCCAGAAGCGTAAGAGCGTTTCACTCACGCCGAACATCGCAGCTACTTCCTTGATGGAGTAATAGAGTTTGAAGTCTATGTCTTTTTTCAGTGCCATGCGTTCTGCGCTTTCCCTATTGCTTTTATTTTCTATTGCTTGCAAAAATAACGAAAAGGTCGTAACTTTGCAAAGAAATAGTAAGAAACCTATCTAACAATGATGACAGCAAACGAAATACGCGAGTCGTTCCTCCGCTACTTCGAGTCGCAAGGGCATCTCATCGTGCCGTCGGCTCCGATGGTAGTCAAGGACGACCCTACCCTGATGTTCACGAATGCCGGCATGAACCAGTTTAAGGACATCATCCTTGGTAACCGTGAGCCGAAGTGCCGCCGACAGACCGACTCCCAAAAGTGTCTCCGTGTGAGCGGCAAGCACAACGATTTGGAGGAGGTCGGCCATGACACTTATCACCACACGATGTTCGAGATGCTCGGCAATTGGAGCTTTGGCGACTTCTTCAAGAAGGAAGAGATTCAGTGGGCCTATGACTACCTTGTGAATGTGCTCAAAATCGACCCTGCCAATCTTTACGTCACTGTTTTCGAAGGCTCTGCCGACGACGGGCTGGGACGGGACGACGAGGCCGCCGGCTATTGGGCACAGTATTTCCCCGAAGACCATATCATCGACGGCAACAAGCACGACAATTTTTGGGAAATGGGCGACACCGGTCCCTGCGGTCCTTGTTCGGAAATCCATATCGACCTCCGTCCGGATGAGGAAAAAGCCCGGATTCCCGGAGCGGCTCTGGTGAACAAGGACAATCCCCAAGTGATTGAAATATGGAACCTCGTGTTCATGCAGTATAACCGCAAGGCCGACGGAACGCTCGAACCGCTGCCTCACAAGGTAATCGACACCGGAATGGGCTTTGAGCGCCTTTGCATGGTCTTGCAGGGCAAAAAGTCCAACTACGACACAGATGTGTTCCAGCCCATCATCCGGAAAATCGGAGAACTTTCCGGATATAAGTATGGGGACGACAGCCAGCGTGATGTCGCCATGCGTGTCGTGGCCGACCACCTCCGGGCTATCGCGTTCTCTATCGCAGACGGTCAGTTGCCTTCTAATGCGAAGGCTGGCTACGTCATCCGTCGCATCCTGCGTCGCGCTGTGCGCTATGCCTACACTTTCCTTGATCAAAAAGAGGCCTTCATGTATCGGCTTGTGCCAACGCTCGTCGAGGAAATGGGCGGCGCCTATCCCGAACTGCGGGCGCAGCAGCAGTTGATAGTCCGCGTCATGAAGGAAGAGGAGGAAGCGTTTCTCCGCACGCTGGCTACGGGCATTTCGTTGCTGGACAGCGTGATTGAGGAGACGCGGCGCGAGGGTAAGACCGTCATCGACGGTACAAAGGCCTTCACACTCTTTGATACCTACGGCTTCCCGCTTGACCTGACGGAGCTTATCTGTCATGAGAAAGGGTTGAGCGTCGACGTCGCCACGTTTGATGCCGAGATGCAGAAACAGAAAGACCGCGCCCGCAATGCCGCCGCTGTCGAAACGGGTGACTGGGTGACCTTGGCCGGCGGTGAGCCGGAGTTTGTCGGTTGGGACTATACGGAATACACTTGTCATATTCTGCGTTACCGTCGCGTAGAACAGAAAAAGCAGGTTTATTATGAACTGGTGCTTGACTTTTCGCCTTTCTATGCCGAAATGGGCGGTCAGGTGGGCGACCGGGGCGTGCTTTGCAACGAACTGGAAACGATAGACGTCGTGGATACGCGCCGGGAGAATAACCTGCCTATCCATATCGTCCGCCAGCTGCCCGCCCATCCCGAGGCTGAGTTTATGGCCTGCGTCGATACCGATGCCCGCACAGGCAGCGAAGCCAACCATACCGCCACGCACCTGCTCGACCAGGCTTTGCGCGAGGTCCTCGGTGCCCATGTGGAGCAGAAAGGCTCGCTCGTGACGCCCGACTACCTGCGTTTCGACTTTTCGCATTTCCAGAAGGTGACACCGGAGGAGTTGCGCACCGTGGAACGTATTGTCAACGAACGCATCCGCCGCGACATCCCCTTGACGGAGTACCGCGACATGCCCCTTGAGAAGGCCAAGGAACTGGGCGCCATCGCCCTCTTTGGCGAGAAGTATGGCGACCGCGTCCGCGTCGTGCAGTTCGGCAGCAGCGTTGAGTTCTGCGGCGGTTGCCATGCGCGCAGCACGGGCCGCTTGGGCCTGTTCCGGATTCTTTCGGAAGGTAGTGTCGCTGCCGGCGTGCGGCGCATCGAGGCCGTGACAGGCCGCGCCGCAGAGGAACTGTGCTACACGCAGGAGGACATGCTCGGCGGTCTTCGCCAGCTCTTTAACAACACCAAGGACCTGCGGGCGGCCATCCAGAAGACGGTAGAGGACAACAGCGCGCTGAAAAAACAGGTGGACGAGTTTATCAAAGAACACGTCACAGCCCTGCGCGACCGTCTCGTTGCGAGTGCCAAAGACGTGCAGGATGTGAAGTTGGTGCGGGCCGTCATCCCCGGAAACATCCAGCCGGACGCAGTTAAGGATATAGCCTTCCAGTTGTTGCACGTCCTGCCCGGAAAGATGCTTTGCGTGCTCGGCCCAGTCGGGATGGTTGGAAACCACCATGCCGCCCGCGCCGGTGGTGATGATCTTGTTGCCGTTGAAGCTGTACACGCCCACATCGCCGATGGTGCCGGCGAACTTGCCCTTCAGGGGGCCTTCGGTGTAATGGGTGCCCAGCGCCTCGGTGGCGTCCTCAATCAGAATCAGGTGGTACTTCTCGGCCAGCGCCAGAAACGCCGGCATATCGGCCATGTTGCCGAAGACATGCACAGCTTCCAGCGCTTTGACATGGGCACCGGTGGTCTTGTTGTACAGTTTGCCGTCGCGCAGTTCGCAGTGGTTGGCGCAGAAGTCCTCAACAGCGTCGGGGTCGATGCAAAGGCTGTCGTCGCAGCCGATGAAGATGGGTTCAGCGCCGACGTAGCGGGTCAGCGGATTGACAGCGGCGATGAAGGTCAGAGTCGGGACGATGACTTCATCCCCGCGGGTAATGCCGGCAGCCATAGCGGCCAGGTGCAGGGCGCTGGAACCGGCGTTGCAGGCCACGGCACGGGGCATGCCCACGTAGTTGGCCAGCGCTTCCTCAAACTCTGTGACTTTGCCGCCGCTGGTGGAGACCCAGCCGGAGGTGATAGCCTCGCTGGCAAGCTCTGCTTCGCGGGGGCCGAAATTCGGGACAGAAAGCGGAATAAATTCAGACATGATACTGCCTCCCAAACACGCGGGGCGGTGGAGCCTGCCGCGTGGCATAGTTATAAAAATATTCTATTTTATTATACCGCATTTGGCTGTGTACGACAAGTAGCAAACGAAAAACAGGCGGCTTGCCTCGCACAAACCGCCTGTAAAATGTTTGATTTTAAAAGCCGATATGGTAAGTCATAATCGGCACGTTGTAAGAGACTCCCTGCATCAGCCGCACCAGATAGCAC
>USCX01000116.1 GCA_900553285.1 uncultured Prevotella sp.
CGGCCGCCATAGTGCGGGCACGAGGCGAAAAGCCCGTTGAAACCGTCGGAAATTTAGTCGAAGTCGCCCGTCCGTTGCTCGGACGCGACCGCGAGA
Source organism: uncultured Prevotella sp. (assembly GCA_900553285.1). Classification (GTDB taxonomy): domain Bacteria; phylum Bacteroidota; class Bacteroidia; order Bacteroidales; family Bacteroidaceae; genus Alloprevotella. The sequence goes on from USCX01000116.1 coordinate 97, forward strand.
AAAAAGAACTGGCCAAAGTCTTCCAGGCTCTCCGCATTGAGGTGAACCATGAGCTCGATGCTCTTCACGAACTCCTTGACGCATGCGTCGGTGTGCTGCGTCCGGGCGGCCGGCTTGTCGTGTTGACTTATCATTCGTTAGAAGACCGCATGGTGAAAAACTACGTGCGTGCAGGGAATGTCGACGGCCGGGTCGAGCAGGACTTCTTCGGGAATCGCCTGGCCCCCTTCCGGGCTGTCAATAACCGGGTGATTGTGCCCGACGAGGCGGAGCAGGCTGCCAATCCCCGCAGCCGGAGTGCGAAACTGCGTGTGGCCGAGCGCGTGAAGTTGCCCGATGAAAACGAATAAAATGACAATATGAGACGACACTCCATGAAGAAACGCCACGCGGCTGCCGAGAACGAGGATGAGACCCGCGTGGAGGGACAGCCGGCCGGGGAGGGTGCAGAACAGACCGGCGAAACGCCAGTTCAGCCGGAGAGCGACGCAGATCGGGCCCGGGCTGCCCTCCGGAAGTTTACCGAGTCGGACACAGAAGGCGATAAGGCCAATGTGACGCTGCGCAGCATTCTCGGCGGAGACATTCTGGCCGGAGCCTGGTTCCGTAAGCAGATTTTGTTTATCCTGATGCTCGTGGTGTTCGTCATCCTGTATGTGAGCAACCGCTACGCCAGTCAGCAGGAACTGCTTGAAATCGACGCCTTGCAGAAACAGCGCATCGACGAACAGTATAGGGCACTGACCCGTTCGAGCGAGTTGATGGAACTGACGCGGCGCAGCAGTGTGGAAAACTACCTCCGCACGACGAACGACAGCACCATCCAGACTTCTACCACGCCGCCCTATACGCTTGAAGTAACCGAAGAATAAAACCTGAAAAGCGAGAAAAAAGATGATGAGATTTCCGGGTAAGAAAGTCATGCCGCGCTATTTCCTGGTCACGGTGCTTCTGGCACTGATGGGAGTGGTCATATTGGTGAAAGCCGCCCACATCATGTTTGTCGAGCGTGATTATTGGGAGGCCGTGAGCGACCGCTTTGGCCGGGACAGCGTGACCGTTTACCCTGAGCGCGGAAACATCTATTCGGCTGACGGCCAGTTGTTGGCAGGGTCCCTTCCGGAATACAAGATGTATATGGACTTTATGTCGTGGGAGAAGGACAGTGTGCGCAGGGCCAAGGATCAACGCCGCCGCGATTCCCTTCTGAACGTCAATATGGACAGTATATGTCAAGGCATGCACCGGCTTTTCCCGGACATTGACCCCGAGGAGTTCCGCAGGCTGTTGCGGCGCGGCCGGGAGAAGAAGAGCCACCATTGGAAACTCTATCCGAAACGCATCTCGTACATTCAATATAAAGAGGTGAAGCGCTTGCCTTATTTCTCACTCTCTCCGAACAAGGGAGGTTTCCATGTGGAAGAATTCAAGCAGCGTAAGAAGCCGTTCGGCTCGTTGGCGGCGCGCACTATCGGCGATATGTATGGAGGCAAGGACTCCGCACGTTATGGCTTGGAGCTTGCTTTCGATTCCCTTTTGCGCGGCAAGCCCGGCTTAACGCACCGTCAGAAAGTGCGGGACAGGTACCTGAACATTATCGATAAACCGGCCGAGAACGGCTATGACATCGAGACTACGATCGACGTCGGCATGCAGGATATCTGCGAGCAGGCCCTGAACGACAAACTCACCGAATTGAACGCCATATCGGGCATTTGCATCTTGATGGAAGTGCCGACCGGAGACATTAAGGCCATGACCACATTGACGCGGTGCGCGGATGGGAAATACAGGGAAATCCGCAATGGGGCCGTGAGCGACCTCCCTGAGCCGGGCTCTGTGTTCAAACCCGTCTCGTTCATGGTTGCGATGGACGACGGCTACATCGATATGGACACCCGGGTCAATACGGGCGACGGAAAGATGGAGATGCACGGCAGATGGATGCGCGATCATAATTGGTACCGCGGCGGTTACGGTGAAATCAGCGTTCCGAAAATCTTGCAGGTTTCGTCGAACGTGGGGGTGAGCTACCTGATAGACAAGTATTATTATACGCAGCCCGAGAAGTTTGTCGACGGTGTTTACCGCACTGGTATCACGGAGGATACGAAGGTTCCGATTCCCGGTCATGCCAAGCCGCGTTTGCGCCGGCCCTTGCCGGATGGCAGCAACTGGTCGAAGACGGCCTTGCCGTGGATGAGCATCGGCTACGAGAGCCAGATGCCTCCGATAAACACGTTGATGTTTTACAACGGCATAGCGAATGGCGGTAAGATGGTGCGTCCCCGTTTGGTGAAACGCCTGATGAAAGAAGGGGTGACCGTGCGCGAATATCCTGTCGATGTGGTCCGCGAGCAGATGTGCAAGCCTACGACGTTGAAAAACCTGCAAACGATACTCCGTCAGGTGGTGAGCATCGGTTTGGGCAAAGCCGCGGGCAACAAGCTCTTCCCCGTGTCGGGCAAAACCGGGACGGCGCAGGTCTGGACCAAGGCCGGTTTCGCCTCTGAGTACTTTGTGTCGTTCGCGGGCTATTTCCCGAGCGACAAGCCCCTTTATTCCTGTATTGTTTGTATCCGGAAGCGAGGCGCGGCGTCGGGAGGAGGACACTGTGGCCCGGTGTTCCGCCAAGTGTCCGAAGCCATCATGGCCCAGCGCATTCATCCGGAGCTTTCTGAGGCCCGTGACAGTGTTCATGCCCCCGAGCCGGAGGTGAAAGACGGCAATATCAGTGCCGCCGCCCGCGTGATGAAGATGCTGGGTGTCGGATTCGAGGCGCCGGAGATGAGTGAAGATGATGACGTTTGGGGCGAAGCGGCCGATCGTGACGGAGCGGTCTGTCTGGTCCGCAAAGAGACAAAGGAAGATGAGGTTCCCGACGTGGTCGGAATGGGGGCCCGCGACGCCGTGTTCTGCTTGGAGAAGGCCGGTTTGCGCGTGACGCTGAGCGGTGTCGGCACGGTGTCGCGCCAGAGCCTGAAGGCCGGTTCGCCTCTCGTCAAGGGGCAAACCGTCCACCTCGAATTGAAGCAGAATGGCCGGGCCCGCAAAGCGCCCTTGCCTCCCGCTGCGCCGCAACCGGCTGATTCGGTCAGGAAGCTCGAGGCCGCACCCAAGGCCAAGGGCGATACGGCCAGGAAAAAGGCGCCCGTCAAAAAGCAGGAGAAGCAGCCTGAGCCGACCGGCCGCCAGCAAGCATGCCTTTTCGACGACCGCCAGCGTCAGGCGGTGAAGAGAGTGTTCCGTAATGTCTAAATGATAAGAAAAGAAAGCACCGAGATGAAACTGTCCGAAGTCCTTAGAAAAGTTAAGCCTCTCGAAATCGTCAATGAGGCAGATGTAGAGATTACAGGCGTGTGTACCGACTCGCGTAAAGTAAAGCCCGGAAACCTTTTCGTAGCCGTCAAAGGTACGCAAGCCGACGGCCACGATTTCATCGCTGCGGCCGTTTCGCTCGGCGCTGCGGCCGTTTTGATGAGCGCAGCGACAGGAAAAGACGTCGCCCCACATGTGGTTTATGTCCGTGTGGCCGATACGGAGGACGCTGTCGGTCCTGTGGCCACGACGTTCTTCGGCGATCCCTCGCGCCGTCTGAAATTGGTGGGCGTGACGGGAACGAACGGCAAGACTACGATAGCCACTTTGCTCTATCACCTTTTCCGCAGGCTCGGGTATAAGTGTGGCCTATGTTCGACCGTCTGCAATTACGTCGACGACGAAGCCGTCCCCGCTGACCATACCACGCCCGACCCCATCACGCTGAATGAATTGCTTGCCCGTATGGTGGCTGCTGGCTGTGACTATGCTTTCATGGAGTGTAGCTCCCACGCCATCCATCAGAAGCGTATCGGCGGATTGGAGTTCGCCGGGGGGATATTCACAAACCTCACCCGCGACCATTTGGACTATCATAAGACGTTTGAGAACTACCGTGATGCGAAGAAAGCCTTCTTCGACGCGTTGCCGAAGGGCGCCTTTGCCATCACGAACGCCGACGATAAAAACGGCATGGTGATGGTGCAGAACACGCAGGCCGCAGTGCGCACCTATTCCACCCGTACGGCAGCCGATTTCAAGGGGCGTATCCTTGAAGAGAGCATCGAAGGAATGCTTCTCAGCATAGACGGCCGTGAGGTCAGCGTGCATTTTGTCGGTCGT
>USCX01000117.1 GCA_900553285.1 uncultured Prevotella sp.
CGTGGCCGGGCGCAGCGCCGCCGCGGAAATCCGGCCGGCGGCTTGTGCGGGCCGCATGCAGACTGACAACGATACACTCAAAAATACGACTTATGACAAAGAAAGCTTATTTTGCCCCGCAGACCCGGCGGGCCGATGTGGAGCTCGAACAGGGCTTCATGAACGCCTCTGTGTTTTTGGAGGAGAAAAACACGAAAGGCCTGAGCATCGACGACCATCAGGTGCAAACTGATTTGAACGGTAAGTTCGATTTCTCCGAAGAGACCGAATGGAAGTAGTGCATGCGATAATCTGACGAACGATGAAACAGGTGAAATTTTTATTGGGTGCCTGCCTCGCACTGAGCGTGGCGGGCTGTTCTGACGAGGTCGGCCTGACGACAGGCCGTCTGCCCGTGAGCGGCAATGAAATCGTGTTCGGCGTCGGCGCTGGCGAGTTTACCCCTCCCCACGGCAAACGTACCGTCTACGGCATTCCGGAGGGTGAGACCGTCGATGACTACACCAAGCTGACCGTCGACTGGCTGCCCGGCGAGGACCAGGTGCGCGTCTACTGCCCGGAGGCTTCGGCCGAGTGCCGCTCGGCCGACTATACCGTCCTGAAGAAGACGTCCGGCAGCGACGCCGCCGACAGCTATTACCTGTCCAAGAACGGCGAGGTGGGCGTGCGCTGGGGCGACGATCTGACGCGGGACTACCACTTCTATGCCTTCTATCCCCTGCACGTGACCCAGGCGACCACCATCTCGGGCTTGACCGACGACCTGACCGTGGCGGCCGCCATCCCCACGGACCAGGAGCACGGCGTCATTGAGAAGCACGAGGAAGACGGAAGCACGTGGTACGAGGTGAAGCCCGACATGCGCTACGCCATGATGGTCGGCAATGGCACGTGGACGCCCAACGCCGAACAGAACGTGAGCCTCCGTTTCACGCCCATCGTGACGGTGCTCGACGTCTCCGTCACGGCCAGCGCGATCACCCAATATAAGATTACCGACGTCATCGTACGCAGCAAAACGCAACCCATCGTGGGCCACTTTACCTACGATTTCAGCAAAGCCGAGGGCGAACGCTTTTCCTTCCCCTCGGTCGAGGAGGACACCAAGGTGGCCTCCGTCTCCTGCCGCAGCGCGAGCGGGGAGGCCATTCCGCTCAAACCGGGCGAGCGGCTGAATGTCAAGTTCTTCCTCCTGCCCCGCAACATCGAGGCCAGCGAGCTGAGCGTGTCCGTCGTGCTCGAAAACGGTATGCAGGTCACCCGGAATCTCGTAGAAGAGGGCAGCGAGGCCGACCCCGTGCTCATGCAGGGGAAAATCATCAAGATCCGTACACCGCAGCTCAACCCCGTGGTGAACAACTGGATGAGCCTCCTCGACGACGACATCCTCTTCGCCTCGCAGCTCTCCATTCCCGGAACGAAGTTCTCCTACACGTGGACGAAGTATGAGGAAGAGAGCCGCAGTTACAATGCCAATAACGGGCTGATGAACGCCTACCAGAAGCTCTCTATCCGCGACCAGTTCAACACCGGCATCCGCGCGTTCGACATCAGGGTCCGCGCAGCCAACAGCAATGGTAATGCCACGCCCTACATCTACGTGTCCGGGACAGATCTGGTGCTGAACGGGGCGAAAGTGAAGCTGACCGACATGCTCGACACGCTGTCCACAGAACTCGACAAGTCCCCCACGGAGTTCGTCGTGCTGTCCATCAATTATGTGGATGATGGCACCGCTGCCCCGACCTGGCTCACCAACATATGCAAAGCCATCGACACGTGGAGCGCCAGTCATCGCCCGAGCCAGCCCAACGGCACGGACGCGGACTATTTCCGCGAGGTGACGTCTACGACCACCGTGGGCGCCATGCGCGGCGGCATCGGCGTGATGATTCACTACCCTCAATCGAAGGAGGGTATCTCTCTCTCTTTGGACAATGTCAACGTCATCTGGCAATACAGCAACACCGTGCAGAACATGGACATCAGCGACTTGGACATGTCGAGCGGACGGGGAAACGCCACGCTGCACCTCCAAAACCTGCAACAGCACAACTCGCCCGAAGGCGACCACGGTCTGGGCATCTACCCTTACTACATCACCCAGAAGTTCGCCCAGGGCCGCGTCGACAGCAAAGACCTGATTGCGCGGAAGAAGCAGCTTATCGAGGACCTCTTCGACCTTTCGAGCTACAATAACGCCCAAAGCGGCACCGACCGCACGAACAACATTTATTTGAACGACCTCGGCGGCTTCTGTGTGGTGAACAACCCGGAAAGCACGGGTTATGCCGAGGCCCAGAAATACGTGAAAAAGGACGGAAGCTGGGTAAAGGAAGGAGGTAGCAAAGTCAAGCTGACGGACTACGGTGCGCAGCCCTTGTACGACAGCGAGGACAAACTTCCCGCCGCCAGTGACCCAGATTCCCCTTCGGAGTGCTATGTGGTCACCGCCGACCGTTCGCCGCGCGGACAAGGCGGCAACAACGCCTTGCTGGCTGAGCAAATCAACCCCGACGCGGTCCAGACCATCTACAACCTCGTCAACGACAGCCGCACGCCGCTCGGCGTGGTCTACATGAACTTTGCGGGCACGAACGAAGTCACGTTCGGCGGTACGACGTATAACGTCTGCGGCCTCGTCCTCCCCAGCATCATCGTGTCGAACAACTTCAAGTTCCCCCTCGCCACCGCCTCCATGCAGCCCGGCAACTGACGCCTGCCGGAAAGCCTAAGGATGTGGTTGACGACGACAGGCGTGGGCAGGCCTTCGGGCACGGACCGCAGCGGGCCGCCGCCAGTGACCCTGCCCGCGCCTGTCATGAAACTTACACACACAAATCCAGACAGAATGAAGATGAGAACAACGATCGTGGCTGCTGTGGTCTTGACGCCAGCCGGCACGGCCTGCGCACAAGAAAGGCAGTCCGTGCAGAACGGCGACTTCACCGAAACGGTGGAATACAGCCCGGACAGGTACAAAGTGGAGACCAACCGCTTTTGGAGCAACTGGTTCGTCACCGCCGGAGGGGGCGTGAACCTCTACTTCGGCGACCACGACAAACAGGTGAAGTTCGGGCAGCGCCTGGCGCCCGCCGTCGATGTGGCCATCGGCAAGTGGTTCACCCCCGGCCTCGGCCTGCGCTTTGCCTACAGTGGCCTCTCCATCAAGGGCGCCACGCAGGACGGTGTCCACTCTACGGGCGAGGACGTGCCCGGCAAGGGCGGCTGGGGCTACTGGCTCGACAAGCAGAAGTTCAACTTCTTCAACTTCCGCCTCGAAGCCATGCTTAATGTCTCGAACCTCCTTTTTGGCTACAACCCGCAGCGCCTTTACACGCTGAGTCCCTACGTGGGCCTCGGGGTGATGAAGACAAACGACAAGCCAGCGGCGACCGAGATTGCCGGCCACTTCGGCCTCTTCAATGCGTTCCGCCTGTGCGATGCCCTTGACCTGAACCTTGACGTCCGGGGCATGCTCGTGAGCGACGCCTTCGACGGTGAAAACGCAGGACGCGGAGGCGAGGGCATGCTTACGGCCACGCTTGGGCTGACGTACAAGTTCGGGAGGAGAGGCTGGGAACGCCAGAAAACCGTTGTGCGCATCGACAACCGTGCCATCAACGAGCTGCGTGGCCAGATGGCGGCCATGGAGGCCGAAAACGAGCGCCTGCGGCAGGCCCTCGCCGCGGGCGACCACGAGAAAGCACGGGAAATCGTCACCTTGGCTTCGGCCAACCTGGTCACGTTCGAGATTGGCAAGAGCCAGCTTTCGAACGAGGCCCGCGCCAGTCTGGGCATGATGGCCGAAGCCATCAAGGCCGGTGACCCGGGTGTGGTGTACACCATCACCGGTTATGCGGACGCCGGCACCGGCAGCAAGAAGTTTAACGAACGCCTGAGCCGCAGGCGCGCCGAGGCTGTCCGCGATTGCCTCGTCAAGGAGTTTGGCGTCAACGGGCAGCAGCTTCGCACCGACTACAAGGGCGGTGTGGAGGATATGTTCTACAACGATCCGCGCCTGAGCCGCGCCGTCATCACGAAGGCTAACCGCTAAGCCGCTCCGCAGTCACATGCGTGAGTGGGCGGACCGGACCTGATTTCGTCGGGGCCGGGCGTTCCCGGCAGGTAAAAGGCCGGACGCAGGAGACTATCTCCGCGTCCGGCCTTTTTTCGTTCCTGCATGTCCCGGCCGTCGCGTGGCGGCGTCACCCTAAGGCGGGAGTGGCGCTTTGCGGCGTG
>USCX01000118.1 GCA_900553285.1 uncultured Prevotella sp.
GCGGCGCCGACGTCAAACGGGGAAAATTCAGCTACGGCTGTTCCGGCTTCCGGGACAGCCTGTTCAGCCACTGATTCAGCTGGACCGGATTGCCCGTCAGCCGTCCTATCTATATTTTCTGCCGACTCGGGGACATTGACGTCGCGCTCCGTCGTTATTTCTTCTGACATATTGTTTTTTATCGTTACGGTGTTAGACGCTACAAATAAAGATAAATTTTGCGGGATAACCAAGCCTTGCGCTTATTTTTTACGAGCGGGAGGCCTTACAGCCACGTTTTGCGCCGGAAAAGGACATAAAACAAACCGCTGAGGACGACGGAGGCCACGAGGACTGCGGGGAAGCCCCACCAAGCCGTTTCCATCCCGCTTACGAGGTTCATGCCGAACCAACTCGCAATCAACGTGGGAAGCATCAGTATGATAGACATTGATGTCATCTGCTTCATGACAGCACTCATGTTGTTATTGATAATGCTGGCGTAGGTTTCCATCGTCGAATCAAGGATTTGCGTATAGATGTTCGTCGTTTCACGCGCCTGGCTCATTTCGATGTTCACATCTTCGATAAGGTCCGCGTCGAGCGCGTCGACGGGGAGCTTGAATTTCAGCTTCGACAGGAGTGTCTCGTTGCCTCGGATGGAAGTAATGAAGTACGTCAGGCTGTCCTGCAAGCGCGACAGGCCAATCAAATCCTCGTTGTCGATTTTCTTGTCAAGATTACGCTTGGCATCCTCAATAAGGATAGAAATCTGTTTCAGGCGTTTGAGGTACCATACAGCCGAAGAGAGGAACAGGCGGAAAACAAGGTCGACGGAGTCAGTGAACCCCTGGTTCCGCTTCTGCTGGTAGGAAACGAAATCAATCATCATGTTCGTTTCGAAGTTGCAGATAGTCACGCAGACGTCTTTGTTCAGCACGATGCCCAGCGGGATGGTCGTATGGGGCGTATGCGAACGCACTTCCTTCACGTAGGGGATGCGCAGGATGATGAGCACCCAGCCGTCGTCATACTCGTAACGGGAACGCTCGTCCTTGTCTCGGATGTCGTCAAGGAAGTAAGTGGGGATTTTCAGTTCGTCGAACAGAAAGTTTTCGTCGTCTTGCGTCGGGCACGTCACTTGGGTCCAGCAATTGGGTTCCCAGTTTTCAATCGTGCGCAGGGTGTGGGTAATGTTCCAATAAGTTCGCATGAGCAGTAGTTCCTTCACGGTTAAGCGGGCCGCAGGAACCGCTGACACCGGCCCTACGCCCTACACGTTTATCGTTTCCGCGTAATAATCGTCCATTATGGGTGAAAACTTAATCCGCCGCAAAAGTACGATTTTTTCACCGACCAGCCAACCGTCCGCCGTTTTTTTTGAAACGGTCGCAGCGACAGCCCGTCCTACCGCCGCGCCAGGAGAAACCGTCACTGCGACCGTTTTGGCCTTTTCCCTCATTAATATATTACACGCGCTGGCAGACGCGCCGATCGTAACGAGATTGTCATAAAACGGCAGGCCGTTTCTTCGCGTCATTCACTAACTTTGCAGCCGTGACTATCCACCATTTCCCTATGAGAATAAAACGTCTGCTTTTCTTTGCGCTGGCCATAGCCGGCATGGCGGCATCCGCAAGCGAACGGCCGAAGCTCGTTGTCGGCCTTGTCGTCGACCAGATGCGTTGGGACTACCTCGAACGTTTCGCCGACCGCTATGGAGACGGCGGGTTCCGACGTCTGAGGACCGAAGGGTTCAATTGCGACAACACCCTCATTGACTATATTCCCACCGTGACAGCCATCGGCCACGCCAGCATCTACACCGGCTCCGTGCCGTCGATCCACGGCATCGCGGGAAACGAGTTCCGCGACCGCGGGCAATGGGTTTACTGCACCGACGACCACACCGTGACCCCCGTCGGCAGCAAGGGCAAGGCCGGCCTCATGTCGCCCAGGCGCCTTCAAGCGACCACCATCGGCGACGAGCTCCACCTGGCCACCAACTTCCGGTCGCGCGTCATCGCCATCGCGCTCAAGGACCGCGCAGCCATCCTTCCCGGAGGCCGGACGGCCGACGCGGCCTACTGGTTCGACGACGAGACCGGGCGCTTCATCACAAGTTCATACTACCGCGACGGCCTGCCGCAGTGGCTCACCGAATTCAACGCCAAAGACATGGGCCGCACGCTGATGGCCCAGGACTGGACAAGCCTCTACCCCATCGACACATACCGCCAGAGCACGGCCGACCGCACGCCGTATGAAAAAAAATTCGAGGGGACCGACGCGCCGACCTTGCCCGTCGCCACATCCAGGCTCTTCAAAGAAGCGGGCTACGGGGTCATCCGCACCACGCCGTTCGGCAACACGCTCACGCTCGAGGCCGCGAAGGCGGCGGTCACCGGCGAGGCGCTGGGCCAGCACGACGACACCGATTTTCTGGCCGTCAGCCTGTCGGGCACGGACTACATCGGGCACCAATATGGGCCTAACGCGGTCGAAGTGGAGGACACTTACTTACGGCTTGACCGCGATCTGGCGGCATTCCTCGCCTTTCTCGACCGGCAGGTAGGCCGCGGGAACTATCTGCTATTCCTGACGGCCGACCACGGCGCCGCCCACAACCCGACGTTCCTGCGCGACCATAAAATCGCGGCCGGCGGGTGGAACCCGCAGAAAGCCCTGGCCCTTCTTGACAGCGTGACCCACACCGACCTCGGCCTCAGCGAATCGCTCGTCGAACGCATCGACAACTACCAGGTCTTTCTCAACGAAAAGCGCATCGACTCCCTGCGAATCGACCGCCGACGCCTCGTCAGCGCCTTCACCGCCACGCTCGAAGACATACCGGAAGTGGCCTACGCGGTCAGCCAGCGCCATGCCGGCCTCGCCACCATCCCGGCCGTCATCCGCGAGCGAATCGTCAACGGCTACAACCACGGACGCAGTGGCGAAATACAGATCATCATGAAGCCGGGCTTCTATGACGACACAGCCAGTGCGCCCCAAGGCACGCAGCACGGCACTTGGTGTAACTACGACGCCCACATTCCGCTCATTTTCATGGGGTGGAACGTCCCGGCGGGCCGAACCTCGCGACCGACGCACATGACCGACATCGCAGCCACCGTGGCCGCCATGCTCCACATCCAGAGTCCTTCGGGCTGCATCGGGACACCCATCGAAATGCCATAAGCCACCCGCGTAACAACCCGTGGCGGAAAGCCTCCCCCGGAAAAGAGAAGCGCAGTTTTCAGGTGAGTATAAAACGCTTCGCGACAACCCGGAGAGGCTTTTCAATCTACCGGCCAGCACTGACAACCGGCCTTGTGGCCCGCAGGCCTGGAAACAGTCGCCCTGACAGAAATTTCTATCGCCCTGACAGAAAATTCTGTCAGGGCGACCGTTTCCAGGGTCACGCCACCCCGCTGCCGGAAAGGCCACGCAGACCGACCCGGCATCCCGGTGCCGACCGCCGGCGCCTTATGAAGAAAAAAGACCTATCTTTGCGGCAGGAAGCATACCGCGCATGAAAAAGATAGAACGCAAAGAACATGTCAAGATACTCCTCGGCTACGCACTTCTGCTGGCCCTGGTGGTCGGGTCGTTCTACGGCGTATGGGAACAGCTCGAAGTGCTCGAACGCCCCGACGCCGAGGAGGCCCTGATCGCCCGACGGCGCAGCGCCACGTTCGACTTTGTTCTGGCCATGCACGAGGCCGAAACGTCGGCCGTCGGGGTCGGCACGGGACGCAGGGACGACCTGGCCCGTTATTCCGCCCTTGTCGACACGCCCCTCGCCCGCCTCGACACGCTCAGCCAGCTCATGACCGACGCCGCCCAACAGGCCCGCCTCGACACCCTGCGCGCCCTCATCATCGAAAAACGCCATTCGGTGGCCACCCTGACCCGGCTGATGGGCCGCGACGACATGATCGACTTCTACGAGGCGCAGATGAAACACATCAGCAACCGCAGCGACAGCATGGCCAGCCAGCGGGTCGAACGCCGCGTAAGCGTAAAGACCGACAGCGTCGTGCGGCCGCCGAAGAAGAAAGGTTTTTTCCAGCGGCTGGCCGAAGCCGTCGTCCCGTCGAAACGCGATTCCGTCACAGTCAAGCACGTCGTGCGCGACATCTCGGTCGACACGCTGTTGAGCCACATCAACCCGGCCGACACCGTGGCAAGCCTCATCGGCGACGTGCAAGACAAGGCCCGGCGCTTCCGCGTCGAAACAAACAGGGGACTCA
>USCX01000119.1 GCA_900553285.1 uncultured Prevotella sp.
CGCCAGCAACGGGTGGAGGTCGGCGCAACCGTGCTGGCCGTCATCGCCGCGCTGGGCGGACTGGGCTGGTTCTTCGGGCCGGCCATGGCGAGATGGTTCATGGCCACCCGCCCCTCGCGGGACAGCTTCGCATGGACCGTACCCCTCTTCCCGACTTTCGTGCTCCTGCTGATCTTTGACGTATGGCAGGACCGCCGCAGGCAACACCCGCGACCGTAACCCGCGGCCGGGCACACGTGCGTCCCACCACGGCCCACGCGGACAGGCATACGAAAAGAGCCGGAACAAACGTCCCGGCTCTTTCTCGTAAGGCAAACCTCCGCGCCCGCCCGAAGGCGGACACACCAAGTCACTCGACGACCGTCGCCTTCAAGATGCGGATATCCGTCACGGGGCGGTCGTTTGAGTCGGTATCCACACCTTGCATTTTTTTAATGACTTTAAGTCCTTCGACGACTTCGCCGAAAACCGTATACTGGCCGTCGAGATGCGGCGAGCCGCCGCGCGTCTCATACTCATAACGCACCTCATCGGGAAGCTCTTCCCCTTCGGCAAGGAACTGGGCGTCATAGTCGAGAATCGGCGAGAGGATGCGCTGTGACATCCGCTCTCCCCATACGACATAAAACTGCGACCCGCTGCTGCGCCGCTCGGGATTGAGCCCGTCGCCCAGTCGTGCGGCCGCCAAGGCGCCCCGAAAATGGTAGTGGCCGGGATAACGGATTTCGGCCGGCAACGTTTCGCCCTCCGATTTCTCGCCCAGGCGCTGGCCGGGGCGGGCCTGACGCGAATCGGGGTCGCCCGCCTGCACCATGAAGCCCTCGATGACGCGATGAAAGAGAATGCCGTCATAAAAACCACTGCGCACGAGGCGCAGGAAGTTGTCGCGGTGAATTGGCGTGTCGTCATAGAGGGCCACGACAAAGGTTCCGGCCGTGGTCTCGAAACGGACACGCTGGCGGGGATCTTTGGTGACAGCCGCAAAGGCAGAAAGCGTGACGCCGGTCATAGTCAACAGAAAAAGGATAGTAACAATTCGTTTCATACACGTCAAATCAGATTGGCCGTATTATAGTAGTTGGGGTCGACATCGGGCTCATCGACAGGCGGCACGAGCGCTTTCTTCTCGTCACGTTTGCGCGCATAACGGCTGACGCTCAAAATGATGCCGATATAGACGCAGCTCATCAGCGTCGACGTGCCGCCGCGACTGATAAGCGGCAACGGCTGCCCCGTCACCGGCATGATGCCCACAGCCACCAGCATGTTCATCACTGCCTGCGAAACGAGCAAGAGGGCCAACCCCATGATGAGAAACGCGGGGAAGTTGTGCTCACATCGGCTCGCTATCCGGCCTGCGCGGAAAAGCAGGACAATATAAAGGAACACGACGAAAATGGCTCCCCACAGCCCCATCTCCTCCACGATAATGGCGAAAATGAAGTCGGAAAAGGCTTGGCTCAGAAAATCACGTTCGACAGAGTTCCCTGGCATTTTGCCGACCACATTGCTCGTGGCGATGGCGATGTGGGCATGGGCAATCTGAGCGTCCTTGTCGATGTCGAAATCTTTCGGCGCCACTTCTTTCGACATCTCGCTGTGCGTTTCGAGGCGGTTCACCCACGTCGAGAGGCGGTGAAGGCCGGGAAGGTCATACACAGCACTGTTCTTGTCGTCCGGAAGGACCTTTACCACCGTCACGGCCAAAGCGGCCACCAGCATGAGCGCACCGAGCAGCGTCCCCATCTGTTTCATCGACACGCGGCCGATGAACATCATGATGAAGACCACGCCGAAAAGCAACACCGAGGTCGAGAGGTTTTCAGGAAAGATTAAGGCGCACATGATGCCCGCCGTGACCAACACCCACTTGAAGGCACGACGGTCGGCGCCGTCCTCCCGTTGGAGGGCACCAAGGATTAAGGCCGTAGTCACAATCGTTACGCCCTTTCCAAGTTCGAGGGGCTGGAACTGAAAGTCGAAAATGGGTATGGCACGCGACGCACCGTTGACCATCGCGCCATAGAGCGTGGTGAACAACAAAAGGGCATAGGTGGGAACGAGAAGCAATATGGGAACCAACTTGAAGTACCGGCACGGAATGTTATGTATGCCGATGACAATAAGCGTCCCGACGGCCAGGAAAATAGCCTGCTTGATGAGAGGCTGCCAGAAGCTGCTGCTCGCGTAAGTCAGGGTGCTCGCCGCACTGTACACCTCAATAAGGGATATGATGCAGAGAAAGAAATAAACCACCCAGACCACGCGGTCGCCCTTGAATATGTTCTGAAATTTCTTCATAACCGTTGCCTTTTTCTTTTACTTACGTCCCATGTCGCGAGCAAGTTCCTTGAACTGGCAGCCCCGGTCCTCCATGTTCCGGAAGAGGTCGAAGCTGGCACAACAGGGACTGAGCAAAACCGTATCGCCCTCATGGGCCATGCGGCGGCAGGCCGCGACGCAGTCGGCCATCGAATGGGTGTCGGCCACGGGCAGACCGAGAGGGTCGAAAAAGTCATGAAGTTTCGTATTGTCGGCCCCGAGATAAACAAGAGCCCGGCACTTCTGCCCAACAAGCGGCCGGATCTCACGATAGTCGTTCCCCTTGTCCTTCCCGCCCAGAATGAGCACGACGGGGGTCGTCATGGCTTCGAGGGCATAGTAACAGGCATCGACGTTCGTCGCCTTGGAGTCGTTGATGAATGTCACGCCGTCCACTGTCGCCACGAACTCCAGACGGTGCTCGACGCCGGGAAAATCGCTCAACCCGCTACGCACCACGTCGTCAGGGAGCCCGATGCTTTTTGCGGCGAGCGCTGCGGCCATCATGTTGCGGAGATTGTGCTTACCGCGCAAGGAAAGCTCATCACAGGGCATACGGAACGACTGAGGCCGGTCAAGGACCAGCATGCCACCGTCCACATAAGCCGCTACGCCCCGTTCCGGCGTATCGGCAAAGGGATACAACCGGCTGACTACGTCACGCTTCGCCAGCTCTTGGGGCACGTGGTCATCATCCGCCCAATAAATAAATGCGTCGCTGGCCGTCTGATTCCGAAGAATGCGCATCTTGGCATCGACGTAGTTCTGCATTTTATAGTCGTAGCGGTCGAGATGGTCGGGGGTTATGTTCAACAGAACCGCCACGTCGGCACGAAAATCGAACATATCGTCAAGTTGGAACGACGACAGTTCGATAACGTAGTTGGCGTGCGGCGATTCGGCGACTTGCAACGCCAGACTGTGCCCGATATTACCAGCGAGCCCCACGTCAAGGCCGGCCTTACGGCAAAGGTGGTAGATGAGCGACGTGGTTGTCGTCTTGCCGTTGCTGCCGGTGATGCAGATCATGCGGGCATCCGTATAACGTCCGGCAAACTCTATCTCGCTCACTACGGGGACACCCTTTCCGCGCACGGCCACCACCATCGGAGCGGTTTCGGGAATGCCGGGACTTTTGATGACCTCGTCCGCATTCAGGATGAGCGATTCGGTATGATGGCCTTCCTCCCACGCTATACCGTGCGCGTCGAGTTGTGCCTTATACGCCGGTTTGATGGTCCCCATGTCCGACACGAACACGTCAAAGCCTTTTTTCTGCGCCAGTATCGCCGCACCGACTCCGCTTTCAGCCGCGCCTAAAACAACTATTCTTGACATATAATTTACTACTGCTTTTCTTGGAAGTTCCTTATCTTATCTTCAACGTAATTATCGTAGCGGCCGCCAGAAGTATCGTGGTAATCCAGAAACGTACGGTAATTTTCGACTCATGCCACGCCCCGTGCGGCCAATTTTTCAGCAGGTAACGGCAACTGGGGTCAAGCTGCGAAGGCAACACCCGGAAGTTGTCGTGAATGGGCGTCCGCTTAAAAATACGCTGGCGCACTCCCCGACGTTTTCCCAGCTTGAAGTATTCAACCTGAAGTATCACACTGAGGCTTTCCACAAGGAAGATGCCACACAGAATCGGAATGAGCAGTTCTTTGTGGATAATGATGGCCAGCACTGCAATAATGCCGCCTATGGTCAGCGAACCGGTATCGCCCATAAAGACTTGGGCGGGATAAGCATTGTACCAGAGGAAACCGATAAGCGCACCGACAAAAGCGGAGCAGAAAATGACAAGTTCCTGCGAGCCGGGGACGTACATGATGTTCAGGTAGCTGGCAAACTCTATGTGGCTTGACACATAGGCCAGCACGCCGAGCGCAATGCCGATAATGGCGGA
>USCX01000120.1 GCA_900553285.1 uncultured Prevotella sp.
AAAGGACTGAAAATCCTTGTGTCCCCGGTTCGATTCCTGGTGGCACCACTTTTAAGAAAAGCAATAAGCAGTAAAATCCTGATTTCCAAACGAAATCGGGATTTTTTGTTTTCCGATGGAACGCAAAAAACGGCAGAATATTACCGTTCCCGGTGTTCCAATCGGTGGAGCAAGAAAGGTGGAGCGCGAATCTCCACCGAACAAGATTGTTTCTCTCTGATTTGCAATATTTTGCGTGTCGAGAAAGCGTGTATGGTTTCCTACTTTTGTCCAACGAAAAAACTGTAGGAACATGAAACGAAACTCATTCAATGTGCTTTTCTTCATCAAGAAAGCCAAACTGCTGAAAAACGGGGAAGCCTCCGTATGTATGCGCATCACCGTGAACGGTGAGCGAGTGGAAAACAACATCCGCATGAGCATTGAGCCTGTCCAATGGAATCAGGCGAAGGAGTGCGCCAAAGGCAAGAGCCGCAAGGCTTGTGAACTCAACCTCTACATTGAGCAAGCCAAAATCAAGTTGCGCAAGCTGTTCGATGAACAGGAAGAGCGGAATCATCCCGTCTCAGCCCGAATCTTGCAAGAGAAGTTCTTCGGAATTAACGAAGAAGTGAAGGAAGTCCGCACGATTATTGGAACGATGCAGGAGCATAACGACCAATGCCGTGAGCTTGTAGGCAAGGATTATGCCCTGATTACCGTCCGTCGTTATGAAAGCTGCAAGCGTTATCTTGCAGAACTTATCAGACTAAAATACTATAAGGAAGATTTGCCATTGTCGGAAGTCAATGGTGAGTTAGTTCGTGCTTTTGAGTTTTATCTCAAGACGGAAAAGGAGTGCCAGCAAAATACGGTCATCCGTTATATGAAGTGCCTGAAGAAGATAACTAACCTCGCACTTGCCAACGAATGGATAACCAAAGACCCGTTTATCGGAATCAAGTTCCACGAGAAAGAAGTCATCCGTGAGTTTCTGACCTTGGACGAACTGCACCGTATCTACAACAAGGAGTTTTCTTTGGATAGGATTACAGTTGTGCGAGATGTCTTCATCTTTGCGTCCTTCACTGGGTTGGCGTTCAGTGATGTGCAACAGTTATCTGCTGAACATATCGTTCAAGACAATAATGGTAACTATTGGATTCGGAAGCCTCGCCAAAAGACAAAGAACATGTGCAACATTCCCTTGCTCGACATTCCGATGCAGATTTTGGAGAAATACAAAAGCCATCCGACTTGCCAAAAGAAAAATGTATTGCTCCCCGTCCCCTGCAATCAGAAGATGAACAGTTATCTGAAAGAGATTGCCGATTTGTGTGGTATTTCAAAGAGCTTGACCACGCATGTGGCTCGCCACTCGTATGCGACCTCTGTGTGCCTCGCCAATGGCGTAAGCATTGAAAATGTGGCAAAAATGCTCGGTCATTCCAATATAAAAATGACGCAGCACTATGCCCGTGTGTTGGATTCTTCCATCCTCAAAGATATGATGAATGTAAAAAGTGTCCTATCAAAAAGTCTTTGATTATGAACAGAGGAATAATAACAATCAATGAAACAGGTATAGTCACTATGCCGAAAGCACCTGTATGGATGACAAAGTTCGAGATAGCCGACCTGTTCGGGGTTTTCTCGTGCGACATCCGCAAGGCGATATGGGCAATCTATAAGAATAAGGAACTGAGCGAGACTGATACGAAGAAGTATATCAAGCAGCCTGACGGCATCAGTTATGATGTTTACAGCCTTGAAATGATTATAGCCATCGCTTTCAAAATATGTAGCAAAGAGACCCTTTTGTTCAGACGGTTCATAATAAATGAAATCTGCGCCACCAAGAGAGGGAATTCGATTATCTTGTTCTTCTCTTGTGGCAAGGGCGGTAACCTATGGTATAATTGAGGCTCATCCCGTCAGCCACCTGTTCCCGATGCTCGGATGCAAAGGTAGCGTATGGCTCTGACGGTATTGGCAAGGTCAGGCGGCAGAGCCGTTTCGGGCGGAATCTTCCTCAAACGAAGTTGAGCGTATTCAGCCCGAAAACCTTGCCACTGCCAGCCACACGAATTTGGGGCATCCGGCAACGGAAACAAGCGACTGACGGGAAATCAGAAGAAAGAGAAGGAACGGCTTACAGACGAAGCTAAACATTGATGCTTCATCCGTAAACCGTTCCTTTTTCTTTTTGTTGTGCCATTGCTGCCGCAAACATGGGGCAGACGGCAAACTGCGCTCCTTCAAGAAAATCAGGTTGCCGTCAGTCTGTAGGCGGAACGGTAGCCGTCAGCCAGCATCCTTTCGATGTCGGATTCACGGTAGAGGATTTTTCCACCCAACTGGATATAAGCTATCCGTCCTTCGTTGCGGTAGTCCTGAAGCGTCCGGCGGCTCACCTTCAACCGTGCCGACACCTCCTTGTCGGTGAAAAAACGCTCCCCGTTCAGTGTCGGGCGGTAGCTGGCGGTCAGATGCTCTACGTTGTACAGCAGACGGTCAAGACTGCCCATGAAGTGGATTATCCACTCGTTGTCTTTGTTAATCAGTTCATTCATGTTACTTTGGATTTTAGTGGGTATTATCAGTGATATACTATACTTGGTTTATATAGTTCTACCTTTGAATCGTGCTTCCTTTCGCCTGTCCTCCACGATGGAGACGATGCGCTGCACATCTTCGGGACGATAGTAGGTCTTGTGGTTTATTTGGCTGTATGCCAAAGTCCCGTTGTCCCGAAGCGTCTGCAATGTTCGTGGGCTGATGTTCAGCATCCGGCACACGTCCTGATTGTCCATCCACTCGCTCATTTTCTTTTCGCCGTGCCGATGGCAGATGGCATCCATACGGCGGACGAAGCGGTCGAACTTGGCGACCAGTTCCTCGAAGGTCTTTTTCTCGATTGATACGATTTCCATATTGTCTTTCCTTTAGTTGTTACTGTTTCTTTTGCCGCAAAGGAATATATAATCTATTATCCTACAATGGATTTTTCAAAACTGGCAGCATGTTGCGTCGGTGTGGCAGTGGTTGTCCGGGGTACAGATTATCGCCATCACCTTAATTTCGGTTTTTAGAGAAGAAGACGAAACACAAATAAGGGCTTAATTCAAAATTGCTCCTGACCGAGTTTTTGCCCTTTCAGACATCCACATCCGGCAAAACAGTGAAGTCCTCACCGTTTTATCAACCGCCATAAAGTAAAACCACACAAAATTGCCTAAGAGAATCCAAGTGCTTGACTGACTGCATTAAAGCACCTTACTTTGCTCCCGATAATCGGTCGAGGTGCTTACCAAGACCACAGTTAATAACTTAATCAATTTGTTTTTTACAATGAAGAGAGAACCAAGCATTACAGAGCAGCAGGCTCGTGAAATCGTGGAAAAGATGGGACACAGGGAATCCTACACTCCCAAGTCGATGGATGACATCTACAGGCGTATCGGTCTGGAGCCTGATGAAGAGGAACAGCCCGGCAAGACCGTCACGGAAGAAACGGAGACCGCTATGGCGGAAGAACCGTCAAGTGTGGCGACCGAAGGAGCGGCAATACCGCAGAAGCGTGTCAGCAGCAAGCAGCGCAGGCTGTCGCTGGAGGAGTACCGCACCACCTATCTCCAAGTTCCCAAGATTGTCAACCGCAAGCCCGTGTTCGTCAGCGAGACGGTGCGTGACGAACTTGACAGGGTTGTCCGCTTCCTCGGAGGAAAGGGTATGAGCGCATCGGGGTTGATTGAAAACCTCGTCCGTCTGCACCTTGACACCTATCGGAACGACATCGAGCAGTGGCGCAAGCTCTGACGGAATTACAGAAAGTCGGTTGGGCTGGTGAATACACTTCATCGGCTTGACCGATTCCCAAGATGAGTCATTACACCCGGAAACAAATCCGACAGGCGGAGGATTTTTGTGTCCTCAAAGACACAGCAAGATATATTTTCAGTTACCCGAATAATTCTAAGTAACTGAAAATGCCTTCACCGCCGTGGGCAGAATTATCCTCCGCAGTCGGATAATTTCGGGGTTCATTAATCAAAGATTAAACAATGGACAAGCCATAAAATTGAAAGAATAAGAAGTATGAAAAAGAAGAGCAAGTACGGGAGAAATCCCAAGTTGAACCCGAAGACGCACTGCGTGATGGTGCGC
>USCX01000121.1 GCA_900553285.1 uncultured Prevotella sp.
GGGGTGAACGGTTGTCCGGCCTCTTTTCCACTGCCGTTTGGATTTTTGTGGCGGTCGCTTTGGTCATCCTGGTCCTGGCCGAGACCGTCGGCTTGTGGTTCCTGAATGCCCGGATGACCATCCCGCCCGACCGTTTGGCGGCTGCCAATTGGGTGTTCCACCTTTCCGTTTTGGGCTTCATGCTTTCGCTGCTTTCTGTGCCTTACAATGCGTCCATCGTGTCCCACGAGCGCATGGATGCGTTTGCCTATATCGGCGTTCTCGAAACGCTCTTGCGGTTGTCCATCGTGCTGTTCGTGGCCTATGGTGCGGTGACGGCAGACCGTCTTATTGTCTATGCGGTCCTTCAACTGGCGGTCAGCCTGTTGCTTCAGGCCATCTATTGGGGCTATTGCCGCCGGAGATTTGCGGAATGCCGTGTGCGGTTCCGTTTCGACCCTCTTTTGTGGCGGCAGATGAGCGCCTTTGCGGGCTGGAACTTCATTGGCTCTTCCTCAGCCATACTCAGGGATGCGGGTGGGAATGTGGTGCTGAACCTTTTCTGCGGTCCGGTGCTGAATGCGGCGCGGGGCATTTCCGGGCAGGTGAACAACGCAGTGACAGGCTTCGTGAACAATTTTACGATCGCGTCGAACCCGCAAATCACCAAGTCGTATGCGTCTGGCGATTACGGCTACATGATGTCGCTCATCTACCGGACGTCGCGCTTCTCGGTCTATGTGTTGCTCTTCCTGTCGCTCCCCATCCTGTTTAACACGGGGTTTATCCTTTCCGTCTGGCTGGAAACCGTGCCGGCGCATACGGTCAGTTTCGTGCGGCTGACGTTGGTCTTTTCCATCTGTGAGAGTCTGTCTGCCCCGTTGGTGACAGCCATGCTGGCCACGGGGCGCATCCGCAACTACCAGCTGGTGGTCGGCGGGCTGCAGATGCTGAATCTGCCGCTGGCTTACGTCTTGTTCAGGTTCGGGGCAGTGCCCGAATGCATCTTGCTCGTGGCCATCTTTTTGTCGCTCGTCTGTCTTTTTGCCCGGCTCGTGATGTTACGCGGTATGATTGGGCTTTCAGCGCGCGACTTTGTGCGTCGCGTGGTAGGCAGGGTGTTGCTTGTCAGCCTTGCCGCCTTGGTGATGCCCCTGTGTTCCCGCTTCTTCCTGCCGGCTGCGGCGTGGCCTCGTTTCTTCACGTCGGCCGCCGTGTGCTTGCTGAGTGCGGGCGGGGTGGCTTATTTCATCGGTTGCACTTCTTCCGAACGTATGTTCATCCGGCGGCAGGCGCGGACCGTCGTCCAGAAGGTTTGTAGGATATGAGGATTGGCATCCTGACTTTCCACGGTGCGGAAAACTATGGCGCTCTCTGGCAGGCTTATGGCTTGCAGGAGTATTTGCGCAGCCTGGGCCATGAAGTGTCGGTCGTTGACTATGTGCCCGAATTCATCCGGCGTCAGGACCGTGTGTTCAGGCCGGACCCCGATCTGCCTCCTTTGAAGAGGTGGCTCCGCGCCGCTCTTGTCGCTGGGGTACGATGGCGGCGCAACCGCCTGTTCCGGCGTTTCCGGACTGCCCGTTTGCGGCTTGCGGCCTTGGATTTGGCTGACACGTCGAACGCTTTCGAGGCTTTCGTATTCGGGAGCGACCAGATTTGGAATCCGGTTCTCATGCAGGGGGCCGACCCTGTTTACCTGGGACGCTTCCCGGCCGCGCGCGGAAGGCGGCTCGTGGCTTACGCTGCCAGCATGGGCAGCATGCGTAACCTTGACGGTGACATGGCCGCGCTCTTGCGGGAATGTCTGCCGCGGTTTTCGGCCGTCAGCGTGCGCGAACCGGCTTTGGCAGACTGCCTGATGCATGATTTCGGTTGCCCGGCTACGGTCGTGTGCGACCCCGTTTTCCTTGTCGGCCGCGCCGCTTTCGACTCCATCGCCGTGCGCCCGCGTTTCCGGCGCCCTTATTTGCTGCTGTTCCTCCTGTCGCGCGACAGTGCAGTCCTCTCTTACGCCCGTCGGCTCGCGGCCCGGCGCGGGCTGGACGTGGTCAACGTGGCCACTTATGAGGACGTGTGCCATCGTGCCTTGCGTTCACAGGTCAGCCCGGAACGCTTCTTGGGATATATAAAGTATGCCTCGGTGGTGGTTACCACATCTTTCCATGTCACCGCCCTGTCGCTCCTTTTTGAGCGGGACTTCCTGACCGTGCGGCGTGGTGGGTGTTCTGACGAACGGGTGCTTTCCCTCTTGCGCACATTGGGCGTTGAGGACCGTTTGGTCAACGTCGGCAGTTGCCCGTCGGTGCGCCCGCTTGACTATGCCGCCATAAAAGACGGCCTGGCCGCACAGCAGCGCCATTCGCGCGCTTTTCTGTCGCGTGTGTTCTGACGTCCGGCCTTGTGGAGGCGGCGCGGAAAAACAACTCCAAGTCATGCAGAGAAAACTTTCCGTCATCACCATCCACTACAACCATGCGGACGGCCTGCGCGGCCTTGGCCAATCGACGGCGGAGGCTCCCGTCACAGTCGGCGTAAGTCTGTAATCTTTCCCCGTGTCGGCGGCTGGTCCTCACCCGTGCCCCTCTGTAAGGAGGCGCATGGGGTGGGGCGGTTCTTCCTCCGCCCCGCAGAGAGGCGAACGGCTGCCAGCCCCGCGCTCAGAAACCTTTTTTGTCTATGTCCGTGCTTCTGTCTCCCTCCCTGTCCATGGCGTGGTTCATCGCGGTGCTCCTGGCGCTTTATGCGGTTTCGTTTTTCAGCACAAAGCCCCTCACCGCCTTCACGCCCGCCAAGACGCAGCCGCTGCGCGGAGTGCTGGCCGTGCTGATTGTGGCGTTCCATCTGAGCCATATCCCGCCTGCCGACGCTGCGCTTGGGGTCGTCTACCGTTGGGGCGCGTCCGTCGTGGCCCTTTTCTTTTTCATTTCCGGTTTCGGCCTGACGCGGCAGTTCGGGCAGCGAGGGCGGGCCTACCTGTCTGGCTTCTGGATGCACCGCATCGTGCGGGGCGTGCTCGTGTCGTGGCTGCTGGCCTATGTGCTCTTTGTCCTCTTGGTGCGGCGCAGTCCGTGGAGCCTGGCCGACGCCGTGGCCGGACTCCTCGCCACGGGCGAGACGACGTTGCCCTATTCGTGGTACGTGTTCGTCATCCTCTGTCTCTATGTGGGGTTCTACGTCTGTGGGCGTTTCCTGCCCGTGCGGTGGCTGGCGTCGGCGCTGACCCTGTGGAGCGTGGCCCTGATGGTGGCCATGGCCGTCGCCGGGTGGGAGCGCTGCTGGTATGTGTCCACGCTGGCCTTTCCCGTCGGCGTGTGGTACGCCCGTGTTGAGGCCCGCCTCCTGGCTTTTTTCACCCCCTCCCCCGGGTGGGCCTATCGTGCTGTCGTGCCCGTCCTGTTGGTCGTGGCCGGCGTGCTCTATTGGTCGAAGGCCGAGTGGGCTTATGCCCTTCTCTACGGTTTGCTCCCCTTGATGGTGGCCGTGCCGTTCATGCGGGTGAAGGCGGAGCGCTTGGGCGCGTGGCGCCCGGTGGTGTGGCTCAGCGGCGTGTCCTATGAGGTCTATCTCTGCCAGGGCATCGCTTTCGGGCTGGCGCGCCGTTTCCTGCCCGCGGGGACCGGTGCCTTCGTTTGGATAGTGGCCGCCTTTTCCCTCACGCTCGTTCTGGCGTGGATGGTTCACGCGGCGTCGCGCGCTGTCGCCTCGGCGGGGGCGGGACGCCCAAGATGAGTCGCCGTTTTGCCGGCGCTTTCTCTCTATGGAAACCGCTTTGCCTTTGCTTTCTGTCATCGTGCCCGTCTACAACGCCGAGGCCTATGTGGAGGCCTGTGTGCGGAGCCTGTCGCACCAGACGTATTCCCGGTGGGAACTGTTGTTGGTGGACGACGGGAGCACCGACCGCAGCGGGGCGTTGTGCGACGCCCTTGCGGCGGCCGACGGGCGCATTCGTGTGTTCCACCAGCCGAACGGCGGCCCGGCCCACGCCCGCAACACCGGACTGGACAACGCCCGCGG
>USCX01000122.1 GCA_900553285.1 uncultured Prevotella sp.
CAGCCACGACACGCCGAGCAGCACGACCGTCACGCCGAACGTAGCGCTCGACGTGGCGACACGATGTTGAAACGTATGTTCGTACATGACCAGCGTGCTGAGATGTCAAGCCAAGGGGACCATGATTCTTTTAGGCGCCGAGATCCCGGCCGATGTCTGTGCGGAAGTATTTCTTCTCGAACTGGATGGTGCGCGCACCTTCCATGGCGCGGCTGAGGGCCTCACCGAGCGTCTCCCCATACGCACTGGCGGCAATGACGCGGCCGCCCGACGTAAC
This sequence comes from uncultured Prevotella sp., assembly GCA_900553285.1. GTDB lineage: Bacteria > Bacteroidota > Bacteroidia > Bacteroidales > Bacteroidaceae > Alloprevotella. Next base: position 278 of record USCX01000122.1, read on the forward strand.
AAGCTGCCCGTCTTTCAGGGCCGTTCCCGCGTGGAACACGACACACCCCCCGGGCTCCGCATGGGTGATGGGATAGCCCTTGTCGTACGCTCCGGGGTAACCGCCCGACACGCACATCACACAGACTGCCGCGCGGGGGTCGAACTCCACCTTGCGGCTGTCCAGGTCGCCCGCGGCGACCCCTTCGAAAAGGTCGACCAGGTCGCTCTTCAAGCGCAGCATGACGGTCTCCGTCTCCGGGTCGCCCATACGACAGTTATACTCAATTACCTTCGGTTCGCCCGCACAGTTGATCAGACCGAAGAAAATGAATCCTTTATAGTCCAGCCCCTCGGCGGCAAGCCCTTCGACGGTCGGGCGCACGATGCGCTCTTCCACTTTCTTCATCCAGGCCTCATCGGCAAACGGAACCGGCGACACACTGCCCATGCCGCCTGTGTTCAGGCCCGTGTCGCCCTCACCGATTCGCTTGTAGTCCTTGGCCTCGGGCAAGATGGCGTAATGTTTTCCATCCGTCAGGACAAAGACGGAACACTCGATACCGTCGAGATACTCCTCGACGACCACGCGCGACGAAGCAGTGCCGAACATACCTCCCAACATCTCCCGGAGTTCGCGCCGGGCCTCATCGAGGGTAGGAAGAATAAGGACGCCTTTTCCGGCGCAGAGGCCGTCGGCTTTCAGCACGTAAGGCGGGCGAAGCGTAGCCAGAAAGCGGCATCCTTCTTCCACCTGCGTGCCGTCGAACGTAGCGTAGGCTGCCGTCGGTATGCCATGACGTTTCATGAAGCCTTTGGCAAAATCTTTCGACCCTTCGAGCATCGCGCCCGACTTGGAGGGGCCGATGACAGGCACGCCGGACAAGACGTCGGAGGCCTTGAAATAATCATAGATGCCTTTGACGAGCGGATCTTCCGGACCGACCACCAACATATCGACACCGTGAGACGTGACGAACTGGCCGACGGCCTCGAAATCGTCGGCCTTGATGGGTACGTTCTCCCCGACCTGCGCTGTGCCGGCATTGCCCGGAGCGATAAAGAGTTTTTCCACCTTCGCGCTCTGGGCGATCTTCCATGCCAAGGCGTGCTCGCGGCCGCCGCTGCCTAACAACAAAATCTTCATACGCTTTATTCGTTTCTTGTTCTACCCGCAAAGATAGTTTTTTTTCGGTCGGCGGCAAAACGGTTACCCTCACAAGCCGCACGGACGCAGTGACGGTTTTCCCGCCCGCAGTGCCTGAAAATCCTGTCGCAGCGACTGTTCCGCCCCTCCGCGGCGGGGTGTGGAAGGCGCCGTCTGTCCCCGGGAACCGTCATGCCCTCAACAAGCACCGGCCGCCGACAGACGGCATCCCCGGCCCACGAAAGACCGTCCCGCTCAGGCGACGGGAATGCGCCGGAACGGGACGGTCTTTCGTGGGCGGGCGAACAGGCGGACGCCCAAGTCCGCACTTACTTCAGATAGTCGTCAAAATATCGCGTAATGCGTTCATGAAGATGCACCATGTCCTTCCCCATCATGTTATGTCCCTGACCGGGATAAACAAAGAAGTCGGGCTGTGTGCCGGCGTCCTCACAGGCGCGGAGGAAAGCCAGCGAATGCTGCGGAACGCAGGTCGGGTCGTTATAGCCGATAATGATTTGCAGGCGGCCACGGAGATTCTTGGCCTTGCCCAGGAGACTCGTCGAGGCGTAACCCTCGGGGTTCTCCTGCGGGGTGTCCATGTAACGCTCGCCGTACATCACTTCATAATACTTCCAGTCAATGACCGGACCGCCGGCCACGCCGACCTTGAACACGTCGGGATAGGAACACATGAGGTTGGTGGTCATGAATCCTCCGAACGACCATCCGTGAACCCCCAGCCGGTCCGGGTCGACATACGGTAAGGTCTTCAAGAACGCCACGCCGCGGAGCTGGTCTGCCATTTCGACGTCGCCGAGGTGACGGTAGGTCGCACTTTCAAAGTCAAAGCCGCGTCGGCTCGACCCTCTGTTGTCAAGCACGAAGACGACGTAGCCACGTTCTGCCATATAGATTTCCCAACCGCGCGCCATGTAGTTCCGCGTGGCCTCGACGTTACGGATGCCGGGGCCGCCCTAAACATAAACCACCGTCGGGTATTTTTTATTCGGGTCAAAGTCTGTCGGTTTCACCAGCCGGTAATAAAGATCCGTCGAATCGTCGGCGGCTTTGAGGACACCGCAGGTGATTTCGGGCACTTCGTAACCGGCCCACGGGTCGGCGGCTGTCAGGAGGCTGACGCTCTTACCCGTGGCGGTCGCCGTAAGGTCGATTTTCCGCACGACGTCCGGCGAGCTCCACAGGTCGCGGACGTAGGCGCCCGAAGCCGAAAGACTGGGCGTGTGGCATCCTGTTCCTCCGTCGAGAGCGACACGCTTTCCCGTAGCCACATCGACGGCATACAGATTGGCCTGAATGGGCGACGCCTCGGTCGACGTGATGATCAGACGCTTCTTCTTGACATTGAAACCGACGAGTGAGGTCACCACAAAAGGCCCTTGGGTGAGCTGACGGAGCTCATGGCCGGCGGTGTCGAAGAGATAAAGATGGTTATAGCCGTCGCGCTCACTCTGATAGATGAATCTGGTGTCGTCCCAAGGCAGGAAAACAATCGGATGTTCGGGATGCACATACTTGGCGTTGCGCTCCGTGTAGAGCACGCCCTTGCGGTCGCCCGTCGCGGCGTCGTAGGCCACGAGCTCGGCCTTGTCCTGCGTGCGGGGAAGCTCAATCATATACACGGTGCGCTCGTCGGGCGACCAGGCGATGTTCGTGAAATAACGGTCGGTGGGGTCACCGGCCTTGAGGTAGACGGTCTGCTTCGTAGCGGGGTTGAAGATGCCCACGGTGACCTTATGGCTCGTCATGCCGGCCATGGGGTATTTGTCGGGAGCGTAGAGCGCGGGGCGGCCGGTGATGTCGACCTGCGGATAGTCGGTCACCATCGATTGGTCCATGCGGTAGAAGGCCAGCAGGTTGCCCTTGGGACTCCAGAAGGTGCCCTTGCTGATGCCGAACTCGTCGCGGTGCACGCTTTGGCCGTAGACCAGTTCGCGCGAGCCGTCGGTCGTGACGGCCAGCTCGGTGCCGTCGGCAGTCATGACGTAGAGGTTCCAGTTGCGGACGTACGCCTCATGACGCGAGGCCAGCGACAGGTCGGCGTGGGTCGCCCCGGCCACGCGCGGCTGACGCCACACGATTTTCCGGCCGCTCCAATCGTAAATGAGGTTCTCCCGCGAGGTGCGGACAAGTGCCTCCGTGCGGTCGCCGTCGGGGAAACTGACATAATAAAGGCTGCGCACTTTGTTCGAATCGTTGAAACCGGCGGCCCTGTTAAGCTCTTCGAGCGTGAAAAGGGACTTGGGGTTAACGCTGCGTCCCTTGGTGTCGGAAATCTGACGGCAGTCGTCGGCATCAAGTTCCACCAAGACGTCACCCCACCAGACCGTATGAAGATTTTCGGGCTGCAAATTCCAAAAGTTGCTGCCCCCCGACAGCAAGTCGTCGAGGGTGAACGTTTTCTTTGTTTGCGCGAAATTCGGAACAGCCATAAGCAAAAGCAGACAAGCAAGAATAGTCTTAATCTTCATAGCGTTTCTTTTTGAAGTTTCGGTCATAGGGCTTGCGGTCGCGGTCATAAGAGCGGCGGG
>USCX01000123.1 GCA_900553285.1 uncultured Prevotella sp.
GAACCGTTTCTACGGCAGCGGCGTCGCTTGCTGCAGTCTCAACGGCCGGAACTTCGGAAACAACCTCCGGTGCTTTTTCGACCGAAATATCGACAACCTTTTCTTCGATCGGTTTTTCGACCGGAGCGGGAGTCGGGGTCGGTTCAGCGGACGGCACAGCTTGGTCCGGTTCGACTGCGGTTGCCGTGGTGGTCACGACCGCGGTCTCGGCGGCATCGCTGTCGGCATCGGTAAGCGATACGGTGTCGAGGTTCTTCGTCGGACGGCGGCGACGGCGCGGACGGCGGCGACGGCTTTCGCTTTCGATCACGGTTGTGTCATCGGACTCGGGCGCGTCGGATTTCTCTTCCTGCTCCACACGAAGGATTTCTTCGTGCATTTCAAGCAGCGCATCGGGTACCGGCGGCAGCTCGTCGGTTACGGCACCGGCACGGATCGCTTCGAAGGATGCTTCGATCGGTTCATCCGTTTCGGGGCGCGGCTGACGCGGTTTACGGCTACGTCGCGGCTTGACTTCTCGTTCGGCTTGAGCAGACGTTTCGGGAGCGGCAGTTTGCGTCGCAATGCGTTCAACCGACGTTTCCGTCGTCGGCTCGAGCGTTTCAACCGTTTCAACGGCAACGGATTGCGCTTTGTCTTCCACGGCAGCGGCAACGGCTTCCTGCTCGACGGTGGTCACCGGTGCGGCGTCCTTGGCGGACATTTCTTCGCGGCGCGGCTTGCGGCCACGGCGGGAACGGCGTTCTTCGCTGCGGGCTTCTTCAGCGGCGACCACTGACGTTGTGACTTCGGTCGTCTGGACTTCTTCGGCGGCCAGTTGTGTCTTGAGCTGTTCGCGCTTGGCGCGGCGCTGTTCGCTGCGGGCCTTGTTGCGTTCACGCGGATCGCGGGAAGCCTTTTCCTCACGAGCCTGACGTTCGCGCTCTCTGAACTCCTTGATTTCCTTGCCCTTGCCGGAGCGACGCGGTTTGCGCTTACGATCGCTCTTGAGCTCTTCCTTGGCTTCTTCCGCGGTGATTCCCGAAATCTCCTCCAGCTTTGCCTGATGCTGATCCAGCACTTCCTGAATCTGCTCCCGCAACGTTTCGTTTTCTTTGATCTTGCGATCCAGAACCTCCGATTTACGGTCATACGCTTCCGACTTTTTATCCAGGGTTTCTTCCTTTTTGTTGACCCGGTTTTCCTGTCTGGAAATCTCGGCACGGCGCTCTTTCATCTCGTTCTCGAAATCCTTGCGCTGCTGCATGATCTCTTCCTTGGCATCGATCAGCGCTTCCTTTTTCAGGGATTCCGCTTTCTGACCGGCTTCGGTAACAATCCGCTCCGCTTCCGCCTCGGCAGAACCGATCTTGGCTTCGGCAAAGTGCTTACGCAGGTAATTTCCGATACAATATCCCGCAACGCCCGCAACTGCGACCCCTGCGATCACGATAATGACCCACACCCATGTGTCCATTCCAACACCTCCTTTTCCTTTTTTTATTTGCTTTTCAAAAATCATGATTGCAATAGCGAAAGAACCGCATATTACAATACCAGTTTATTATACATGAAAAATCCCCCAATGTCAAGGGGGATTTTCGTGATTTATGTAAAATGATACCGATGCCTGCCTTCCTGGCAGGATACGTACTCCTCAGTCCGGGTTTCTCTCCCCGAGAAGCACGTGGTATTTCTGATAAAAGCTTTCAAAATAACCGCCGTCCAGTGCGTCACGGATTTTCTGCATCAGCTCATTGTAGAAATACAGGTTGTGCACCACCGTCAGACGCATCCCGAGAATCTCTTTTGCCTTGATCAGATGGCGGATATAGGAACGGCTGTAGCGGCGGCAGGCGGGACACTGACAGCTCACCCCGATCGGACGTGCGTCCTCCCGGTACTTTTCGTTGAGGATGTTCATCTTCCCTTCCCAGGTAAAGACATTGCCGTGCCGCGCATTGCGCGAGGGCATCACGCAGTCAAAGAAATCCACGCCCAGGTGCGTTGCTTCCAGTATATTACACGGCGTGCCGACGCCCATCAGATACCGGGGCTTCTGCGCGGGCATGAACGGTTCCACCGCATCGATGATCCGGTACATCTCCTCGGTTTCCTCGCCGACCGCCAGACCGCCGATGGCGTATCCTTCGGCGTCGAATTCCGTGACGAAGCGGGCGCTCTCCTGGCGCAGGTCTTTGTAGACGCAGCCTTGCACGATGGGGAAGAGAGCCTGCGGGTATCCGTAGTGCGGCTCTGTCTCGCGGAAACGTTTGACGCAGCGTCGCAGCCAGCCGTGGGTCAGGTCGAGGCTTTTCCGGGCGTAGGCGTAGTCGGCCGTTCCGGGCGGGCATTCGTCGAAAGCCATCATGATGTCGGCGCCGATGGTGCGTTCGATGTCCATGACGCGCTCCGGGGTGAAGAAGTGTTTGCTGCCGTCGATGTGGGAGCGGAACTCACAGCCTTCGTCGCTCAGTTTGCGTATGCCGGTCAGGGAGAACACTTGGAAGCCGCCGCTGTCGGTGAGCATCGGCCGGTCGAAACCGTTGAACCTGTGCAGGCCACCGGCTTTGGCAAGGGTGTCGAGGCCCGGGCGCAGGTAGAGATGGTAGGTGTTCCCGAGGATGATCTGGGCCTTGATGTCGTCTTTGAGTTCGCGGAGATGCACTCCCTTCACACTGCCGAGCGTCCCGACGGGCATAAAGATGGGGGTCTCAATCTGTCCGTGGGACGTGGTTATCAGGCCGCTGCGGGCTGCGCTTCCGGCGTCGGTGTGGAGAAGTTCGAACGTCATGCTGTCTTTTCGCTGGGAGTTTTCTCCATCACGCTCAGGTTGACTGCGCCCGCCACCTTTTCTTTCAGCAAGGCGAAGTCCAGGACCTCCTGCACGTTCTCGACGAAATGGAATGCCAGCCCCGTGAGGTAGCGTTCGGGGATTTCTTCAATGTCTTTGCGGTTCTCCTCGCTGATGAGGATGTCGGTGATGCCTGCCCGCTTGGCGGCAAGTATTTTTTCCTTGATACCGCCCACGGGGAGCACGCGCCCCCTCAAGGTGATTTCGCCCGTCATGGCGAGGTGTGGGCGCACTTTGCGCTGTGTCAGTGCGGAGGCCAGCGAAGTGGCGATGGTGATGCCGGCCGAAGGGCCGTCTTTGGGCACGGCTCCCTCAGGCACGTGAATATGGATGTTCCACTCGTCGAAGATGCGATAGTCTATGCCGAGGCGGTCGGCGTGAGCCTTGATATATTCCAGGGCCAGCACGGCCGACTCTTTCATGACGTCGCCGAGGTTGCCCGTCAGGGTCAGTTTTGCGCCCTTTCCGCGGCTCAGGCTCGTCTCGATGAAGAGGATTTCGCCGCCGACCGACGTCCATGCCAGTCCGGTCACCACGCCCGCATAGCGGTTTCCTTGGTATTTGTCGCGGCTGAACAAGGGCTTCCCGAGCAGGGACTCCATGTCTGAGGGCTTGATGCTGTTGTGCAGGTAGGGGGCATCGTCGCCCCGTGCTATCTGGAAGGCTATCTTACGGAAGATTTTGCCGATCTGCTTTTCCAGCTGGCGCACACCACTTTCCCGGGTGTAACGTTCAATGAGGAATTCGAGGGCGGCGGGCGTAAAGCGGAGGCCGTCTTCCTTGGTGAAGCCGTTTTCGGTCATTTCCTTGGGGATGAGATGGCGGCGGGCGATTTCAATTTTCTCCTCGGTGATGTATCCTCCGACCTCGATGATTTCCATGCGGTCGAGTAATGGGCCGGGAATGGTCGACAGACTGTTGGCCGTGGCGATAAAGAGGATTTTCGAGAGGTCGTAGTCAATGTCGAGATAGTTGTCGTGGAACGTGTTGTTCTGCTCCGGGTCGAGCACTTCGAGGAGGGCAGACTGCGGGTCGCCGTTGTAGTTGTTTTGCGAAACCTTGTCGATTTCGTCAAGAATGAGGACGGGGTTGCCGCAGCCCACTTTGATAAGGCT
>USCX01000124.1 GCA_900553285.1 uncultured Prevotella sp.
CGCCTGCCGCCGTGCCGATCGGGCTTGGGGCCGACCCTCCCGCCGGCTCCGGTCTCCGCGCTTCCCGCCGGTCCTTCGCAGGGACAATATATGATATAATGTGTGGGCGGCCCGGAAGGACTTGTCCGGCTGACAGGGTTTTCTGTCAGCCGGACAGAAAATCCTGTCCGGCTGAGCGTGAAACCGGTCACGGCGGTCCAAAAAAACGCCGCCCCGCCTTTCCGCTTCGCCGGTGTTGTACTAACTTTGTCCGCATGAACAAATTCAAACTGGTTTCCGACTATGCCCCCACGGGCGACCAACCCGAGGCCATCCGGCAGCTGACCGACGGCGTGTTGGCAGGCGAACCCGCGCAGACACTGCTCGGCGTGACGGGGTCGGGCAAAACGTTCACCATAGCCAACGTGGTGGCCAACGTGAACAAGCCGACCCTCGTGCTGAGCCATAACAAGACGTTGGCCGCACAGCTCTATGGGGAGTTCAAGAACTTTTTCCCGGAAAACGCGGTCGAATACTATGTGTCCTATTACGACTATTATCAGCCCGAGGCCTACATCGCGTCGACCGATACGTACATCGAGAAGGACCTGGCCATCAACGAGGAAATTGACAAACTGCGTCTGGCGGCCACGTCGGCCCTGCTTTCGGGGCGCAACGACGTGATTGTGGTTTCTTCCGTGTCGTGCATTTACGGCATGGGCAATCCGGGCGCCTTTTATGAGAACGTCATCGAGCTTCAATGCGGGCGCACGCTGGACCGCAACGTCTTTCTGCGCCGTCTGGTCGACAGCCTGTATAACCGTAATGACGTGGCCCCCAAATCGGGTGAGTTCCGCGTCAAGGGCGACACGGTCGAGGTCTATCTGGCTTATGCCGACGAGGTGCTCCGCGTGTCGTTCTGGGACGATGAGGTGGACAGCATCGAGGAGGTCGACGCCCTGAGCGGTATGCGTATCGCCTCGTTTGACGATTACAAAATCTACCCCGCCAATCTTTTCCTCACCTCCAAGGACACCCAGTTACAGGCCATCTATCAGATAGAGGCGGATCTGGCCCGTCAGGAAGCCTATTTTGAAAGCATAGGCAAGGAACTTGAAGCCCGTCGCTTGCACGAGCGGGTGACCTACGACATGGAGATGATCCGCGAGCTCGGCCATTGCAGCGGCATTGAGAACTATTCGCGCTATTTCGACGGACGCAAGGAGGGCGAACGCCCTTACTGCCTGCTCGATTTCTTCCCGAAGGATTTTCTGATGGTCATTGACGAAAGCCACGTCAGTGTGCCGCAAATCGCCGCCATGTACGGCGGCGACCGCTCACGCAAGGAGTCGCTTGTCAAATACGGTTTCCGTCTGCCTGCGGCGCTTGACAATCGTCCCTTGAAGTTCGAGGAGTTCCAGCAGATGGCCCGCCAAGTCATTTATGTCAGTGCCACGCCGGCCGACTATGAGCTGCAACAGAGCGGCGGCGTGGTGGTCGAACAGGTCATCCGCCCGACCGGCCTGCTCGATCCCGTCATTGAGGTGCGCCCGAGCCTTCATCAGATTGACGATCTCATGGAGGAAATCCGCTTGCGCATCGAGCGGGGAGAGCGGACGCTCGTCACGACCCTCACCAAGCGCATGGCCGAGGAACTGACAGACTATCTGACCGATAAGGGCGTCAGCACGAGCTATATCCACAGCGACGTGGATACGCTCGACCGGGTGCGCATCATGGAGGACCTGCGCGCCGGGGTCTACGATGTCCTTGTCGGCGTCAACCTCCTGCGCGAAGGGCTTGACCTGCCCGAGGTCTCGCTGGTGGCCATCCTCGATGCGGACAAGGAGGGCTTTCTCCGCTCTCACCGCTCGCTCACGCAGACGGCGGGCCGCGCGGCCCGTAATGTCAATGGCCGTGTCATCATGTATGCCGACCACGTTACGGAGTCGATGCGGCAGACCATCGACGAAACCAACCGCCGTCGCGAAAAACAGTTACGCTATAATGAAGCCCACGGCATTACGCCGCAGCAAATCCGCAAGTCGATCGGCAACAACGTCCTGGTCCAGACAGCCAAGGCCGCGGCAGAAGAAAAACAGCCTGCGGCGTCGAAGGCCTATGCGCCCCTTGCCGATGGTGCCGTGACGGCCGCGGCTGATCCCGTGCTCGACTACATGACGCGCTCTCAGTTGGAGAAGTCCATCGGGCGGACGCGCCGTCTGATGCAGGAAGCGGCCAAGAAACTCGACTTTGTGCAGGCGGCCCAGTTCCGCGACGAGATGCTCCGCCTCGAAAAACTGCTCGAAACGAAAACCGACTGACCGCATCCGGCCGACGGCCCTGTGGTCCGGAAGGATCAGCGCCCCATTTCCCCCTTGTTGTGAAGCGGGGCGTTTGGGTCGGTTGGGACGAATGTATTTCTTTGACATAAGTGGACAGGATGGCACTTTCCGTAACAATCTGTCAGCCGCCGGGCGCGAATATGGCAGTCGGCGGGGGCTTCCGGCGGCTGGCACGGCCTTTGCATGATTTAGGGTGAGCTTCGGAACGCAAGCGAGGAAGTTCAGAGACAACGTTACAAACACTTAAAGATAGGAGATAAGATTATGACACCGTCAAGAAACAATCAGAACTGGTTACCGAGCATTTTCAATGACTTCTTTGATACCGATTGGATGGGACGTGCAAACGCCACCGCGCCTGCCATCAACGTGATTGAGCACGACGATGACTATTGTGTGGAGCTGGCTGCTCCCGGACTGTCGAAAGATGATTTCAAGGTTGACGTCGATCAGAACGACAACCTCGTCATCACGATGGAGAAGAAGGACGAAAAGAAAGATGAGAAGAAGAACGAGCGCTATCTGCGCCGTGAGTTCTCTTACACGAAGTTCCAGCAGACCCTGATACTGCCGGACGACGTGGAGAAGGACAAGATTTCGGCTCGCGTCGAGCATGGCGTGCTGCATGTCGAACTGCCGAAACGCAAGGAAACGGCAGAAGTCAACGCCAAACACACCATTGAAGTGAAATAAGGCCTTGTGCCGGATGTATGACGTCCCGGCCATCTCCTTCCCGGAGGTGGCCGGGATTTTTTGTGCCCGTCAGCGTACGGCCCGCCCCGGGCGGAACGGACGACGGTCACTGCGACGGAAGAACGTGTCGCCCCGACGCGCCGGACGGTCGGCCTGACCGTGGTGTCGGACAGGCCGGCGGCCGGGCCGGACGCCGGGAAGGGGCTGACAGCATGGCGAGATGAATGGCATTTTGTCAGTCTCTGACGGAAAAACGGGGCACGTGAGGGCTGTTTCCGGCTTGGCACGGGCTTTGTAACTCCTATGGCGGACTTCGGAACGTAAGTGAGAGGCCCGTTTAACAGACAATTAAACAGTAAAATCATAGGAGAGAAAAATTATGGCACTCGTAAGAAACAATCAGAACTGGCTACCGAGCATTTTCAACGACTTTTTCGATACCGATTGGAGGGAGCGCGCCAACACTACCGCCCCGGCTGTCAACGTCATCGAGCACGAAGACGATTATTGTGTCGAGCTGGCCGTTCCAGGACTGTCGAAAGATGATTTCAAGGTGGAAATCGACCAGAACGACAACCTCGTCATCTCGATGGAAAAGAAAGAGGAGAAGACGGAGCACAAGCGTCCGGCACGCTATCTGCGCCGCGAGTTTTCATACTCGAAGTTCTGCCAGACACTCATTCTGCCCGACGATGTGGAGAAAGACAAGATTTCGGCTTCTGTCGAGCACGGCGTGCTTCACATCGAACTGCCGAAACATCAGGTCGTCGAACGGCCGAATGTCAGCCGCAGTATTGAAGTAAGGTAAACCGGTCTTTGAACCCATAAGCGAAGAGGGCGCACCCGTCAAGGTGCGCCCTCTTTTTGCGTCCGGCCTCATG
>USCX01000125.1 GCA_900553285.1 uncultured Prevotella sp.
GAAGCCGACGGGCGTAGTGCGCGACCGCAAGGACGGGAACATTGTGGAACCCGCCTACTGGTTGGGCAAGTACAGCGACATGCCGCACATCCTGTCGTTCCTGAATGAGAGCTACCAGACCATCTTCGAAGTATTGGAGACCGACAACGAGGTGGCACCGCTGCTCGGTCCGTTCCAGACCGCCTTCAAGAACAAAGCGATGGAACAGTTGGAAGGTATGATTGGAACGTTGCGTGTCTATACTTCCCGACTGGCTACCAAGGAATCGTACTGGATATTCCACAAGGACGGTGACGACTTCGACCTGAAAGTGAGCGACCCGAAGAATCCGAGCTACCTGCTCATCGCCAACGACCCGGAAATGGAGAGCATCATCGGCGCCCTGAACGCCCTTATCCTGAACCGCCTTGTAACCCGTGTGAACACCGGACAAGGCAAGAACATCCCCGTGAGCATCATCGTGGACGAGCTTCCGACCCTGTACTTCCACAAGATAGACCGCCTGATAGGAACGGCCCGAAGCAACAAGGTGAGCGTGGCATTGGGCTTTCAGGAACTGCCGCAGCTGGAAGCCGACTACGGCAAGGTGGGCATGGAGAAAATCATCACCACCGTAGGCAACGTGGTGAGCGGTTCTGCCCGAAGCAAGGAGACCCTGGAATGGCTGAGCAACGACATCTTCGGCAAGGTGGTGCAGATAAAGAAAGGCGTAACCATAGACCGCGACAAGACTTCCATCAATCTCAACGAGAACATGGACAGCCTGGTGCCCGCCTCGAAAATCTCCGACATGGCGACCGGGTGGATCTGCGGCCAGACGGCGAGGGACTTCACCAAGACCAAGACCGGTGCAGGCGGCTCGATGAACATCCAGGAAGCGGAGGAGTTCAAGACCACGAAATTCTTCTGCAAGACCGACTTCGACATGAGGGAGATAAAGAAAGAGGAAGCCGGGTATGTGCCCCTGCCGAAGTTCTACACCTTCCCGTCGAGGGAGGAACGGGAGCGCATCCTGTACAAGAACTTCGTGCAGGTAGGCCAGGACGTAAAGGAGATGATAAAGGACGTGTTGAACAAATGGGGGGCGAAATGAGACATGCAAGAACGACAACGGCCGTCGTGCTGCTCCTGTGCGCAGCGGCGGCCCTGTACGGGCAGGGAAAGCACGGAGGAGGAACACCATCCGCCGCTCTGTCCCTGTACCGGCTTCCTCCGCTGGAGAGGGCCATCCTATGCACGAAATACCATGAAGGCTGGCATGGCGAGAAGAAGCACTGGCCCTATGTGGGCTGGGGACACCATGTGCTCCCCGGCGAGCGGCTTACCAACAACATCACCCGGGCGCAGGGCGATTCCATCCTGCGGGCCGACCTGATGAAGCTGTGCCGCCTGTTCCGCCGGTTCGGGCGTGATTCGACCCTGCTTTCCTGCCTCGCCTACCAGGTGGGAGCCTACCGTCTGTTAGGCAGCAAAGACCTGCCCAAAAGCAGGCTCATACAAAAGCTGGAGGCTGGGAACAGGGACATTTACAAGGAGTACATTTCTTTCCGGTGTTACAAAGGCCGGGTAATTCCGAGCATAGAGAAAAGAAGGAAGGTGGAATATATGCTGCTTTTTGAGAAATAGGCGTGTCGCTGAAACCTTTTTCCAGTAAGGACATCGGAAACCATATCCGCCAAGGTGCTCTATTTCTTTTTCAAATCAAAATACAGCAAGCGGGTTTTCAGATGCTCGTCCTGCGGAATATCATAGTATTGCTTTTCTATTTCCTCTGTCTTGTACAGGGGGACAAAGCCATTTTTTTCATAATAGCGAAGCACCTTGTCCTCATTGTAGGCATCCACCACGATAAAGCGGCATCCGGTCTTGTTGTCCTCATGTCGGAACCAGTCCTTGATAAAAGACATCAACTGTCGACCGACATGGCTCGGTGAGTTTTGAAAATCACGATTAACCCCCAATCTGCCAATCAACACGGCCGGGTAGCTGCGTCCTCTCTTGGGATTGACGATGTTGCGTTGGAAGCGTTTTTTGTCATTGGAGGGCATCAGCTTGGTCTTGATACTGTCATTCGACAATGTGAACAACGCCACAATACGGTGCGGGGCTTCCGTCGTCACCCAACAATAAGTCTTCCCCAACAATTCTTCCGCATACAAATCGGCATCATTGATGAAAAAATCATCAAGGTCGTCCACGCCACAACTGAAAGGGAGACAATTATCACGCACCTCTTTATTGCAGGCAAGCATGACGCAATCATCATACAAGGAAATCTCGTCCATGCTTAATTGAAACGGAATGAACGGGATTTCTCTAATACTTTCTGTAACCGTTTCTTGGCTGTAGCCGACAAACGGGGCGTTGCCTTTACAGCATTCTTGTCAGCACTACGCACAAAATCCTCTGCCGTAGCACCTTCCAAAACCGGGATGTTCTTAATCGTTATGGCCATAATCGTATATTTTATGCAAAGGTACTACTTTATTATTATTCCACAAAAAAGTATGCTGACTTTAACCGTTTAAACGTTTGATTCAATACAAAATGCGCCATATCTGTTTAATTCATTACTATACAAAAGAATGTGAACATGAAGAATATGTTTGCCTATCCATCAATGGATGGACAGCATGATGGGATTACCATCTTTTTCTTCCTGTGGAGGTGCAAATATTCTGTTCCCTCTTTTCTTATCATACCCGCAGCCTCCATATCTTTGAACCGGAAGGAAATCGGGGGAAACAATATCCGTCCACATCCAGTTTGTTTCTATTTTCCAGAATCATGGGAAAACTGTCATGAGCGGGCCAACTATCATTACTCCGCATATCGAAAGGCAGATTCGAGTTTTGCAAATAGAAAGATGTGTGCCGAGACTTTTTTTTAATCATACTCCAAAAAAAACGATAATCAGCCATACAAAAAAAAGATTAAAACCATTGTGAGATGGTTTCAAATACATATCTTTGTTACAGAAAGCAAAATAACAGAAGAAGTATGTTTACCAACAAGGAAGAAGTATTGGAAAATGCATTACGGGTATTCGCCAAAATGAATTACGAAAAAGCAAGCCAAATGGAAATAGCCAAAGCCTGTGGGTTGTCAAAAGCCGGACTGATTTATTATTTCCCTCTCAAACTTGACCTGTTTGTTGCAGTAGTGGACAAATACGTATTCAACACCCAGCAGTTGGAAAACAAGTTCAAATTCACGGGAGGTTCGTTTTCGGAGTTTATCGACCAATATGTAGAGGGTGTGGAAAATACCATGAACCGCCTTGTGCACATGCTTAACGACGGCAACAATCCCAACGGGTGCTGCTTCAATTTCTACTACTACCATCTGCTGATGCAAGTGCGATTATATTATCCGAATGTAGAGAAAAAGCTGGCCAACATATTCGAGCAGAATCTCCAGCTGTGGGAGACCGCCATCCAAAAGGCAAAAGAAAACGGGGAAATGCGTCAGGACCTGGATGTGGAAGAAACGGCCTCAATGTTCTGGCAAGTCTTTTTCGGCTCCTCTTTTGAACAATCATTTTTTCAAGGTCTGAATATCAAGCAACTGAGGAAGAAACTGCATTTTATTTACTCCTTGTTGAAAGCCTGAAACCGATTTTCCGCCCGCTCACACTCGCATATCATCTAAAATTAGTTGTTTTAACACAATAAAACAGACCTGTTGGTTTGTTTTTGCAATCCTTTTCCTATATTTGCGCTTATGATTCATCTTTCGACGACATGGACAAGGCTCAGAGGCAAAGAGGGAGCATCATCCTGCACAAGG
>USCX01000126.1 GCA_900553285.1 uncultured Prevotella sp.
CTATGCCGGAAGCCCCGTGTCCGCTCCTTCGCGTGCCACGTTCATGACCGGCCAGCACACGGGTCACACCCACGTCCGCGGTAACAAGGAGTATTGGCGCGGCCGCCCCATGATTAAATATGGCGTCAGCGAGGACTACGACCTTGTCGGGCAGGAACCCTATGACAAAGACCATAAAATCCTCCCGGAAATCATGAAGGAGAACGGCTACAAGACGGGCACGTTCGGCAAATGGGCCGGAGGCTATGAAGGCTCTGAATCAACGCCCGACAAACGCGGCATCGACGAATACTACGGCTATATCTGCCAGTTCCAAGCCCACTCCTACTATCCCAACTTCCTCAACGAATACAGCCGCTCGCGGGGCGACGAGGAGGTACGCCGTGTCGAGCTGACCCAGAACACGCAACACCAGCTCTCCGGCAACGACTACCTCAACCGCAAGGAGTATTCGGCCGACCTCATCCACGAAAAGGCCATGGAGTGGCTCGACAAGCAGAGTGCCGACCAGCCCTTCTTCGGCATCTTCACCTACACCCTGCCACATGCCGAGCTCATCAACCCCAACGACTCCATCCTCAAAGCCTATGAGGGCTACTTCTGCCAGGAGAAATCGTACGGAGGCGACGCCGGCTCACGCTACGCGCCGACAGACATCGCACACGCACAGTTCGCCGCCATGATCACGCGTCTCGACGCCTACGTCGGCCAAATCCTGGCTAAGCTCAAAGAGAAAGGCCTCGACGAGAACACGCTCGTCATCTTCACTTCGGACAACGGGCCTCACGAAGAGGGCGGTGCCGACCCCGACTTCTTCAACCGCGACGGTCTCCTTCAAGGCAAGAAGCGCAGTACATACGAAGGCGGCATCCGCGTGCCGTTCATCGCGCGCTGGCCGGGAAAAATCCAACCCAGCACCGTCTCTGACCACCAGCTCGCCTTCTACGACATCATGCCCACATTCTGCGACGTAGCCGGCATCACGGGCTTCCCCGACGCGTTCAAGAACCCCAAAATCAAAAACGACTACTTCGACGGCATCTCGTTCTACCCCACCCTGATGGGCAAAGACGACGACCAGAAGACCCACGAATTTCTCTACTGGGAATTCCACGAAACGAACATGATGGGCCTCCGCATGGGCAACTGGAAACTCGTCGTACAGAACGGAAACTGCAAGCTCTTCGACCTGGCCAACGACCTCCACGAGGACAACGACCTGTCGAGCAGCAACGCCGCCATCGTGAACCAAATGAAGGGCATCATCAAAGAACAGCACATAGACAGCGACATTTTCAAAGTGACACTGCCCAAATAAGGCATCGCATACACACCGAACCGACAGCCCCGCGTCCCTCAGCCGACGCGGGGCTGTTTGTTCCGGAGCGCCCGGCCAGCCTCGCACCCGGCCATCGCCCCGACAGAAAAAACCGACAGCCACGAACCGCAGTTTTCAAATAATGACCGAAAACGCTGTCGCCCCACCCGGAAAAAGCTGTCGCACTGACAGAAATTCTTGTCGCCCTGACCGAAACGCCTGTCACACTGACCATAAACCCTGCCGCCCAGACCGAAACGCAGGGCCCGCCGCCGACGGACGCGACAGCGACAGCCTTCTTCGCCACGCAAACCGCGGAGTGCGCCGTCAGGCTTGGGGCACTCCGTTTGAGAAACAACGGCACCACACCGGGCGACAAAAGACAACACAAACCGTTTTTTCCGCTATCGGTGCTGCGAAATCCGAAGAAAAAACGTACTTTTGTCCAAAACGTTAGGCCTATGAACGCTGAAAAACTCCTTTTCACGCCAGAAGAACGCAGCGAGCTTCTCACGCTCTTCCGCACCCTGCACGGCCTCGATGCCGACCTCTTCGCCCACAACGGCTACCGGAAAATCCGCGACCGCCTCATGCAATCCGCACAAGGCGGGACGCTGAAACGCGACACATTCGGCCTCAACCCCGTGCTCACGGCCATACAGACAGCCGTTCTGGCCGCCGAGGAGATCGGGCTGCGCGGCGATGCGCTCACGGCCTGCCTCATCCAGCCCGGACTGCCCGCCGAAACCGATCCCGACGCGCTCAGCCGCACCTTCTCGCCCGGCGTCACGGGCATCCTTCATGGCCTCCGCCGCGTCAGCCAGCTCTATGACAAAACGCCCAGCATCCAGACAGACAATTTCCGTAACCTTCTCGTCTCGTTCGCCGAAGACATGCGCGTCGTGCTGCTCATCATAGCCAGCCGTGTCAACCTCATGCGGCATATCAAGAACAACCCGAACCAGGAAGCCGTGCGCAGCGCCGCCACCGAAGCAGCCTACCTCTACGCCCCCTTGGCCCACAAACTGGGGCTCTACCAGCTCAAGAGCGAACTCGAAGACCTCTCGCTGAAATACCTCGAACACGACGCCTACTACATGATCAAGGACAAGCTCAACGCGACCAAGGCGGCGCGCGACGCTTACATCGAGAGCTTCATCGCACCGATACAGGAGATGCTGGCTCGCGCGCCTGCGCTTCCACATCAAAGGCCGCACAAAGAGCATCCACTCCATCTGGCAGAAGATGAAAAAACAGCACTGCCCGTTCGAGGGCGTTTACGACCTTTTTGCCATCCGCATCATCATCGACGCCCCGCTCGACAAGGAGAAGCTGCAATGCTGGCAGGCATACAGCCTCATCACCGACCGCTACCAGCCCAACCCCAAACGCCTGCGCGACTGGCTGAGCATCCCCAAGAGCAACGGCTACGAAAGCCTGCACATCACCGTGCTCGGCCCCGAGAACAAATGGGTCGAAGTACAAATCCGCACCGAGCGCATGGACGAGATAGCCGAGCACGGACTGGCGGCCCACTGGCGCTACAAGGGTGTCCATGCCGGCGACAGCTCGGTCGACGAGTGGCTGGCCAACATCCGGACGGCGCTCGAAACGGGCGACGACCTCCAACTGATGGACCAGTTCAAGACCAGCCTGAACGAGGACGAAGTCTACGTATTCACGCCCAAGGGCGACCTCTTCAAATTCCCCAAAGGCGCCACCGTGCTCGACTTCGCCTACCGCATACACACCAACGTCGGCAACCACTGCGTCGGCGGACGGGTGAACGGGCGCAACGTCCCCATGCGCCAGCCCCTCACCAGCGGCGATACCATCGAAGTGCTGACCTCACACACACAGCGGCCCAAACCCGAATGGGCCAAATATGTAGCCACCGGGCGCGCCAAGTCGAAAATCCGTCAGGCCGTCAAGGAGAATCAGGCCAAAGAGGGCACGATGGCCCGCGAGCTGCTCGAACGCAAACTGAAAAACCGGAAAATCGAATGGGACGAAAGCGTCATCAGCGCCCTCATCCGGAAAACGGGATTCAAGGAAGCCAGCGAGTTCTATAAAGCCCTCGCCGAGGAAAGGCTGAACACGAACGAGCTGATCGAGACCTACGTCGAACTCTATCGCCACGAAAACAACCTGCTGGAACGTCAGACCGCCCGCAGCGCCGAAGAATACACTTTCGACGCGGAAAACGCCCACAAGCCAGGCGCGGGCGACGAAGACGTGCTCGTCATCGACCAGAACCTGAAAGGAATCGATTTCCAACTGGCCCGCTGCTGCCACCCCGTTTATGGCGACGACATATTCGGCTTCGTCACCGTCAACGGTGGCATCAAAATCCACCGGACCAACTGCCCGAACGCCCAAGCCCTGCGCGAACGCTTCGGCTACCGCATCGTCAAAGCCCGGTGGGCAGGCAAAGGAAGCAGCCAGTATGCC
>USCX01000127.1 GCA_900553285.1 uncultured Prevotella sp.
TAGTTGCCCGGGAAATGTTTCTGCATCACCACGTAGCCCAGCCCCGTGGCGAGGTATCCGGCGAGGAAGGTCGGGATGCAGATGCCCAATGTCCTGCGCCAGTTCCATGCGGGCGGGAATTTCACGAGGTAGAAGGCCAGCACGAGGTAACCGGCGAAGCCCGAGACGTAGTGGAACGTGCCGAACTCGTTCCAGTCGCAGACGCCGTAAAGCCCCGTGTTGCCGTAATTGCCCGTGTAGCCCAGCGCCGGGGCCAGCATCTTCACGTAGGGCAGCAGCAGCGTCAGGCCCCAGATCGCGAGGACGCTCTGCAACTCGCGCCGCGAGGCCCGTTCGAGCCACGGGCTGATCAGCGGCATGATCAGATAAAGTCCTATCAGCATATAGAGATACCAGAGCGGCGTGGTGTCGTAGCAGAAGTTGAAGACGAAGGTCCACATCTTGTGCAGCGTCGCTTCGCCGGTGAACAGCGCGGGGTCGATCGACGGGCTGGAGGTCCCGACGTAGCGCATATACAGGTAGTAGAGCACGGGCAGCGTCAGCGACCAGAAGACCAGCGCCAGGAGGACGCGGCCGATGCGCTTGCGGTAGAAAGCCCCCGTTCCGGTCCGCACGGGCAGCAGCAGCACGCCCGACATCATCACGAACAGCGGCACGCAGGCCCGGACGAAACTGCCTGCCAACGCTCCTTGCAGGAAGGTGGCGCGGTCGCTGTCGAACACGGCGACGAAGGCGTCGCAGCTGTGGGAGAAGACCACCAGGAAGCAGGCGATCACGCGCAGGAGGTCCACCCAGCCGATGCGTTCGCGGGCCGGGACGTTCAGGTCGGGAAGTCGGTTCTTCATTGTCGCAGACAATGGATTTCCGGCGAAGGTACGAAAAAAATCCGGGACCGCCGTGCGTTTTCGCCGCGGCGTCCCGGATTTTTGGTTGTCCGCACTCCCTCCGGCGGACGTCCCCTTCGGGTCAGTTGACCACCACCGTCGGGAAGTATTCGCGCAGCAGGGCCGCGGCGCGGTCGAGCTGTTCGGGGGTGTTCTCCCGCACGTCGCGGAGTTTGTACTCCAGCCCCATCGCCTCGTACTTATGCACTCCGAGGGTGTGGTAGGGGAGCAGTTCGACCCGCTCGACCGACTTGTAGCCGCCGAGGCGTTCGCCCAGCGCACGGATGTCGGCTTCGGCGTCGCTGATGCCCGGAACCAGCACGTAGCGTAGCCAGAAGGGTTTTCCGTGGGCTTCGAGCCAGGCGGCCGTGCGGAGCGTCTGCGCGTTGTCGCGCCCCGTCAGGCGGCGGTGACGCCCGGGGTTGAACTCCTTCACGTCGAGCAGCACGAGATCCGTCAGGCCGAGAAGGCGCTCCACGTCATCGTTCCACACCCCTCCGTTCGAGTCCAGACAGACGTGGATGCCCGCCGCTTTCAGGCGCTCCACCAGCGGGATGAGCGCCGCAGCCTGCACGGTGGGCTCACCCCCGCTGAACGTCACGCCGCCGCGCTTGCCGAAGAAAGGCTTCATCGAGACGGCCTGCCCGACGATGTAGTCGATGTCGGTCGGTGTGCTTTCGCCCACGGCGTCGATGGTATCGGGGTTGGCACAGTAGAGACAACGGAACGGGCAGCCTTGGAGAAAGACCACATAGCGCACGCCGGGACCGTCGAAGGTCCCCATGCTTTCATAAGAATGTACTCTGAGTTTTTCCATGTAGCAAAAGGGCATATTTATGTCACTGCATGCTCCCTAAGGAGGCAGTCGGAAAGAAGCGGGACGAGGCCGTGCGGGCGAATCCACGTCCGGCTTACCCGCACGGCCGGGGAGACCCCTGCTTTTACATATAGCGCCTGTATTTACAATAAGCCTTTACATAATAAGGTTTCCGCCGCCACAGGAGCAACAGTCTTATGAAATGGCGAAAGTCGCGCCGCTCCATCCACGGCTTGGTTGTCCCGGTGAAATGCACGACGCGTACAAGTTTCCGGCATCTTTCTTGCTGGGGGGGGTAGCAGAGAGGGTATAGCCCAAGGAAGTGAGGTAATAATCCAAGTATGCGGCAAAAACATTGTATCCCTCTTCAAGATGGAGTTCCTCCCTGTCCCGCCAGCCGGACAGGTAATGCGTGATGACATCCTGGTCACCTACGGCCATGCGTCCTCTGGCGTGGAATTCCTCCACCGTCGGCTCTATATGCTCCAGCAAGGCTTCCGCCACATTCTCGTCCGGCTCTATGACCATCAGCCCTGAATTCAAATCCTTCCAGTCCTCATTGCCCGGCATGGAGGCCCCCGCTACGACGGCCGAGAACGGTTCGCGCTCGAAAAGTTCATCCACGTTATGGAGGACAAGCATGTCTGAATCCAGGAAGACCAACTTTTCAAATTGGGTCAGCTCCCACACCAGGAGTTTGTCGAACGTGTAATTCCAATGCCGCATTCCGACACCTTCCGGGATGATTTCATGCGTCAGCGCAGCACGCTTCAGGCGTAGGCAAGGTATGCCCTCTTTCTCCAAATCGCGCTGCGTCTTTTCATCGATACAGGCAGAAAGGGCACAATACAGGGGATACTTGGCCCCGACGGCGCCCAACGAACGATGCAGCGCCACCACACCGGGAGCGTAGCTTTCAGTAGACAGTAACGTAATATAGGCTCTCATAATACAGGTATTGATAACCACTCAAAGGCAGGCTGACTTTGTCCGTCAGCCTGCCGCTCATATTTGTCACAGCGTGATCACATGCGCTCGTGGAACGAGCGTGAGATGACTTCGAGCTGGTGCTCACGGCTCAGCTTGATGAAGTTCACCGCATACCCCGAGACGCGGATGGTCAGTTGGGGATATTTTTCGGGGTGCTCCATGGCGTCCATGAGCATCTCGCGGTTCAACACATTCACGTTGAGGTGATGGGCGCCCTTGGTGAAGTATCCGTCCATGAGCGTGACGAGGTTTTCAACACGCTCCTCGGGCGTGGGGCCGAGCGACTTGGGCACGATGCTGAACGTGTTCGAGATGCCGTCCTGCGAGTCGCGGTAACGCAACTTGGCCACCGAGCTGAGCGAGGCCACGGCGCCACTCTTATCCCGTCCGTGCATGGGGTTGGCCCCGGGGGCGAAGGCCACGCCGGCCGCGCGGCCGTCTGGCGTGGCTCCGGTTTTCTTGCCGTACATGACGTTCGACGTGATGGTGAGCAGCGAGAGGGTCGGACGGGCGTTCTTGTAGACCGGATGCTTTTTGAGCTCCTCGCTGAAAAAGTAGACCAGGTCGACGCCGAGGTGGTCGACGCGGTCGTCGTTGTTGCCGAAGCAGGGGAAATCGCCCTCGATGTCGAAACGGTCGGTCAGGCCGATTTCGTTGCGGTGAGCGGTGACCTTGGCATACTTGATGGCAGAGAGCGAGTCGAGGGCAATCGACAGGCCGGCCACGCCGTATGCCAGATTGATACGGGGATTCGTGTCGACGAATGCCATCTGCGCCTTCTCGTAGTAGTACTTGTCGTGCATGTAGTGGATGATGTTCATCGCATCGTTGTAGACGCGGGCGATTTCCGACAGCACCTTTTTATAGTTCGAGAGCACTTCCTCAAAGTTCAACCGCTCTCCGATGAGCACGGGGATGTCCTTCACCATGACGGTGCCGGTGTTCTCGCAGCGGCCGCCGTTGATGGCCAGCAGCAGCGCCTTGGCCAAGTTGCAGCGCGCGCCGAAGAACTGGATCTGGCGGCCGATGTCCT
>USCX01000128.1 GCA_900553285.1 uncultured Prevotella sp.
CTTCGGCCGCTCGACCCGCGAAAACCTCGAACACCTCGACGAGGCCACCCTGCTCGCCGTCTTCGAGGGCGTGCCGCGCTTCGAGGTAGGCCGCGAACAGGCCCTCGGCGCCAAAGCGGTCGACCTCATGGCCGGAACGACCCAATGTTTCGCCTCGAAAGGCGAGATGCGCAAGCTCGTACAGGGCGGCGGCGTCAGCCTCAACAAGGAGAAGCTCGAAACGCCCGACCGCCTCATCGAACCGGCCGACCTGCTGGCCGGCAAATACCTGCTCGTCCAGAGGGGAAAGAAGAACTACTTCCTCCTCATCGTGAAATGAGACCGGCCGCCTGAAAGCGGCCATACCTCACCAGTACACGGCGTCCGGAACCTGATGTTCCGGACGCCGCACTTTTTCCAGTTTTCCCGAAGCAGGCAACGGGAACGCCGCCCCTCCTTCACGCCGGCATCCCACCCCGCCCTGGCTGAGAGAAATTCCTGTCCGGCTGAGAAAAAAAACGGTCGCCCTGACAGGATTTTCTGTCAGGGCGACCGTAAAGGCCATCAGGCTACACGCGCCGACGGCCGGTCACGTCCCGTTCAGGACGCGGTCCTGCACGGGACGCTTATCCTTCTTCCGGACTCAGCAACCGCTTCATTTCGTCTGGATGGTTGAGCAATTCGACGGCACGGTCAATCAGTTTGTCATGACGCAACACGTA
Source organism: uncultured Prevotella sp. (assembly GCA_900553285.1). GTDB lineage: Bacteria > Bacteroidota > Bacteroidia > Bacteroidales > Bacteroidaceae > Alloprevotella. The sequence continues at coordinate 702 of USCX01000128.1, forward strand.
GCGGGCCACACCGGAAGCATAATAATAGCGACGCACCAACTCCGTGGCCACAAGCCGACAGACTTCTTCACGATGGCGGTCGAGGTCGGCATTCAAGTTGGGGCTCAGCTTTGCCCTGAGGGCACCGAACTCTGCCTTGGCGCTGTCGGCCGTGCCTTCAAGGCGGGCGGCTTTTTCAAGGGCGGCAAGAAGGCGTTTTGTCTCCCGGTCGTAGGTGAAGCCCGAACGGCCAAGATAATTCTTCAGACTGTCATATTCAGCCTCCGGCAAGGCATAGACCTCGGGGGCCGGCAGGCTGTCATGCGCGTTACGATAGGTGTTGCAAAAATCGAAGAGCTCGTCAGAATAAAGCAAGTAGGCCGCTAACGCCGACACCGTATCGGCCGGCTGGACAACGTCAGGCGTAATGCCTCCCCCGTCACGCACAATCCGGCCGGCCGCCGTCCTGAACTCCCGACAAAGGCTGTCGGGCAGATGACGGGGCGAACCATCCGCATTGCGGTGTTTGAAATCATAAGCCTGGACACAGCGCCCGCTGGGAATGTAATACTTGCTCGTGGTGAGCTTCATCTGCGTACCATAAGGGAGGTCGCGGGGCTGCTGAACGAGTCCTTTGCCATAAGTCCGGGTGCCAAGGACAACCGCACGGTCATAGTCCTGCAGGGCGCCGGACGTAATTTCGGCCGCGGAGGCCGTAGCGCCATTGACGAGCACCACAAGGGGAAGATCGAGATCGATCGGGTCGTCGGCCGTCTTATACGTCTGGTTCATCTCCGCGACCTTCCCTTTCGTACTGAGCACTTCTTTCCCCTTGGGCAGAAAGAGGTTGACGAGATTGACGGCTTCCGACATCAGGCCGCCGCCGTTGTTGCGCAGGTCGAGCACCAGTTTCGTCATACCCTGCTGTTTAAGGTCCACGATGGCCCGCCGCACATAACGGGCGCAGTCCTCGGTATATTCGCTCAGGAGGATATAACCCGCCGTGCCGTCAATCATGCCATAGTACGTAATGGCCGGAACGGCCACCGTCTCCCGGACGATGGTCATCGTCCGAGGTTGAGCCTCTCCGGGTCGTTGCACGCTGATTTCGAAGCTTGAACCGGGCTCTCCGCGCAGCGCATCGCTCACCGACTGCGAATACTCTGCCGCTTCGCGGCTGCCCCGCACGCCGACATCTTTGCCATCAATCGCCAAAATGACGTCGCCGGCACGCAGCCCCGCCTTTGCGGCGGGATTGCCGGCAAACGGGTCGCCGATGACGCAACGGTCCGTTTTTTTATTATACTGGATAATGGCACCGATGCCGGCGTATTTTCCTGTCGTCATCTGCTTCAAGTCCTCGCGCGACTTCTCTGAATAAAACTCCGTATAGGGGTCGAGTTCGTCGAGCATTCCCCCGATGGCCGACTGCACCAGCCGTTGCGCGTCGAGCGTATCCACGTAATACAGGTCAAGCTCCTTATAGAAAGCATTGAAGATGTCCAGGTTCTTTGCCACCTCGAAATTATGGTTGGCTTGGGCGACGAGCGGGAGTGTGACAGCCACCAGCCACAAAAGGGAAAGTATTCGTTTCATCAGAAAGCCTATTATATATAATGTGTACCCTGTTAGTTATGCGTCCGCATCTTCCAAGAACAACGGATTCGCTTTGATATCTGCCCAAGAGGCGGGAGGAAGTGCCGTTCCGGCCACTTGGATGATATGCCCGGCCAGAAGACTACCCAATTCCGCGCTCCGGCGTAACGGCCAGCCTTGGGCCACGCCGTAAAGGAAGCCGGCGGCAAAGAAATCGCCGGCCGCCGTCGTATCGACAACGCGGGGCACATCGAGCGCAGGCACATCGAACGCCTCGTCGGCGCTCCGTATGACAGCACCCCTCTTTCCGTTCTTCACCACAACGATAGGGTTCGTCTGCACCAGCTCATCAGCCGCCTCATGAGGGCCATGCCCCGTAAACACGCGGGCCTCGTCGGCGTTGGCAAAAAGAATGTCTGTCTGACCGACAAGGTGGACAAAGAAATCGTAGTCCTCCTCTACAATGTTGTAGCTCGCCATATCCAGACATACCTGCATGCCCGCCGCATGAGCCAGTTCAAACGCCCGGTCGATGAGCGAATGGTTCTGAACGAGATAGCCCTCCACATAAAGGTAGTCGTAACCTTCAAAAGTGGCGGCGTCCAGATCGTCGGCCGTCAACCCGGCAGCCGCTCCCAAATAGGTGCCAAACGTCCGCTGCCCGTCGGGCGAAATGAACGTCGACGCAATGCCGTTCGGAAGGCCTGACCGCTTCAAGCGAGTCTGCACGCCCTGCTGGCAAAAGTAGTCGGCAAAGAAACGTCCGGCCTCATCATCGCCGATTTTTCCGATAAATCCGGGTTCACCGCCCAGCTGAGCAATCGCAAGAATGGTGTTGGCCGCCGAACCGCCCGTGGCCCGGCTCGTGTCCATGTCCTCCATCAAACGGCTGAACGCCCGGAACTGTTCCTCGCTTATGAGCTGCATGGAGCCCTTGGGAAGTGACAAGTCATTCAAAATCTTATCATTATCAATCGGCGCCAGTACGTCGACCAACGCATTCCCTATGCCTATTACTCGCTTCATCTGATTTTTTTTGCATTATTTCCTGCAAATATATTGCTAATTTCAAAAATAACCATTACTTTTGCAGCGCAAATCCGAGCTACGCTTGCATTACTGCTTCAGTAGCTCAGTTGGTTAGAGCACCTGACTGTTAATCAGGGGGTCGTTGGTTCAAGCCCATCCTGAAGCGCCAGTTATCGGAGTTGCACTACTGCTTCAGTAGCTCAGTTGGTTAGAGCACCTGACTGTTAATCAGGGGGTCGTTGGTTCAAGCCCATCCTGAAGCGCCAGTTATCGGAGTTGCACTACTGCTTCAGTAGCTCAGTTGGTTAGAGCACCTGACTGTTAATCAGGGGGTCGT
>USCX01000129.1 GCA_900553285.1 uncultured Prevotella sp.
CGAACGCGAACCGCTGGGGCAGCAATTTCTTGAAAAGTTCGAAGACCCCATTATCCGTATCCTGCTGGTGGCTCTGCTGGCCTCGGTGGGCATCGCGATTTTCGAGTACACCGGCGAGGACAAGGGGGCAGAAGTCTTTTTCGAGCCAGTGGGCATCTTTGTGGCCATCGTCCTGGCCACGGGCATCGGCTTCTGGTTTGAAGTCAAGGCCAACAAGGCGTTCAACGTCCTCAATCAAGTGAACGACAACGAGCCGGTGCAGGTCATCCGCAACGGCCACCCGACCGAAGTGCCGCGGTGCGACGTCGTCGTGGACGACCTCGTGGTGCTCAACACAGGCGATGAGGTGCCCGCCGATGGCGAACTGATCGAAGCCGTGTCCTTGCAGGTGAACGAGTCGACGCTGACGGGCGAACCCATAGTGAAGAAGTCCGTTCTCCCGGAGGAGTTCGACAGCGAGGCCACCTATCCGACCAATCAGGTGCTGCGCGGCACGACCGTGGTCGACGGCCACGGCATTTTCCGCGTCGGGAAAGTCGGCGACGCCACGGAGAACGGGAAAGTCTTCGTCGCCGCGCAGATCGACAACAGCGTGAAGACGCCGCTGAACCAGCAGCTTGACGGACTTGGCCACGTCATCACCCGCGTGAGTTACGTCCTTGCCGCCCTCATCCTCGTCGGCAGGCTTTTCGCCTACTTCCACAGTTGGAGTTCCGAGGTCAACTGGGTCGATTTTGCCGCCTACCTGTTGCAGACGGTGATGGTGGCCGTGACGCTCATCGTCGTGGCCGTGCCAGAGGGACTGCCGATGAGCGTCACGCTCTCTTTGGCCCTGAGTATGCGCCGAATGCTGAAAACGAACAACTTAGTGCGGAAAATGCACGCCTGCGAGACGATGGGGGCCACGACGGTCATCTGCACGGACAAGACCGGGACGCTCACGCAGAACCAAATGCGCGTTCATGAGGCCTGCTTCTTCGGCCTGCCGGGCGGCGCGTTGGGCGATGACGACGAAAGCCGGCGCATCCGTGAAGGCATGGCGGTCAATTCGACCGCTTTCCTCGACCTGAGCGACGTTGCGCACCCCAAAGCGATGGGCAACCCGACAGAAGGCGCCCTGCTGTTATGGCTGCACGACGCCGGGACGGATTACGACAGCATACGGGAAAAAGCCACGGTCGTAGAGCAGCTCACGTTCTCGACCGAGCGGAAATACATGGCCACGGTCGTGGAATCGACGCTCCTGCCGGGGCGGCGCATGCTCTACGTCAAAGGCGCTCCGGAAATCGTTTTCGGTCTGTGCCGCGCGGTCGAAGGCGGAGTGACCCAGGCGGACGTCGATGCCCGCCTGCTGGCCTATCAGAATCAGGCCATGCGCACGTTGGGCTTCGCATGGCAGGAACTGACGGACGATGCACCGGTCATCCGCGACGGCCGGATCGTGGCGGACAATCTGACGTTCATGGGCATCGTCGCCATAGCCGACCCCGTGCGCAAGGAAGTTCCCGCAGCTGTCAAGGAGTGCCTCGACGCCGGCATCGCCATCAAAATCGTCACCGGTGACACGCCGGGGACGGCCCGCGAGATCGGACGGCAGATTGGCCTGTGGCAACCGGCCGACGGCGACCGGCAGCAAATTACCGGACCAGAGTTCGCGGCCCTGAGCGACGCCGAACTGCGTGACCGCGTGATGGACTTGAAGATCATATCGCGCGCCCGGCCTATGGACAAGAAACGGCTTGTCGAAACCCTGCAAGGACTGGGGCAGGTGGTGGCCGTCACGGGCGACGGCACGAACGACGCACCGGCCTTGAAGGCCGCGCAAGTCGGCCTCTCGATGGGCGACGGCACCAGCGTGGCCAAGGAAGCCAGCGACATCACCATCATCGACAACTCCTTTTCGAGCATAACGCGCGCCGTGATGTGGGGACGCTCCTTGTACCTGAACATCCGCCGCTTTATCTTGTTTCAAATGACCATAAACGTCGCCGCGTGTCTCATTGTGCTCATCGGCGCGTTCATGGGGACGCAGTCGCCGCTCACCGTGACGCAGATGCTGTGGGTAAACCTCATCATGGACACCTTTGCGGCCATGGCGCTCGCCTCGCTGCCGCCGACGAAGGACGTCATGCGCGACAAACCACGTCGCCGTGAGGACTTCATCGTCAGCCGGCCCATGTGGCGGGGCATCATCGGCATGGGCGTCCTCTTCACTGCCTTGCTCATCGGCCTGCTTGTCGTTTTCCAGAAAGCCGACGTGACGTCGCTCACCGACTTCGCCTGGCTGTCGACCTACGGCGAGGTGGGCGAGCAGCTCACCCCCTATGAGGAAAGCGTGTTCTTCACGCTCTTCGTGTTGCTCCAATTCTGGAACATGTTCAACGCCCGCGCCTTTGCCACGGGGCATTCGGCTTTCCATCAGCTCCGCCAGTGCCGTGGTTTCGGCCTGATTGCCGTGGTCATCCTCGTGGGGCAAATCATCATTGTCACCATCGGCGGGCAGATGTTCAACGTGTCGCCGCTTCCCCTGACCGACTGGCTGGTCATCATCGCCTTCACGAGCCTCGTGCTCTGGGGCGGTGAACTGAAACGGCTCATCCAGCGTACGGCCCGCCGCCGCGCGTAGATCATCCCGTCCGAATCCGCATAGGTCTCCCTTTGCCGCCAAGGTGGTGAGGGGAGACGTTTTTGTGCCCGGGCCCGAGGCCTGTCCTGTCGGGCTGTCGGCGTTTCCTGTCGGAGTGACGGGAAAAACGCCCGCGGCGGTCGGTCGGCCTGTCGCTGCGTCCGTGTCGCGCGGCGGTCGTCGTGAAGTTGCGGTCACTGTCCGGCGGCTCTTCGCAATTTTCTCCGTAACTTTGTCCGGTTATCTGCAAACGTTAAACGAACTGACTGTTTATGGACGAGTATATCCGCGTGAAAGGCGCAAGGGTGAACAATTTGAAGAACATCGACCTCGATATTCCCCGCGACCGCCTTATCGTCATCACCGGCCTTTCGGGGTCGGGCAAGTCGTCGCTGGCGTTCGACACGCTCTATGCCGAGGGGCAGCGGCGTTACGTCGAGAGCCTTTCCGCTTATGCGCGGCAGTTCCTTGACCTGATGAAAAAGCCGGACGTTGATTCCATAGAAGGGCTGGCGCCGGCGATTTCGATTGAGCAGAAAACGACCTCGCACAATCCGCGCTCGACGGTGGGGACGATTACCGAGATTTACGACTATATGCGCCTGTTGTGGGCACGCGCGGGGACGCCGTATTCGCCGGCGACGGGGCTGCCGATTGAGGCGCAGACGGTGAGCCAGATGGTGGATAAAATCCTGTCGCTGCCGGTTGGTACCAAGATTATGCTGGTGGCGCCGATGGTGCGACAGCGCAAAGGGGAATTTAAGAAAGAACTGGACGGGCTGCTGAAGCAGGGGTTTCAGCGCGTCAAGATTGACGGCGAGGTCTATGACCTTGAAGACGCGCCGGCGTTGGAAAAAAACATTAAGCACGACATTGAGGTCGTGGTCGACCGTCTGGTGGTCAAGGGCGAGGAGATGGCGGAGCGCGTGGCGCAGTCGGTAGAAACGGCGCTGAAAATCGGCGACGGCATTTTGTATGTGGACGTGCTCAGCGCAGGAAACGGAGCGGGCGCGGC
>USCX01000130.1 GCA_900553285.1 uncultured Prevotella sp.
GGGGCGGCCCTCACGGCGCATAAAGCTGCCGGGAATGCGGCCCACCGCGTAGAGCTTTTCCTCAAACTCCACGCTCAAGGGGAAGAAGTCGATGCCCTCGCGGGGCTTTTCGCTCATGGTTACATTGCACAGCACCACGGTCTCGCCGTAGCGCACCAGGCAGCTGCCGTTGGAGAGGCCGCACATCTTGCCGGTCTCCACCACAAAGGGGCGGCCCGCCAGCGTGGTTTCCCACACCCGGTAATTGGGGAAGGTTTCTTTTCTGGAACTAAATTCCAAAGCCATGTGAGTGTTCCTCCTGTTTTGTTCTTTGACACTTAATTTGTAGATAGTGTAGCACAAAAAAGCGGATACATTCAACCGGTTTTTTATCAAAAATGCCGTCTCTCTTTTGTCTAATCTGCCATGCTCTCCCCCGTTTCGGGTCAAAAAGCGCTGCTCTGCGGCGTTTTGCCCTGCATGGATTTCGCACCGCCGGTTTCTTTTTGGCGTTTGGCCGCCGCCGGGCACCGCACAGCCCCGCCCGTTTGGGCTTTTTCATTGGCGCACAAAAAAGCGGCCGGAAGCCCAAAGGCTTCCGGCCGCTTAAACGCAAAACTCGATTACTTACGCAGACCCAGCTTGGCGATCAGAGCACGATAGCGTTCGATGTCCTTACGTTTCACATAGTTCAGCAGCGCACGGCGCTTGCCGACAAGGCGAACGAGCGAGCGTTCAGTGACAAAATCTTTACGGTTCGCCTTCATGTGCTCCGTCAGATGGGAAATACGGTAAGAAAACAAAGCGACCTGGCTCTCAACCGAACCGGTGTCTTTGTTAGACGTGCCGTACTGTCCAAAGATCTCTTCTTTCTTCTTAGAATCTAAATACATAGCGTTGAAATAATTGATAATAACGGTTCATGTGCTAAAAAGCGCGGCAAAGATACAAAGTTCTGCGCGAACAGCCTCCCGCCGCCCGCATTTTTTTCGTCCCGCCCACGAAGGAGCGCCCGGCGCAGCGTCCGGATGTGCTAAAACTTTTGTAACTTTGCGCCCGGTTATTTCAGTATTCTTATGCAAGACATCCGTAACATCGCCATCATTGCCCACGTCGACCATGGCAAGACTACGCTCGTGGACAAGATGCTTCTGGCCGGCAATCTCTTTCGCGACAACCAGAAAACCGGCGACCTCATTCTCGACAACAACGACTTGGAGCGCGAACGGGGCATCACCATTCTCTCCAAGAACGTCTCCATTAATTATAAAGGCACAAAAATCAACATCATCGACACCCCGGGCCACTCCGACTTCGGCGGAGAGGTGGAGCGCGTGCTCAACATGGCCGACGGCTGCATCCTGCTCGTCGACGCCTTCGAGGGGCCGATGCCCCAGACCCGCTTTGTGCTCCAAAAGGCACTCCAAATCGGTTTGAAGCCCGTGGTGGTGGTCAACAAGGTCGACAAGCCCAACTGCCGCCCCGAAGAGGTTTACGAAATGGTCTTTGACCTGATGTGCGACCTCGACGCCACAGAAGACCAGCTCGACTTCCCCGTTGTCTACGGCTCAGCCAAGAACAACTGGATGGGCGAGGACTGGCGACACCCCACCAGCGACATCACTTACTTGCTCGACACGATCGTGGAGGCCATCCCGGCCCCCCAGCGCCTCGACGGCACGCCGCAGATGCTCATCACGTCGCTCGACTACTCCAACTATACGGGCCGCATCGCCGTGGGCCGCGTACACCGCGGCACCCTGCGCGAGGGCATGACCGTCACCATCGCCCACCGCGACGGCACGACCGAGAAAACGCGCATCAAGGAGCTCGACGTCTTTGAAGGCATGGGACGGAAGAAGACCGACGCCGTCGAAAGCGGCGACATCTGTGCCGTCATCGGCTTGGAGAACTTCGAAATCGGCGACACCATTTGCGACGCAGACAATCCCGAAGCCCTGCCGCCCATTGCCATCGACGAGCCCACGATGAGCATGCTCTTCACCATCAACGACTCGCCTTTCTTCGGCAAAGAAGGGAAATACTGCACCTCCCGCCACATCAACGACCGCCTCGAAAAGGAGCTCGAAAAGAACCTGGCGCTCCGCGTCCGCACCGAAAGCGACAACAGGTGGGTCGTTTCAGGCCGCGGCGTGCTCCATCTCTCGGTGCTGATAGAGACCATGCGCCGCGAGGGATACGAGCTGCAGGTCGGGCAGCCCCAAGTCATCTACAAAACGATTGACGGCGTGCGCTGCGAGCCGGTCGAGGAGCTCACCATCAACGTGCCCGAAGAATTCGCCAGCAAGATGATCGACATGGTCACCCGGCGCAAGGGCGAACTCACCTCGATGGAAAACCGCGGCGACCGCGTGGACATCGAGTTCGACATCCCCTCGCGCGGCATCATCGGCCTGCGCACCAACGTGCTCACCGCCAGCCAGGGCGAAGCCATCATGGCTCACCGCTTCAAGGAGTACCAGCCTTACAAGGGCGACATCCAGCGCCGCACCAACGGCTCAATGATTGCGCTCGAAGGCGGCACGGCCTACGCCTACGCCATCGACCACCTGCAAGACCGCGGCAGATTTTTCATCTCGCCCGGCGACGAGGTCTATGCCGGACAGGTCGTGGGCGAGCACGTACACGAGAACGACCTCGTGGTCAACGTGACGAAAGCCAAGCAGCTCACCAACATGCGCGCCAGCGGAGCCGACGAAAAGGCACGCATCATCCCACCGGTCATCTTCTCCCTCGAAGAGGCTTTGGAGTACATCAAGGAGGACGAATACGTCGAGGTGACGCCCAAAAGCATGCGTATGCGCAAGGTCATCCTCGACCACACCGCCCGCAAGCGTGCCAACCGCGACTGACGCAGTGCCGGAAGGCACCGGCGCGGCGACAGGATTTTCCCTCACTGCGACAGCACACACAACGGCAGAGGAAGCCCGGCCGGGCGCTCCTCTGCCGTTTTTTCTGACCGCAGGCACAGCCCCGGCCGGCTTACCAATTCACTTTCTCGTCGAGAATAACCCCGTCAGTGGCGTCCTCGTCCGTGAACGTGTCGGCCTTATACTGCACGCAAAGCATCACGAGCGGCGCCGCACCGCAGTTACGCACGGACCGGCGCCCTGCCTGAGCCACCCGCACGACACTCCCTTCCGTCACGGGGAACACCTGGCCGTCCACCTGGAACTCTCCGTCACCCTGCAAGAAGAAGTAAAGTTCCTCGTGTGTCTTATGGGTGTGCAGGAAACCCGTTTCCGTGCCCGGCGCAAACACCTGGAACGAAAACTCGCCGCCCGTGGCCTTCACGGCAGCACCGCCGAACACCTTGCCGGGGATTTTCACGCCCGGCCCGAGCTGCAGCTCATAAGCACCCAGCTCGCTCAGTTTCCCTACGTTGATGGCGCTGAAATGGTCAGCCTCCGCAATGATTTCAATCGCTTTCATTTTTCTTTCAATCAGTTAAACGTTAAACCTTATTTATCTCACAGAAACAACAGTCACCGCGCATTTCCTGACGGCCTCCGTCCTCCCTCATCCCGGCGGAGCGGCGTGGCCGGAACTGGGGCCTCGCCTCTCTTTCACCGCGCAGGCCGACGGATGAGGCGGACAGTCCCGCCCGTGCCCCGCAGGGGGCCTCA
>USCX01000131.1 GCA_900553285.1 uncultured Prevotella sp.
CTGGCGGCTTTTGGCAGCGTTGGCGGAAAACCTGCGGATGAATTCTTCGAGTTCCTTGCGCTTTTCCTCAGCTTTCTGTTTCTGGTTCTGTGCCTGTCGAAGGGCCAACTGGCTTGATTCGTACCAGAAACTGTAATTGCCTGAGAAGAGCGTGACTTTGCCGAAGTCGATGTCGACGGTGTGTGTGCAGACCTGGTCAAGGAAATGGCGGTCGTGGCTGACTACGAGGACGGTGTGTTCAAAGTTCCCGAGATAGTCTTCGAGCCATTCCACGGTTTCGAGGTCGAGGTCGTTGGTCGGCTCGTCGAGAAGCAGGTTGTCGGGTTCGCCGAACAGGGCTTGGGCCAGCATGACACGTACCTTTTCTTTACCCGAAAGTTCTTTCATGAGTTTGCCGTGGAGCGATTCCTTGATGCCCAGGCCGCTCAGCAGGGTGGCGGCGTCGTTTTCGGCCGTATAGCCTCCGAGGTTGGCGAATTTCTCTTCCAGTTCAGCCACTTTCATGCCGTCTTCGTCCGAAAAATCGGGCTTGGCATAAAGCGCGTCGCGCTGCCGGGCTATTTCCCACATGACCGAGTGCCCCATCAGGACGGTGTCGAGCACGGTGTGCTCGTCGAACTTGAAGTGGTCCTGGCTCAGTACGGACAGGCGCTCGCCCGGACCGAGCTCGATGGTGCCCTTGCTGGGTTCAAGCTCGCCCGAGATGGCTTTCAGCAGTGTTGATTTTCCTGCGCCGTTGGCGCCGATGATGCCGTAAATGTTTCCGTTGGTGAATTTCAGGTTGACGTCTTGGTATAGAACGCGCTTGCCAAACTGGATGGCAAGGTTTGAGACTGTAATCATGTGTGGAGCTGTTATTTTTTTCGGGGTGCAAAGTTAGCTAAAAACTGAGAATAAGGAAATCCGTGCGTGGCAAAAACGAGGTGTCCGGCCGAAGTCGGGGCTTAGAGGAGGCTGGGGAGCAGCCTTGGTTTATTGAGGAATGGTCTGTGGCAGTACGGCCTCGTGCGGAAATACCTGCTTGCCCCGGAGCGTGACCGTGAACGGGGCTTCCTCGCGACCTTCCGTCTCGTCGCGTAGCCAATAAAGCGTGCCGGTGTGCAGGCCTGTTTTCAGGCTGTCGCTGTCGGCTACACCCAGCCAGCAACTTACCCATCCGTTTGTTTCCCAACGGAAAAGACGGTAGCGGTGTCCGCGTACCACTTGGTTGTCTGCATGTCGCACAACGTAGCGCAGCCGCTTCACCCATTGTGGTTCCTTCAATCGGAGTGTCACGTCGGGCCATCGATAGGGAGCTGTGGTCACCTTGCCGTCATATTCCCGTTTCCAGCGGCTTTTAGCCAAGGGCTCGTCCAGCAGCCGTATCCATTGGTCGTTCTCTTCCGAAGGTATGTCGTAATTGCGTGTGGCCTCAATGGTGTTTGCATAACCATGTTCACGGTCGGTGAGAAATTCAATCTCGGCCAAGTTCATGTGCGGGTTACCCGGCGGGCTGCAAACGCGGTAGTAACGGTAGGGGCGCGTCGTGTTCAGCGGCAGATCCTCCCATCCCGGATGAGGCACGTGGGTGATGCGGCCCAATGTGTCGGCCGTTTTGAAATCCTTGTCGTCTGAAGCGATGACGTAAGTTCCCACTGTTTCGCGGGCGTACTGCACCAGGCGAGGTTTGGGCGGAAACTTGCTTCTGAGTGTGGCCTGCACCGGTTTGCACTCTGCCTGCGTGGGGCGCTCCATGTGCCACTTACCCTCCCCGTCGGCTACGAGGACAAACGGGTCTCCGAAGGCCACGAGATCTTCATCCTCATTGTAATATACGGGAAAATAGAGATTGTCCGGTACGACGTGTTCGAACCGTATGGTTTTTCCTTGGCTGTCGCGCACACCCCAAGTGACAGGGCGCAAGCCACCGTCTTGGGCGTTGAACGCCGCCAAGTAGGCCAGTCGGTTTGCTGTTTGGAGGGAGCAAGGCAGTTCCAACCCAATGGTTTCCATCGACTGCTGCGTCACGTCCTCCAGACAAGGATGGCTCAACCCCTCGGGCAGGGGCTCACCGTCGGCGCGGAGAAAATAGGGACTTTCAGGATTTCGCTCAAAGTTGATGCGGTATAGGTTGAGTGCCTCCCTGAATTTCGGGTCGCGGTGCAGGGGCTGGCTTGATTCCGGGGTGAACGTCAGCCACCGCCCGTCCGTGCCTTTCATGGCCACATACATGTGAAAGCCGTCCAGCACCTTGTAACCGATGGCGAATTCCGTTGTGGCCGGGACACCGCAGGCCCGCAGTGCAAGGGCGCAATAGTTGGCCAGCGGCACGCAGTCGCTCATTCCGAGATAGAACAGCTCGGGAAAGCCAGTCAGTGAAGCGAGCGGATAGCGTCCGCCGAAAAAGCGCTTGCGACGTGTCGTCAGGTTATAACGTCGGCCGATGGCCGCCAAATCGTCGCCGCCGGCTACGCGCAAGTACTTCGCATAATAGGGGTAATACGTGTCCGCCGGTTCGACCAGCGGATAGTCCGTCACGCTGCGGTATGGGAGGATAAAGCGGAAGAAATCCTCGCGTGGCAGGGCTTTCACCCTCGGCACTTCCCGGCGCAGGCGGAAAGCATGTTCTATCTGTCGCTGCAGGAACGTGCCGTCTATGACCTCAATGTCCGCCCGGTCGCACACCTCGACTTCGGGCTCCGCGAGGTGCAGTGCTTCCGAACGTCGGCGGAACGGGCGGTCGATGGCCGAGAGCGCTTTGTTGAACCGTGGATTGTTGATGGCCGTGTCGGGAAGCCCGGCCACCAAGGCGTAGTAGACGGAATCGGCCCGGTCGCGGATGCTGTCCATCCGGACGTCGTAGCTGAGCACGCGGCCTCCGACCTTGTGCCACACCATGTTGGCGATGAGGTAGCGGGCGGCGGCCAGCTTTTCGCCGTCGTGGGCATAGGTCTGCAACAAGGCTTCGAGCGAGGCGCGGTTGTCGCCGGCTTGGTTGAGGGCATGTTCCACGTCGGCGTCAGTAGTCTGTTGTGCCTTGACGGGAACGATAAACACAAGCGACAGCATCGCTGCCGCCATCATTGTGCGTAAGTTCATCGGTTCGTGTCGTTTGTATGCGTAAGATATTCCTCGGCTTCACGCTGCATGGCCCGCGTGGTGAGGTTGTCGATTTTCGGCTGGAAAGCCACAATCTGGCGAGCCGTGCGTCGGGCTTCCGCTTCACGTTCCTCCGTGCGGAGCAACTGCCAGCGTGCGTAGAGGGGTGTCAGTAGCCCGGGCGTCATGCAGGCGGCTTTGTCAAAGCAGGCATAGGCTTCTTTGGGGCGTTCGGCGGCACTGTATGCCCGCCCGGTTTCCACAAGCAGCCCCACCGACGGGCGCATCCGCCCGAGGCGCTCCATTTCGGGCAGGGCGGCAGCGTGGTCACCACGAAAGAGGAGCAGGCGGGAATAGTAGTCAAGCGCCGCCGGGTCGTCGCGCAGCGTGCGGAGGTGCGTTCTGACGTAGCGGTGCGCCTGCGGGCTGTCCGTCGTCCACCACGTTGTCAGCGCACGGTCCAAGCGGACCAGCACCGCAAAGCGGCAAAAGCCCCAGACGGAAAAGGACATCAACAGCACAGCTATCGCCGGACGCATCCAGCCT
>USCX01000132.1 GCA_900553285.1 uncultured Prevotella sp.
TTTTCGCGTGGCAGCCATACCGTTTATCTCGACGTGAGTCCCAATCAGACCGGCAATCGCCGCCAGACTTCGTTCGTTCTCACGTCGGCCGGTGTCAGCAACACGATTAGAGTCACTCAGGACATACCGACTACGAACTGACCGTCAGCCGACGGGGAAACGGCGCGGCATCCGTATAGTTTGAAGGCTATGGAAGAATGGAGGCGGGAGGCTTGAAAGAAGTTTCCCGCCTTTGTCTTGTCCGGAAATGCGCAGAAGGATATCTGTCTGGATGAGGATGGGCTTGTTCTTTGAGTGAAGAGGCAGGCTGACGGTCTGTACGTACGGAGAGAGGGCCGGTTTGTGCCTGTGGACAGGGTAAGAAAAAAACGACCCCCCTTCCCGGTGTCGTCCTGGTGGATGGCCGGGAAGGGGGTTTTGTTCCTGGCGGAAAACGCGGAGACAGCAGAGCAGCTTCGCGTCTTTCCGATATGAATCCGTTTAGATGAGATGGATGTTCATCTCGTTGCATTCACGGCGCATTTCGTCGGGCCAGATGCTGGCCTGTATCTCGCCGATATGAGCCTTGCGCAGGTAGAGCATACAGAGTCGCGATTGGCCGATTCCGCCACCTACACTGAGCGGAAGCGAGCCCTCCATAAGCCGACGGTGGAAGTAGAGTTGCAGGCGCTCCTCTTTGCCTGAGTCACGCAGTTGGCGGACAAGCGCTTCGCGGTCGACGCGAATGCCCATCGACGAGAGTTCGACCGCGCGGTCCAGTACGTCATACCATACAAGCAGGTCGCCGTTGAGGCCCGGCAGCCCGTTTTCGGCTATGGTGGAGTAGTCGTCGTAGTCGGGGGCACGCATGTCGTGTGGGGTTCCGTCGCCTAACGGACAGCCGATGCCGATGATGAACACAGCGCCATACTCACGGGCAATACGGTCTTCGCGTTCTTTCGGCGTGAGTTCCGGATAGCGTTGGCGCAGCTCTTCGGCATGGATGAAATACACCGATTCCGGGAGGAACGGCTTGATTTCCGGGAAGCGCTCACAGACAAGGAACTCGGTCCGTCGCAGGGCGGCGTATATGCTTTCTACTGTGGCGCGCAGGAAACTCAGCGTACGGTCTGCCGGCAGTATGACCCGTTCCCAGTCCCACTGGTCGACGTAAAGCGAGTGGAGGTTGCCCAGTGTCTCGTCGGCGCGGATGGCGTTCATGTCTGTATAGATGCCGAAACCGGGCTTGATTTCCTGTTCGGCCAGCGTCAGCCGCTTCCATTTGGCCAGCGAATGAACCACTTCGGCCTGGGCTTCTCCCATGTCCTTGATAGGGAACGTCACCGGGCGCTCGGTCCCGTTCAGGTCGTCATTAATGCCCAGACCGCGCAGCACGAACAGCGGTCCCGTCACGCGGTGCAGGCGGAGGCCTGTGGCCAGATTCTGTTGAAAGAAGTCCTTAATCATTTTGATGCCTTGCTCCGTGGCATATTTATCGAGCAGTGGCTGATAACTTTTCGGCTTGATTAGATAACTCATAATTGCTTTTTGATATTTCGGGGCAAAGATAGTGTTTTATTTGTAGCTAATAAAGAAAAAATGTGAGCAGTGATAATTTATTTTGGCGGGATGGGGACGTAGTGTCACGATATGGAGAAACCGGCCGGGAGCCTGTGCCTCGAACCGGTCGCAGTGACAGAGCCGCCTGTCGCCTTGTTTGTCCGGACTGTCGCCCTGCCCGTTCGGGCGGATAGGGCCGGGCGGGGGCGGAAGGCGGTGGAAAAGGAGGGAGGAAAAGCGTTCATGACAGTCCGCGGCGACGCAGAATGACGTAAATGACCACGGGAACCCCTACCAAGGGGGTCACGGCGTTCAGGGGGAGTAGACCGGCGTTGCCCGGCAGGCGGCAGATGAGGTGGCAAGCCAAAGCCACGTTGGTCCCGCAAAGGAAGGTGGCAGGCAGCAGTGTGCGGTGGTCGGCCGACTGTGTGAGCAGACGGGCGAGGTGGGGCACCGCCAGTCCGATGAAAGAGACAGGGCCGCATAGTGCCGTGACGCAGGAAGCCAGCAGGCCGGCCGACGCCATCAGCAGGGCGCGGGTCCGTTTGATGTGTATGCCCATGTTGGCAGCGTAGGCTTCGCCAAGGAGCAGGGCGTTGAGGGGCTTTACGGTCAGGGAGGACAGAAGCAGTCCGACGCCGGCCACTAGCGCGAAAAGAGGAAGGCGCTGCCATGAGGCTGAGCCGAAACTTCCCAGCCCCCATAGCACGTAGCTGTGCAATCCCGCCGAATGGGCCGTGAAACTGAGGATAGAGACAATCGAACTGACCACATAGCTGATCATGAGGCCCAGAATGAGTAGCAGCAGGCGGCTCCTTACCCATGCGGCACAGACGATGAGCAACACCTGAACAGCCGTGGCCCCGACGAAGGCGGCTAAGAGGGGGAGGGCAAATCCTGAAAGGGTTGTTCCGCCTGCCGTCAGGCTGCCGCCGAGGAAAAGGGTGGCCACGGCCACTCCGAGTCCGGCGCCTGCGTTGAGGCCGAGGATGGAGGGGTCGGCCAGCGGGTTGGAAAAGGCGGTTTGCATGAGCAGGCCGGCCACAGCCAAGGCCCCTCCGGCCAGCAAGGCGGTGAGGGCTTGCGGTAGCCGTGTTTCGGTCACGATGAAAGCCGTTGTTCCGCTGCCGTGTCCCAACAGGGTTGACATCACCTCGTGGGGGGCCACGGTGGCACTGCCTACGAAGAGGTTACCGGCAAAGAGACCGAGCATGAGGACCAAAAGGAACGTAAAGCACAAGACCTTTTTCATCGTATTGGAGTGAAGTAGCGGGGCGAATAGCCGGGAGAATGATGGAACAGGGCCACTAATTCCTCGAGCAGACGATCCGGGTGGAACGGCACTTCGTCGTAGAAAGCCACGTGGCTGGTGTTGCATCCGTAGATTTGTCGGCGGGTATACGCGCGGAAGCGGGTGTAGGGCGCGTAGTCATCGGCCAGTTGGGCATAAGTGAGGTCGGTACGCTGTCCGTATTTGATGAGCCAGAAGTCCGCATGGGCTGCCCGGGCAAAGACGGTCTCGAAAGAAAGCGGGACGGAGGCCGTCCCCGCCTGGTCGGCAAAGAGGTAACGCGCTCCGGCGTCAGCGTAAAGTTGTCCCATCGTGCTGTGTCCCGCCGGCACGTACCATGTTCCGCCGTCCATCTTGTCGAGCATAAGGGTTGGGGGGCTTGCCAGTCGGCCTGCCGACTGCCGGAGCGAGTCGTACCTTTGTTCCACACGGGCGAAAAGGGAATCGGCTTTTTCGCCGCAGCCGAAGAGGCGGCCGTAGAAGCGCATCCATTCAGCCTGTCCGAGTGCCGAGGTTTCGGCATAGTCCGCGCATTCGATGAGAGGGACCCCGGCCTGTTCCAGGATGTCGTAGTTGCTCCCTTCGTAAGGGGACACAAGGATGGCGTCGGGGTGAAGGGCAAGCAAACGTTCGACGTCGGGAGTGACTGAACTGCCGGCGTCGGCCAGTTGTCCGGTGTCGAGCGCGCGGCGGACGCCGGAGTGCAGGGCGTAGCGGCTGTCGCCCAGTCCGGCCACATTCCCCAAGTGGCCCAG
>USCX01000133.1 GCA_900553285.1 uncultured Prevotella sp.
TACTTTTCCTTAATTTCAGCTGTGGTGTAGAAATCGGTGATAGGAAGAGTGTCTTTAGGTTGTCGTTTCTTGTATGGGTTTCTTTTAAGCATCTCTTCTATATCGCTCTGCCGAACAAATGAAAGCCTACTGCTCAACTTATAAGCAGCAAGATGTCCAGTATAAATCATTTTATAAACAGCTTGCAGTGAAAGCCCCAACAAAGTAGCAGCCTGAGCGATTGACAAATATTCTTTGTCTTTAATATCCATCAAAGGCTTTTCACTCTTAACGATTTGAATCCTTTGCTCTTCCTGCTGAATCCGTTTTGCTCGTATGGCCTGTTTATAAGCCAAATTCGCACATCTGTGTGAGCAGTATTTCGTAGTTACTTTTTGGGCTACGAATTCTTGACCACACCACTCACAAATCTTTTTAATTCTAATGTTGCTCTTTGCCATTTTACTTGAATTTTTAGGGATTATTTCTCCTTGATTTCTCCAGTTTTATTCCACCATCTTAAACTATATTCAACCATATTCAACTTTCTCCACGACCTTGCCAACGATAATCCTCGGATTTTCGTGGTGAGGTACACAGGAGGTACAAAAAATGGCGTAAAAAGGCTTAGCAACGATTATCAACGATACTTGAGCAACAAAAAAGGCGCCCGTAAAGAGCGCCATATTAATCGATTATAATCAATTTAACTATTTGATAATCAGGTATTTACTTACCGATGCAAAAGTGACTGAAAATGTTTTTTAGGATACTGTCGGAGGTGACGTCACCGGCAATGTCGCTAAGGTGGTGGATACATTCGCGGATGTCTTGGCTGACGAAATCACCGGACAGGCCTTGTGTCAAGCCATTGTGGGCACGGCGGATGGCGTCATGTGCGCGAAGCAGGGCTTCATAGTGGCGTGCGTTGGTGACAATGATATCGTTTTTAGAGAGGTCTGGTAGGGCTGCGACGTGGCTGAGCAGATGGCGTAGCTCGTCCAAATGGAGGCCGTTTCGGGCTGAGATGAAGAGCTGGTGTGTGCCGACGCCATTAAAGTGTGTGGTGATAGCGTTTTGGTTTGCTTCGGTGAGTTCGTCGCATTTGTTGAAAAGCACGATGAGAGGTCTCTTCCCGACTCGGGTTAGCAGGTCTGTACGCAGGTGTTCGGCTGTGGTAATGTCTGTGGAGTCAATCATCCATATGACTATGGCGGCTTGTTTCAGCTTGGTGTAGGTGCGGTCAATGCCCATGTTTTCTACCACGTCTGCCGTCTGCCGGAGTCCTGCCGTGTCGATGAAGCGGAACATGACGCCGTCAATTGTCAGGGTGTCTTCGATGATGTCGCGCGTTGTTCCGTGCACATCACTCACGATGGCCCGTTCTTCACCGAGCAAGGCATTTAGTAATGTTGATTTTCCGGCGTTGGTCTCTCCGACGATGGTTACCGGGATTCCATGTTTGATTGCATTTCCTGCCCGGTAAGAATGGATGAGGCGTGTGATGACACTATCAATCTCATCGGATAGAGCAAGTAGTTCGCTGCGGTCAGCGAACTCGATGTCTTCATGGTCTGAAAAGTCAAGTTCGAGTTCCATCAAGGACGCGAAATGCAATAGGCGGTTGCGCAAGGCGTCCAGTTCCCGGCTGAAACCGCCGCGCATCTGGCTGAGGGCTACCTGGTGGGCTGCCCGGGAGGTTGAAGCGATGACATCGGCCACGGCTTCGGCCTGACTCAGGTCCATCTTTCCGTTGAGGAATGCGCGTTCTGTGAATTCGCCCGGTCGGGCCGGACGACAGCCTTCATCGACCAGCCGTGATAGGATTTCGTGGGTAATATATGGTGAACCATGACACGAGATGTCGACGGCGTTTTCGCCCGTGTATGAATGCGGAGCGCGGTAAAGGCTTACCACCACTTCGTCTATGAGGCTGCCGTCGGCCCGTTCGATGTCTCCAAAAATGAGTGTATATCCTTTCCGCTCGCCCAGGGGCTTCCCCTTGCGCGGCTTGAAGATGCGGTCGGTCAGTGTGATGGCGGACGGGCCTGCCACGCGGATGATGCACAGCGCGCCGCCCGGAGCCGTGGCCGGTGCACATATTGTGTCGGTTATATCCATCGTTTTGTTTGCGTTTGTCTTTGCGGATAGAGGGAGTCTACGAACTCGTCCCGGTCCTTCTGGTGGCTCCCTTTCTCTCCGAGCAAAGGTACAAATTCCTTTCCGTTTATCATGGCTGCGTCGTGGTATACTTGACCGCGATGGATGGCCGAGTCACCTGTCCTAGGATAATGAAAAGGCGGCACATACCCTTATCGTGTGCCAATCTGGGGATTGTTGCCTTGTGTCTGGTTGTCATCATCGCCAGGACAGGCGGCAGACTCACGCACGCATAACGACGGCCAATAGGGCCATTCCGATAAGTCTCAGTGTTCGCACCGCCCTAATCGTTTTTGTTTGGAAAGAGTCGTTTAATGTGGGTCCGCAAGTCCGGACGCCATTGAGAAAACGTGGGGGCAAACTTTGTCTACGTTCCAGAGGTATCGGCAAACATCCTGCGCACATATACGAGTAAAAGCCCACGCCGTAGGTGTGAGCTTTTACTTTTACCCTTGTATGCTTCATTAAATTTAGCCGATTTGCTGAAACAAGAATAAGGCTAACGCTTCATTAGTTTCATGTCTGTTGTACGTCATGTCACGTCAGGCGTTAGTCCTTGATTTTGTGATGGCAAAGTTTCATAAAACCTTTTGTTTGAGAACGGGAATTTCCTGTTTGCGCACTTTATGGCTATGAGGGAGCGCAGTGGCAAATCCGTTTTATCCAATCACGTCGAGGGCCTGGCGCAGGTCGTCGAGGATGTCATCCGCATCCTCAATGCCGACCGAGAGGCGGATGAGATCCGGACGCACTCCGGCTTCGATGAGTTGTTCGTCGCTGAGCTGGCGGTGTGTGTGGCTGGCGGGATGGAGCACGCAGGTGCGGGCGTCGGCCACGTGGGTGACGATGGCAATCAGTTTCAGGCTGTCCATGAAGCGGACGGTTTCCTCACGCGAGCCTTTCAGGCCAAAGGCAATCACGCCACAACCTCCGTCGGGCAGGTATTTCTGCCCCAGCTCGTAGTATTTGTCGCTGGGAAGGCCTGCGTAGCTTACCCATGCCACACGCGGGTCGGCCTGCAGGAATTCGGCGACGCGTTGGGCGTTTTCGCAGTGACGTTTCATGCGCAGGTGGAGTGTTTCGAGACCCAGGTTGAGCAGGAACGCGTTTTCCGGACTCTGGATAGCCCCGAGGTCGCGCATGAGCTGCGCGGTGGCTTTGGTGATGTAGGCATTTTGCCCGAAGGCTTCAGCGTAAGCCAGACCATGATAGCTGGGGTCGGGCTGGCAAAGGCCGGGAAACCGTTCGGCGTGGGCCTGCCAGTCGAAGTGGCCGCTGTCGACGATGGCCCCTCCGACCGCAGTGGCATGGCCGTCCATGTATTTTGTGGTGGAATGGGTCACGATGTCCGCTCCCCATTCAAAGGGGCGGCAGTGGATGGGAGTGGCAAATGTGTTGTCGACGATGAGGGGTACACCGTGTTTA
>USCX01000134.1 GCA_900553285.1 uncultured Prevotella sp.
TGACCGCATTGGGCTGTACCTGCCAGCCGTGATAGGCCGTACCGTCATAAGAGAGAAAAAGAAAATATCGTTTCATTTTATCGCTGCAAAAGCGCCTCCGCCATCCGTCCGCACCGGAAACAGGCGCACGGCGCGCCGACGCGGCGGGGCAAAAAGAAGGCCGACCGGCCTCCCGCGAACGCCCTGCAAAGTTACGCTTTTCTTTCCGAACGGCCTACGGCCATCCATCCGTCCGACAACGACTCCCGTCCGCCCATCCCCACCGGCCACGCCCGCCACAGGAAAAACAGTCAGCCTGACAGGATTTCCTGTCAGGGCGATAGGATTTCCTGTCAGGGCGACAAGAATTTCTATCGGCTACCCTGCGTTTTCTCTGCTCCGTCCGGAAACCGCCGCCAGGCAGGGACTTCGCCCCGGGCACTACCGCCGGCAAGGCGGTCGGAGCGACAGAAAAAAGTGACGCCCCTGCAAGTTACGGGACAAGCCTCTTGCCCACCTTTGCCGGACAAAAGCAAGGGGCAACCTCGGCACTCTTCCCGGAAAAGCCCATGGCGGTATGCCCCTGTCGGACCGCTTGTTCCCCTCCGAAGGGACCCACGACGTCGACAGGAATGCGTTCGACAGCAGCTCGGGCCGGGCTGAAATCAGCTTCCAGGGAGCTCACCCCCGACTGACGCCCAACAGGACAGGATGCTCCCGGCCTCTTCATTGAGCAGCTACCCGATGGGGCATGGCGCAAGGTCATGAAACGATAATTCCCGGACAAGCCATTAGAAAAAACGCCGGACGCATTCAAACGTCCGGCGTTTCCCTGTTTTCCAAAACAGTCCACAATCTCCCGACCTCAACCCTCGCCCTCCGCAACCGGCGCGACCGGAGACAAAAAAACGGCGTCGCTTTTGAAAGGCGACGCCGCGTATGAATCCGAAAGCGTTCGGTGGAAAATCAGGCTTCTTCTGCAACGACCTCAAAGGGCACCTCAACGGATACCTCTTTGTGCAGCTTCACCGTGGCGGTGTAAGAACCTACTTCCTTAACGTCCTTCATCACGATGATTTTGCGATCGATCTCCAAACCTTGCTTTTTCAGTTCGTCTGCAATCTGCACATTATTGACAGAACCGTAAATCGTACCGGTAGCGCTCACTTTCATGGCAATCTTAATCGGCTCGATCTTACCAAGTCGCTCAGCCAATGCCAGAGCGTCGTTCTTGATTTTCTCCAACTTGTGAGCACGCTGTCTGAGGTCCTCCGCCAGCATTTTGCGGGCCGACTTGGATGCGATAACGGCCTTTCCGGTAGGAATCAAGTAGTTACGGCCATAACCAGGCTTTACTTCAACAATTTCGTCCTTATAGCCCAGACCTATGATGTCTTCCTTCAAAATAACTTCCATACTGTATTCCTCCTTTATTATTTCATCAAATCCGTTACAAAGGGCAGCAGGGCCAAATGACGTGCACGTTTCACAGCCTGTGCGACACGGCGCTGGTACTTCAACGACGTTCCGGTGATTCGGCGGGGCAGGATTTTACCCTGCTCGTTCAGGAATTTCTTCAGGAACTCTGGATCTTTGTAATCGATGTACTTGATGCCACTCTTCTTGAAGCGACAGTATTTCTTCTTCTTTACGTCGACTGTGGGCGGGGTGAGATATCTGATTTCTGATTGCTGTGCCATGATTAATCCTCCTTATTTGCTTTTTTGTTACGACGCTTCTCAGCATACTGGGCAGCGTATTTGTCCATTTTTACCGTCAGGAAACGGATTACGCGTTCGTCACGACGATAAGCGGTTTCGAGCTTGACGAGCACGGTGGGCTCTGCCTTGAACTCGAACAACTGATAGAAACCCGTAGATTTCTTTTCGATAGGATAGGCCAGCTTTTTCAAGCCCCAGCTCTCCTCATTGAGGATCTCAGCGCCCTCGGCGATGAGAAAGCCTTTGAACTTTTCAACCGTTTCCTTCATCTGCTGATCAGACAAAACGGGAGTTAAGATGAAAACGGTCTCGTACTGATTCATCATAAAGTGAATTTGTAATTGTTATATTTGCTGCAAAATTGCGCGGCAAAATTACAAAAATAATTCGGATAACGAAGAAATCTTCCTACAATAATCTACGGCCGCTCCCGGAAACGAACGAAAAAACAGTCACTGCGAATGAAAAGACTATCGTCGCCTTCGTTTTCCCTGTCGCAGTGACAGAAACTCACACCGCCTCTTCCACAACTGGCTATGCCAACAGACTGAAACACGTCCGGCCCGCGCTCTGGCCTCACCTCCCGCCCCCTGCTCACATTCGAAATGATGAAAGCCAAAAAGGCCGTTCCGCAATTCCCGACTGGAATTGCGGAACGGCCGACTACGGTCATCGTCAACAACAGGTGCGCTGCGCCGCTTTCCGCCCACGTACGGCACACTCGCAAAAAGCCGGATCAGGCATCCCAGCCCAGCGCACTAGCCCCGAGCACGGCAGCTTCGCTTCCGTTCAGGCTCGACACAAGCAACTTGGCTTTTCCCTTGAATATATAAAGGATGTTGTCGTCATAAGCCTTGCGGAGAGGATTCATCAGGTAATCGCCGGCTTTGGTCAGTCCGCCGAAGAACACGAAGGCCTCAGGCGTATTGAACGCCGCAAAATTGGCACAAGCCTCGCCCAGGATGCGACCTGTATAATCGAAAATCTGCTTGGCCAGTTCATCGCCGGCCTCGGCAGCCTGGAAAACGCTGAACGACGTGATTTCCTCAGGATTCATATCACGGAGCAGACTCGGCATAGGGCTGTTGGCCAGCATTTCACGGGCGGTGCGCGCCACGCCTGTCGCCGAACAGTAGGTTTCAAGACATCCCTTACGGCCACAACCGCAAGAGCGGGCGTTTTCGCTGCGGTCGATAATCACGTGACCGAGCTCACCGGCGAAACCGTCGCTCCCGTAAACGACGTTGCCGTCCACTACGATTCCGCTGCCGACACCGGTCCCCAAGGTAATCATGATGAAATTCTTCATGCCACGGGCCACGCCGTAGGTCATCTCGCCCATGGCTGCGGCATTAGCGTCGTTCGTCACTTTCACCGGAATGCCCAGCGCTTCTTCAAAAAGTTTGGCAATCGGCACGATGCCGTCCCATACGAGATTGGCGGCATACTCGATGTTTCCCGTATAATAGTTGCCGTTCGGCGCCCCGATACCCATTCCGCGGACATTATCAATACCGCCCACCACATCGAGAGCCGGCTTCAAGGCATCGACCGAGGCCTTCACATAATCGCGAACGTCGGGATAGGCTTTCGTTTCGATAACAGTCTGCATCTTGATGGTACCACGCTGGTCGACGATGCCGAACACGGAATTCGTTCCGCCCATATCCAAACCTATGACGTAGGGCTTTTCTACTGTTTCCATAGCTATATATCTTTCAATTGTTACGTTGAGATGTCTTTCACGCAGAGACAAAAGTAGTTTTTTCCGACGAGAAAAAAAGCAATTGCGACAAAAAGTTGCATGGCGGGCCCGTTTTTCATTACGCCAGAGGCTGGACCAGCCATATTCCC
>USCX01000135.1 GCA_900553285.1 uncultured Prevotella sp.
GCGGTCCAGCACGGTGCCCTCGGTGGCACGGATCAGGGCACCGGAGCCGGGAGTGAAGTCGTAGGCATCCAGATCCACCATGCCGATGAGGCCGTGACGGATGCGGCCATCGGACTGCTGGCGCTCGATGTATACCAGGGACTCGGGCAGCACCTGGAACACGCCCTCCGTCAGGTATTTGTCCATGGAGGCGTTGATGTCGGCGATGTACTCGTCCACATTGGGTGCCTTCAGGTTGGCCTCCGGCAGGATCAGCCGCACGGTGGACGGCGCGTCGCCCACCTTCTCCTCTACCGCCTGCCAGTACTCCGGCTCAGAGGTGAACTGGTCGCAGGCCACCACGGCCCACTTGGTCATGTCCTGATCCTTGGGCAGCAGGATGTCTGCCGGGTAAAAGCCCAGCTTCTCGAATTTCTTGTTCATGAAAAACTCCTCCTCTTTTGTTCCGAAAGGTTCGGTATGTTCGCTCATATGCCCTATTATACATATCCGACCCGGGGATTGCAATCCGAAACGGCAGAAATTAGAAAAATTTTCAGCCTGGCAAAAACTTTTTGCATATTCCGGCCCGCCCGGGGCAGGCTAAACCATATATCCTGTCAGGAAACGGAGGGAGACCCTTTGAAGATCATTGACCGCATCGCGCTGATTTTGGTCATCATCGGCGCACTGAACTGGGGCAGCGTGGGCTTTTTCGCCTTCGACTGCGTAGCATTTATCTGCGGTGGCCAGCTGGCGGCCCTGAGTCGCATCATCTATGCCCTGGTGGGCATAGCGGGCCTGTGGTGCATTACCCTGCTGTTCCGGGAGCGGGACGGCGCATCGAGGTGACAGCATGGAATGCCCGTCTGTTGTGGAACACCCTCCGGCGTCATGAAGGCCTTCATGTGGTCCTCGTGAACGACACGGCGCTGCGTTTCGACGGCCGCATGTTGAAAAGCGTGCGTTTTCAGCAAGACTACTTCTGGGCTTCGGGCAGTCTGAACTACGGCCTTGTGCCCGCCTCGGCTCTTGTGGGACGGGCTTTCTGCGTGAGTTATTCCCTCGACGACAGCCTGCGCCTCGGCCACCGCCTGCGGCGCGACCGCCTTTTCCTTCCGTTATGATGAACACCGTCTTGCTCACTTCGGCCTATCTGGCCCCGGTGCAGTATTACACCAAGCTCTATTCCGCCGACTTTGTGGTGGAAGAAAGGCACGACCATTATGTCAAGCAGACCTACCGCAACCGTTGCGTGATTGCCGGCCCGAACGGTCCGCTTGCCCTTACGATTCCCGTGGAGAGCCGTCCGTCGCCCCATACGCCGACGTGCGACGTGCGCATCAGCGATCACGGCAACTGGCGCCATCTTCATTGGCAGGCCCTCGTCAGTGCGTATGAGGGGAGCCCTTTTTTTGAATATTATGCCGACGACATCCGCCCCTTCTATGAGCGACGCTTCGATTTTCTTGTCGATTTCAACGAAGGTTTGCAGCGCACGGTGTGCGGGTGGCTGGACCTGAAAACACCGGTGAAGCCGACGGAAGCCTATCTCGACGCGACGGCCGAAACGGTCGCAGCGTTCGTTTCGTCTGCCGCCGCGACAGGACAAACGGTCACTGCGGCCGGTTTGACCGTCGCAGACCTGCGCGAAACCATCCGCCCGAAGCGTCCTTATGCCGACGACGCTGCGTTTGAGGCCGTGCCCTATTGGCAGGTTTTTGCGTCGCGTCTGGATTTCCTGCCGAACCTGAGCATCGTCGATTTGCTCTTCAACGTGGGGCCCGAAGCCCGCCTTGTGTTGCGCGACAGCTGTTCGGCCGGATGAAAAGGGCAAGGCAAAAATGTATCCGCCTTTCGTGTTTTTTTCGCAAAGACTGGCGCATTCTCCTGAAAATCCGTAACTTTGCACCCGCACATATCCATTTAATTCCCAAATAATTTGAAAACATTCGAAGAGTTAGGCGTAAGCGAAGAAATCCGTCGCGCCATCAAGGAACTTGGTTACGAGACCCCAATGCCCGTCCAGGAAGAAGTCATTCCCTTTTTGCTGGGTTCGGGAAACGATGTCATAGCCTTGGCACAGACCGGTACCGGCAAAACAGCCGCTTACGGTCTACCCGTGTTGCAGAAGGTCAACCCGTCAGAGCACCACACGCAAGCGGTTATCCTGAGCCCGACGCGAGAGCTGTGCTTGCAGATCGCTGGCGACCTGAAAGATTATTCCCGGTATATCGACGGCCTGCATGTCGTTGCGGTTTATGGCGGTTCCAGTATAGAAAGCCAGATACGCGCCCTGAAACGCGGGGCGCAGGTCATCGTGGCCACGCCCGGCCGTCTTATAGATTTGATGAGGCGTGGCGTGGCAAAGCTCGACGCCGTGGAAAACGTGGTGCTCGATGAGGCCGACGAAATGCTCAATATGGGCTTCTCGGAGAGCATAGATGCGATTCTGGCCGGCGTGCCGACCGACCGGAACACCCTTCTGTTCTCGGCCACGATGAGCAAGGAAATCGAAGCTATCGCCACCAACTATCTTCACGATCACAAGGAAATTGTCGTCGGGTCGCGCAACGAGGGCGCCGAAAACGTCAATCATGTGTATTATCTCGTCCAGGCGAAAGACAAATACCTTGCCCTGAAACGCGTGGTCGACTACTATCCGGGCATTTACGCCATCGTTTTTTGCCGGACACGTCTCGAAACGCAGGAAGTGGCCGACAAGCTCATTCAGGACGGCTACAACGCCGAAGCGCTGCACGGCGACCTTTCGCAGGCGCAGCGCGACCTGACCATGCAGAAGTTCCGGCAACATCGCACGCAGTTGCTCATCGCTACCGACGTGGCGGCGCGTGGTCTCGACGTAGACGAGCTGACGCACGTCATCAACTACGGACTGCCCGACGACGTCGAGAACTACACGCACCGGAGCGGCCGTACAGGCCGTGCCGGACGTCGGGGGACCAGCATCAGCATCATACACCTTCGCGAGAAGGGTAAGGTGCGTCAGATAGAGCGGACGATAGGCAAGTCGTTCGAACGAGGCGTCCTGCCGGAACCGCAGGAAATCTGTACGAAGCAGTTGTACCATGTGATGGACGAGCTCGAACGCATCGCCGTTAACGAGGAGGAAATCGCTCCCTTCCTTCCTGAAATCTACCGCAAGCTCGACTGGCTCACGAAGGAGGATTTGATTAAGCGCATAGTAAGCCGCGAATTCGGGCGGTTCTTGCAGTATTACGCCAGTGCCCCGGAAATCGTGCAGCCGACCGAGTCGCACAAAGCCGCAGGGAAGGCCGAACGGTCGGAGCGCCGAACCCGTGAGCGCGGCATGCGGGAGGCTGAGCCGGGATATGCGAGGCTTTTTCTCAACTTGGGGAAACGCGATAATTTCTACGCGAGGGAAATTATCAACCTTGTGAACCGTTATGTGAAGGGGCAGATAGAGATTGGCCGAATAGACCTTACGCCCAATTGCTCCTTCTTTGAGGTGCCCGAGGATAGCGCTGAGATTGTCATCCGCAAGATGTCGAAGGCCAAGGTCGGCAACCGCCGCGTGGCGG
>USCX01000136.1 GCA_900553285.1 uncultured Prevotella sp.
GCCTCCGTCGAGCATGGGCTCGCCGTCGACGTCGACGATGGGACAGACGTAGGGCAGACTGCTCGAAGCCAGTGCCAGCCTGATGAGCCTCTGCCGGTCGTGGCGCTCGGTCAGGTAGCACGGAAAGCCCGTGCGGCAGTTGGTCGTGACCATCTCGAACGTCTGCGGGCTGCGGAAGTACGTGTCGAAATCGAAAGGCAGTATCTCGTTTGTCATCCGGTCGTAGAGCGTCCTCCGGTCGATGAGGCTGTGCTGCCGGAAGAAGTGGCGCACCCCGATGTAGTGGTACTTGTCGAGCATGTCGATGTTGGTCTGTTTGGCGCGTCCGCGCTGGCGGCTCACGTAGGAAAGCCCGTTGCACGCTCCCGCCGACACACCCACGCAGTAGGCGAAGTAGAGGCGGCTGTCGAGCAGGTAGTCGAGCACGCCGCAGGTGAAGACGCCCCGCATTCCGCCGCCTTCCAACACAAGTCCGGTTTGGCTGTCTATGATCATAGTGAGGGAAAAAAGTGGAACAAATATAAGCTTTTCTGACGCAAAAGCCGTAATTTTGTGCGGTAAACTCATATCGTCAAGGTCTATGTTCTCCAAAGCCACCTATACCGAGCGGCGTGCTGCGCTGCGCCAGCTTGTGAGCCACGGGCTCATTCTTTTCTTCGGAAACAACGACAGTCCTGTCAATTACCCCAGCAACGCTTACAAGTTCCGTCAGGACAGCGCGTTTCTTTACTTCTTCGGTCAGAAGCGCGACGGTCTGGTCGGCGTTATCGACGCCGACAGCGGCCGGGAGCTGCTTGTGGGCGACGAAATCGACATCGACGACATCGTGTGGTACGGGGCGGTGAAAAGCGTAGGCGACATGGCCGCAGAGGTCGGCGTGGCCGAAACTGCGCCCATGAGCCGCCTGCAAGCGCTCGTCGACGGCGCGGTCAAAGCCGGCCGGACGGTGCATTTTCTTCCGCCTTATCGTTATGACCATCAGATACAGCTGTCCGACCTGCTCGGTATCCATCCGGGCGAGCAGCGCGAGGCGGCGTCGAAAGAGCTGATACGGGCCGTTGTGAAACTGCGCTCGAAGAAGTCGGCCGAGGAGATTGAGGAACTCGAACGGGCGAGCGCCATCGGCTACCGTATGCACACCACGGCCATGCGGCTGTGCCGTCCGGGCGTCACGGAGCAATATATCGGCGGCGTGCTCGACGGCATCGCCTCGTCCTACGGCTGCATGGTCTCCTTCCCCAGCATCGTGACGATGCACGGCGAAATCCTTCATGGCTACCCCTCGGCGCGTCCCTTGGAGGCCGGCCGGCTGATGCTCTGCGACGCCGGGGCCGAGACCAACGACAACTATTGCTCCGACCACACCCGCACGACGCCCGTCAGCGGCAAGTTCGACACGCGTCAGCGCGAAATCTATGACATCGTCTGCGACTGTCACGATCTGGCGCTCACCGTGGCCCGGCCGGGAGTGAAGTGGTGGGACGTGCATATGGACGTCTGCCGCCTGATGACCGACCGGCTCAAAGCGCTCGGCCTGATGCGCGGCGACACCGGGGCCGCTGTGGCCGCAGGCGCCCATGCGCTTTTTCTGCCTCATGGCCTGGGACACATGATGGGCATGGACGTGCACGACATGGAGGGCCTCGGGCAGACTTACGTCGGCTATGACGACGAGGTGCGCCCCTCCTCGCAGTTCGGCACGGCCAGCCTGCGTTTTGCCCGTCGGCTGGAAGAAGGTTTTGTCGTTACGGACGAGCCGGGCATCTACTTCATTCCCGATCTCATCGACCTGTGGCGTGCAAAGGGCATCAACGAGGAATTCCTCAACTTCGACGCCATCGAAAAGTATAAGGACTTCGGGGGCATCCGCATCGAAGACGATGTGCTCATCACGGCCGACGGCTGCCGTTTCCTCGGCCGGGAGCGTATCCCTTACCGCCCCGACGAGGTGGAGGACTACGTGGCTGCCCACCGTGACGAATGTCCGGAAATCTATTGAAGCAACTTGAATTAATAACGTAATAACAGTAATTAGCAAGATGAAGAAAATTCTCCTTCTCGCTGCGGCCGCCTGTCTTTTCGGTACGGGCGCCGTCGCGCAGGAAACGAAAGCCACCACCAAGAACGACACCGTGAAGTTCACGGTCATCAAGGAAAATCCGATCACCTCCATCAAAGACCAGAACCAGAGCGGCACGTGCTGGGCCTTCTCTTCTCTGGCCTTCTTCGAGAGCGAGCTGCTCCGCATGGGCAAAGGCACGCACGACTTGTGCGAATCCTTTGTGGTCTATCACACCATGATCGACCGCGCCCGGGCTTCCGTGCGTCTGCATGGCGACATCTCGTTCTCGCAGGGCGGCAGTTTCTATGACGTGGTGTACTGCATGAAAAACTACGGTATGGTGCCGCAGGAGGCCATGGCCGCTCCGGGCAGCCTTTACGGCGACACGCTTTTCAACCACAACGAGCTCGACGCCGTGGCAGGGGCTTACGTGCGCGCCATCGCCAAGGGCAATTTCAGCAAGCTCTCTCCCTGCTGGATCAATGGCCTGTACGGCATTTATGACAGCTACGTGGGCGAGCTCCCGAAGGAGTTCAAGAAAGACGGAAAGACCTATACGCCGAAAAGTTACATGGAAAGCCTCGGCCTGAACCCCGACGATTACGTGTCGCTCACTTCCTTCACGCACCATCCCTTCTACACGAAATTCATCATCGAAGTGCAGGACAACTGGCGTTGGGCAGAAAGCTACAACCTGCCTCTCGACGAGTTCATGGAGGTGATGGAGAGCGCCGTGCGTAACGGTTACACCTTCGCCTGGGGCGCCGACGTCAGCGAAAAGGGCTTCGGCCGCGACGGGGTGGCCCGCGTGCCCGACACGAAGGCCGACCGCGACAAAACGGGCTCGGACGCCGCACGTTGGACCGGTACGAACGCCACCAACGACAAGGACGGAAAGAAAGCCCAGAGCGGCGAACTGACCATCACGCAGGAGATGCGTCAGGAGGCTTTCGACAACTGGACGACCACCGACGACCACGGTATGCAGATCATGGGCACGGCGGTCGACCAGGCGGGCAACGACTATTACAAGGTGAAGAATTCGTGGGGCGTGCGTCCTCCCTACGACGGGTACTACTATTTCTCGCGTCCTTTCGTGGCCTACAAGACGATGTCGGTCATGGTCAACAAGAAGGCTATTCCGGCACCTATCCGCAAGAAGATGGGACTTTGACCGGCCGGCGGCCTGCAATCGGAGGGGAGCGGTTCGACCGCTCCCTTTTTCGTTGTGCCGATCCGTAGTTTCGCCCTGCTCGAATCCCGCGGAATGCGGGGCCGCCCGTTTGGAGATCGTCGATCCGGACGCAATGCAGCGGAGCGTGGAATCGCTACCGTTTTTAAGGAAAAAAGGATGCCCCGAAGGCATCCTTTTGTTTTAGCAGGCTCTGTAAGCCGGGTTCTGTACTCCGCTGCGCGCTTCCGGTGCGGAGCCCCTGTCATTTATCTACGACGGC
>USCX01000137.1 GCA_900553285.1 uncultured Prevotella sp.
AGTCCGGATTGTCCGAGATGGTCAGCCCGAGACTTTCCGCCGCTTCGACCAGTCCGTTAACCCCCACCGTCAGATATTGCCGGGAGAGGTTGATGTAGCCCGCATCGAAAAGCGGAAGCATCCCCTTGGCCTGCAAGTCGCGCAGGTTGGCGTCGTAGGCGGTCTGCGCCTTGTGGACAAGGTCGACCACCTCTTCGAGGAAATCAAGATACGGCCGGCCCTCGCGCACAGCCTGCTGCACACAGCGGTTGAGGTTGACCGTCAGCACGCTCTTCGACCCCGTCGAGACCCCTCCGGCGCCGAGTGTATAGCTGAACCCGTTGTCCCGGATTTCATTGCGCAGCCGGCAGCATGAAGCCAGCGAGTCGGCGTTGTCGCTCATGTAGGTGAAAAACGAATGTCCGGCGGCATACATCTCGGCCGTCAGGTCGGCATAATCGCGGTCCGCGACATCACCGTCTTTCGTCAGCAGGGCCATCGTCTCGACCGGAAAGGTGAGCACGGTTTTCGTACGTTCGGCATTAAACCAACGCATGAAACGCCGTTGCAGCCAGTCGACCCCGTCCCAGTGAGGCGGCGTGCCGTCCGGAAAAACGAAATGGCCGAAAATGCTGTCGAAGTAATGACGGTCATAGTAAGAGATGTTCCAGAACACGGCTTGGAAATTGCGCGCGCCGGTAGGCTGGTTGATGGAATAGACAATCTGCTCGAAACAGTCGGTAATGACTTTGTCCAACGTGCGACGCCGACGTGAGAGGTCGACCACCTCCCCGGCATGGCGGAAGTAGTCTTCGCCATACTCCCGTTCGAGGAAATAATTCATATAGAGGAGGAACTCGGGTGTGGCGCACGCCCCGCTTAACATAGAGGAGACCATGAAAACCATGTTGACGAACCCGCCGCAAAAGGATTTGAGGTTGGTCGGAGCGGTGGAGTTCCCGCCGATGTCGCGGGTGCCGTTGAGCAGCCAGGGATACATGGTGATCGACGCGCAATAGTTGGCGAGGCTCGTCTCGTCGTTCTTATATATGTAATGGTGCTCCAACAGATAGAGGTAGCGCTCGGCGGTGTTCTTTCCATAAAGCTGGCGGATGCGGTCGCTGAGCAGGCGGCGGTTCAGGCGGATGAAACCTTGCTTGGGAAGTTCGGCAATGAGCGTAGCGATGTTTTTGTTCTCCACATTGGCGTTCGCATCATACTTGGAACCCGTGGCGGGATTGCACGAGTGGCAATAGTCGAGCAGGAAACGGAGTTTGTCGCGCACATCGCGGTCTTCGGTATGGCGTTGTCTGTAAAGCATGAACGACTTGGCCTCGGCGTAATGACCGGTGGCCATAAGCGCCACCTCAACCTGGTTCTGGATGTCCTCGACGTGCATGTCGGGCTCAAAGGCGAGGCAGCCGTAAATGCGGTCGAGCACGGCCGCATCGGGCACGCGGCCCACAGACAAAAAAGCGTTGGACACAGCCCGGCGGATTTTCTCGGGCGAAAAAGCAGCGCGGCTTCCGTCGCGCTTGACGATGGTTTGGGGTTCGGCTGACATAAAGGACAGTCTTTTGACCATAACGGTGAAATGAAACATCAAGCCGACCGCACGGCACCTGACCGCCCTGCCACTCCGACGGAGGACAAGACGATGGCGTCACACAACGAGCTTAACTCCCGAAACTGTTGGACGGCGACTTTTCTCGGCGGCAGGTCTTCTGACTTGTCCTTCCCTTCGGAACGCCTTCCCACCGGGCTTCTGCGCGGCAGTGGCTCTCGTGTTCCGAGCGACAACGGGACTTACAGCAGCGGGTACTGTCGCCGACTCTCACGGCGTTCCCTCTTGGCCGGACTTTCACGTCCGGACCGCCTTCGACGGCAAAAATACGGAAAAGTCCGCATACGTACACAATCGTCCTCTTACTTTTTTCGGATCACTTTTTCTTTCATCCCGTCGTCAGACTTTTCCTTTTCGGCTCACTTTCCGGCGAAACGGGAAGAGGAACCTATCCTTTTCGGACAACAAGGAAACACGCAGGAGCGGTCGCCCACTTCACCCTCAGCCGGAAGGGGAATCCGGTCGCCGCGACAGGAAACCGCGTCGCCGCGACAGATTTTCCTATCGCGGCGACGCGGTTTGCCCGTCAGGCGTCAGGGCGACGACTTACCGGCGGGCGTATTCTTCAAGCCCTGCTTCAAGAAAGTCGACGTACTTCTGCACGTCCTCATCATAGGAGTAGGCACCTTGCAAAGGCCTGCCTTCGTTGTCAAGCAAGACATAGAAAGGCTGGGCGTTGGCCCCGAACTTCGTGCGTTGGAAATAGCTCCACCGGTCGCCGACGGTGCGCAGCGTGACCTCCTGCCCGTTCTCCTTCACAGTGACAGGCTCCGGCAGACGGGTCTTTTCGTCCACATAAAGAGAGATGAGCACATATTTCTCCTTGATGAGCCGCGCCACGGACGGGTCGCGCCACACGGCCAGCTCCATCTTCCGGCAGTTCACGCAGCCATGTCCGGTGAAGTCGATGAGCACCGGTTTGCCCACACGGGCGGCATAGGCCATGCCGGCGTCGTAGTCCTTGAACCGGGCTTCGACCTCCGACTGACGGTCGAGGTTGAAGTCCTGCGTCGACAGGGGCGGGGCAAAAGCACTCACGGCCTTCAACGGGGCGCCCCAGAGGCCAGGCACCATATAGACGGCGAAAGCCAGCGAAACCAGGCCGAGGAAGAAACGGGGCACGGTGGTATGCGTCGTGTCATCGTCGTGCGGGAATTTCAGCTTGCCCAACAGATAGAAGCCCAAGAGGGCGAAAATCACAATCCAAAGCGCAAGGAACGTCTCCCGGTCGAGCAGGTGCCAGCCATAGGCCAGGTCGGCCACCGAAAGGAACTTCAAGGCAAACGCCAGTTCCAGAAAGCCCAACGTCACCTTGACCACGTTCATCCATCCGCCGCTCTTCGGCGCACTTTTCAGCCACGTGGGGAACAGGGCAAAGAGCGTGAAGGGCAGAGCCAGGGCAACGGCAAACCCCAACATGCCGACCGTCGGCGCGAGAATGCTGCCCGACGTGCTCACCTCGACCAGAAGGAAACCGATGATAGGCCCCGTGCAGGAGAACGAAACGAGCGACAGCGTGAAGGCCATCAGGAAGATACTCAGCAAACCGGTGGTGGCCTCCGCCTTGCTGTCGACCTTGTCGCTCCAAGAGGAGGGCAAGGTGATCTCGAAGCCTCCGAAAAAGCTCGCCGCGAACACCACGAGCATCAGGAAGAAGAGCAGATTGAACACGGCGTTGGTCGACAGGTCGTTCAGGGCGCTGGCACCGAAGACGGACGTAATCACAAGCCCCAGGCCGACATAGATGACCACGATGGCGACGCCGTAGGTCATGGCGTCGCGGATGCCGCGCCGGCGGCTCGATGAGCGTTTCAGGAAGAAGCTGACCGTCATCGGGAT
>USCX01000138.1 GCA_900553285.1 uncultured Prevotella sp.
CGTGTCTTTCAAAGTGCCGTCTTTTTCTGGCGGTGAGCCTGTCACGTCCAATGGGCCGGAACCTTTTTTTCGTGTCGGCCGGTGGCGGAAACGTGAGTGAATCGTGGCTTTTCCTGTCAGGAGCTATCCGGTATTGGGCCGTCGTCCGGCCGGTGGCGCCGGCATGCACGTGGAACGCGGTTGTCGGGCGTATCCTTGCCGGGACGGAATGTTTGTGTGAAAGAGAAATAACAATCGAGAAAAGAAATGCCAATAGTTGAATTCACCTCTCTCGACACGCCCGAAGTGGACGTGTTCGGCCGGCTGACTGAGGCTCAGTTGCGAAATCGCCTGGACGAAGAAAAAGGGCTGTTCATTGCGGAAAGTCCCAAGGTCATTCGTGTGGCGCTCGATGCGGGTTGTCAGCCGGTCGCCCTTCTTTGTGAAAGGCGTCATCTTACGGGCGACGCAGCCGACCTCGTGGCGCGTTGTGGCGATATACCGGTTTATACCGGTGAGCGCAGCCTGCTGGCGCGCCTGACGGGCTATGTGTTGACGCGCGGCGTACTGTGTGCCATGAAGCGGCCGTCGCTGCCTGCTGCTGACGCAGTCTGCCGGCAGGCCCGGCGCGTGGTCGTGATTAAGGGGGTGGTTGATGCGACGAACATCGGTGCCCTTTTCCGTTCGGCGGCCGCTTTGGGCATTGACGGCGTTCTGCTCACGCCGGATTCGTGCGACCCGCTGAACCGCCGCGCTGTCCGTGTTTCGATGGGGGCCGTCTTCCTTGTTCCTTGGGCATGGTTGGGCGGTCCGCTGGCCGACCTCCGGCGGTGGGGATTCCGTACGGTGGCCATGGCGCTGGCCGAACAGTCAATCCCTCTCGACTCTCCCCGCTTGAAGGCAGAACCGCGTCTGGCTCTCGTGATGGGGACGGAGGGCGACGGGTTGCCGGTGGAGGCCGTCTCTGCTTGCGACTATGTGGTACGTATACCCATGGCCCACGGTGTCGATTCGCTCAATGTGGCCGCAGCGGCAGCCGTTGCTTTTTGGGGGGTGCGTTCCCGCTGACGGGGCTGCGTGACGGTCGCAAAGGGTGGGAACGGCCGTTCCGGGCTGCCCTGTGCCTCGTTCTGTATGTGTCGGGGGAGGCAAATCCGTATTATTTGTCCGAAAAACCGGAATAAGGGTAGTGGCCTCTGCCGAAGATCGGCTTTATCTTTGCATGCGGCTGACGGAAGGTCCGGAAGCATTTTTTAACGGTAAAGATATGCGGTATGAGACGAATTGTTTTTATCTTGGTGGCTGCGGCAGCTTGTTGTCTGCTGGCCTGTGCGCAAAAGCAGGGGACGAAAGCGGAAGGAAACGTGCTTGTGGCTTATTTTTCGGCTACGGGAACGACACGGGCTGCCGCTCAGAAAATTGCTGAGGCCACGGACGGCACGCTCTATGAAATCCGCCCAGTCGAGGCGTACACGGCCGCTGATCTTGACTGGCATGACGATGCGTCGCGCAGCAGTGTGGAAATGAACGCCCCCGGAGCGCGTCCGGCCATCGTGGCCGACAGCGTGGACGTGGCGTCTTATGACGTCATCTATTTGGGTTTTCCCATCTGGTGGGGCGTGGCACCGCGTGTGGTCAACACGTTTGTTGAACATTATGGCCTGAAAGGGAAAACGGTTGTTCCTTTTGCCACCTCGGGCGGAAGTGGAATTGCCAAGGCCGTGGACGCCCTGCAGGCCGCTTATCCTGCCGTAAACTGGCAGAAGGGCCGGCTCATGAACGGCATGGACCGGGAGGACGTAGACAAGTGGATTAAAAACAAATAAACGATGAGAAAGAATTTAGGAGCAAAACCGCTGACCTATCCGCAACCTGTGTATATCATTGCGGCCTATGATGAGGACGGAACGCCTTGTGCGATGAATGCGGCATGGGGCGGTATCAGTGAGCACAACGAAATCAGTCTGTGTCTCAGCGCGGGACACAAAACGGTGAAGAATATCCTGGGCCGTAGGGCTTTTACCGTGAGTATGGGGCAGGCTGACCAGGTGGTGGCCTGCGACTACGTGGGCATTGTGTCGGGAAACAGCGTGCCAGACAAATTTGCCCGCGCGGGTTTTCATGCCACGAAGTCGGAGTTTGTCGACGCGCCTCTTGTCGACGAACTCTCGGTGGCGCTGGAATGCAGGCTTCTCGGGTATGATGCGGAGACGTGCATCCTGCGTGGTGAAATCGTTAATGTGAGTGTCGACGAGGGCGTGCTCGACGCTGAGGGCCGAGTTGATGCGGACAAGGTGGGACCGCTTGTTTTCGACCCGTTCAACAACGACTACCTGCGTGTGGGAGGAAAGGTCGGCGATGCCTTTGCAATCGGCAAAAAGTTGAAGTGACTTTTAGGATAGCTGTAAGTGAAGAAGGTCCGGGCTGGGGCGGCGCAGTGCCGTTTCGTCCGGACCTTCTTTGGGGATAGAAACAAAGACGGGCTCAGAGGAGGAAACGCGCGATGGCGTAACCGCCTGCAAGGAGCCACACGTAGATCAGTGCCGCAAGGATGAAGGGCTTGGCCCCGGCCTGCCTGAATTTGTCGATGCTCGTTTCAGCGCCGAGGGCCGTCATGGCCATGGTGAGCAGGAAGGTGTCGAGACTGTTGATGCCGTCCGTGACGGTTTTCAGCGCGTCGGCCGGGATGAACGTCAGGCTCTGCAAGACGGAGTTGAGGGCGATGATGCCGAGGAAACCGAATGCGAACCAAGGCACGGCAATCTTCCGTCCGCCGGCGGATGCGACGCCGCGGCGGGCCGAACTGCGGGCCAGGGCCCAACTCATGATGAGCAGAGTGGGGGCAAGGAGCATGACGCGGATCATCTTCGTGATGGTGGCGGCGTCGGCCACGTGGCCCCCGGCGGCGTCCATGGCATTGCCGGCACCCACAACGTGGGCTACTTCGTGTAGGGTTGAGCCGGTGAATACCGCCCACTGCAAGTCGTCGAGGCCGAGGAAATCCGCCCGGTAGAGGATGGGATAGAGAAACATGGACAACGTGCCGAAGATGACCACCGTCGAAACGGCCAGCGCCGCTCCCAACAGGCAGAAGACCAGCGCCACGGTAGTCGACGTGGGAAGGCCCATCGTGTTGTAGACGTCGAGCAGGATGATATTGGCCAGCATCACCGAGAAGTAGAGGATCATCACGTCGCGGAACGTGAACCGCGACGGATCGAACATGCCGCTGCGCGCCACCTCCATCATGCCGGTCGACGTGACGGCGCCGACGATGATTCCCACCGACGCGACGGCCATGATCACCCGCACGGGGGCCGCTTTGGAACCGATGGCCGAATTGAGGAAGTTGGCGGCATCGTTCATCACTCCGATGAAGAGACCGGTCACGGCGAGAAGCGCCATGGCGGCCAACATAAACGTATATATAGGTTCCATTCTGTCGAATTCGGGCAAATGCGGA
>USCX01000139.1 GCA_900553285.1 uncultured Prevotella sp.
CGAGGCGCCCGGAGGCGCGGCCGGTCCGGTGCGGAAATCGGGCGCAGGCCGGGTGAAAGGCTCCCGGGCGCCGCGAAAAACGAACGGCCAGCCCACGGAAAGTCTGTTTCGCAGTGCGAATTATGTATTTCACAGTGTGAACTATATGTTTCACAGTGTGATTTATATGTTTCGCAGTGTGAAATAAACTTTGTCGCCCTGACGGGAAATCCTGTCACGCCGACAGGAAATTCTATCGCCGCGACGGGAAATACGGGCGGCGTGACGGGCCGGATGTTGCCTGCGTCGAAAAAAAGACTTACCTTTGCAAGTAAATCAGTAAGCATTACGAAATGAACATTCTCGAACTTAGCGAACAGGAAATCAACCGCCGTAAGGCCTTGGAGGAGCTCCGCGCGATGGGCATCGACCCTTATCCCGCCGCCGCTTACCCCACGAATGCTTTTTCGGTCGACATAAAAGACGGATTCAGCGACGAGGCCGCCGAGCCGCGCCGGGTGTGCATTGCGGGCCGCATGATGAGCCGCCGCGTGATGGGCAAGGCCAGTTTCATGGAGTTGCAGGACTCGAAAGGGCGCATCCAGGTTTACGTGACCCGCGATGACATCTGTCCGGGCGAAGACAAGGATATGTATAACGTCGTCTTCAAACGCCTGCTCGACCTGGGCGACTTTGTCGGCGTCAAAGGCTTCGTCTTCCGCACGCAGACCGGCGAAATCAGCGTCCACGCCCAAGAGCTCACCCTGCTGGCCAAGAGCATCAAGCCCCTGCCCATCGTGAAGCAGAAGGACGGTGTGACCTACGACTCGTTCGACGACCCCGAGCTGCGTTACCGCCAGCGTTACGTCGACCTCATCGTCAACCCCGGCGTCAAGGAAACGTTCGTCAAGCGCTCGCAGGTGTTCAAGTCGATGCGCGCCTTCTTCGACAAGGACGGCTTCATGGAAGTCGAGACGCCCATCCTGCAGCCCATCCCCGGCGGGGCGAGCGCCCGTCCGTTCATCACGCACCACAACGCGCTCGATGTCGACCTCTATCTCCGCATCGCCACCGAGCTCTACTTGAAGCGGCTCATCGTGGGCGGTTTCGAGGGCGTCTACGAAATCGGCAAGAACTTCCGGAACGAGGGTATGGACAAGAGCCACAACCCCGAGTTCACGTGCATGGAACTTTACGTGCAGTACAAGGACTACAAGTGGATGATGGAGTACACCGAGAAACTCCTCGAAAGGATTTGCCTCGACGTGAACGGCACGACCGAGGTGAAGGTCGGCGACCAGGTCATCTCGTTCAAGGCGCCGTTCAAACGGGTCACCATGCTCGACGCCATCAAGGAGAAGACCGGCTACGACCTTGACGGGAAGTCGGAAGACGGAATCCGCGCCATCTGCAAGGAGCTGGGCCTCGACGCCGTCGACGAGACGTTCGGGAAAGGCAAGATGATTGACGAAATCTTCGGCGAGTGCTGCGAGGGGTCCTATATCCAGCCTACGTTCATCACGGACTATCCCATAGAAATGAGCCCGCTCACGAAGAAACACCGCGACAATCCCCGCCTGACCGAACGCTTCGAACTGATGGTCAACGGCAAGGAACTGGCCAACGCATACAGCGAGCTCAACGACCCGATCGACCAGGAAGAGCGCTTCCAGGAGCAGCTCCGCCTTTCGCAAAAGGGCGACGACGAAGCCATGTATATCGACCAGGACTTCCTGCGGGCCATGCAGTACGGCATGCCGCCCATGTCGGGCATCGGCATCGGCATCGACCGCCTCGTGATGCTCATGACCGGGCAGACAACCATCCAGGAAGTGCTTTTCTTCCCCCAGATGCGGCCGGAGAAGAAAGCGCCGCGCGACGCCGCCGCCAAATACGCCGAGATCGGCATCGCCGAAGAGTGGGTGCCCCTGCTCCAAAAGGCCGGCTACAACCTCGTCGGCGACCTCAAAGACGCCAACCCGCAGAAGGTGCAGCAGCAACTGGGCGAAATCATCAAGAAGTTCAAACTCGACATGGTGAAGCCCAGCGTCGACGACGTAGCGGCGTGGATTGCCAGACTCTAATCAGAAATGACGCGCGGCCGGCCGGAAGACAAACTGTCGCCGGGCCGGCCGCCTTTCTCCCAGACGGAAAACACGCAGACAATGGACGGATGTGGACAAATAGCGGTCATCGGTGGCGGGAGCTGGGCCACGGCGATAGCCAAAATGGTGCTTGAACGTGTCGGCCACCTCAACTGGTACATGCGCCGCAACGACGTCATCGAGGAGTTCAAGCGCGTGGAGCACAACCCCGATTACCTGACCGGGGTGCACTTCGACGTAAGCCGGATCACCTTTTCGTCCGATTTGAACGAGACGGTGCGCAATTCCGACACGCTCATCTTCGTCACGCCCTCGCCTTATCTGAAAAACCACCTCCGCAAGTTGAAGGTGCGCATTAGCGACAAGTTTGTCGTGACCGCCATCAAGGGAATCGTGCCCGACGAGAACCTTGTCTGCTCGGAGTATTTCCGTCAGGTCTATAACGTGCCCGACGAGAATCTGGCCGTGCTCGGCGGTCCGAGCCATGCCGAAGAAGTGGCGCTCGACCGCCTGACCTACCTCACCGTCGGTTGCGTCGACCCGCAGAAAGCGAGGGCCCTGGCCGACACACTGTCCAGCTCCTACATCAAGACGAAGATAGCCACCGACGTCATCGGCATCGAATACGCCTCGGTGCTGAAAAACGTGTACGCCATAGCCGCCGGCATCTGCAACGGCCTGAAATACGGCGACAACTTCCAGTCGGTGCTCATCGCCAACGCCGTGCAGGAGATGAGCCGCTTCCTGCGCGCCGTTTACCCCATCGAGCGTAACGTGTACGACTCGGTGTATCTCGGCGACTTGCTTGTGACGAGCTACTCCAACTTCTCGCGAAACCGCGTCTTCGGCACGATGATCGGCAAGGGCTATTCGGTGAAAAGCGCGCAGATAGAGATGGAAATGATAGCCGAGGGATATTACGGGACGAAGTGCATGAAGAACATCAACCGCCACTTCCACGTCAACATGCCCATCTTGGACGCGGTTTACAATATCCTCTACGAACGTATCTCGCCGGCCATCGAGATAAAGCTCCTGACCGATTCTTTCCGCTGACCCGTAGCGACAAGAGGCGATGGTAGAGCTTTTTCTTGTACGCCACGGCGAGACGTGGGAAAACCGGGAAGGCATTCTTCAAGGCCACATGCCCGGACATCTTACGCCCTTGGGCGTGCAGCAGGCCGATGCGCTGCGCAGGCAGTTGGAGGGCGAATCGTTCGACGTCCTCCTGGCGAGTGATCTGGCCCGGACGGTGGCCACGGCCCGCGTGCTCAACGAGGCTTTCAAACTGCCGCTCACGACGACCGCCCTGTTGCGTGAACGCGACTGGGGCCCGCTCACAGGCTG
>USCX01000140.1 GCA_900553285.1 uncultured Prevotella sp.
GCTGTCCGTGTGAGGGGGGCGGCGTCAGCGGCCGGTGTGCCTGCCTCGTTTTCGTCTGCTTCGAGCTGGCGGGCGATTTCTTCATCCGTTTCGTAGTCGAGCGGGAGCTCTTTGCCGTCTTCCGTCTTGTCGAAGGGACGGTCGAAGGCCGAGAGGAAGAAGACGACGACTTCCGTACCCATGCCGATGAACAGGAGGGTATGGCCGCCGGGCAGGTAGGTCAGCTTGAACAGGGCGCCGAGAATGACGATCGAGGCGCCCCAGCTGTAGGCGTAGTTCAGGAACGTCTGGCCCGGCACGCTGTCCATCCAATGTTGGAGGCGGACTACTATGTTTATCTTTGCTGGCATAATGTCTTATACTTTAAGGGTGAAATTCATGTCACTTGTTGCGGCTCGTGCCGGTGGCCAGGGAGCGGACGCACCGGAAGCCGATGTAGGAGCGGGGCTGGTTCTGGTATTCCCACGTGCGCCATGCCGAGCGGATGAAGGAGATGGGGTCTTTCCACGAGCCCCCGCGGACGCTTTTCCGTTTGAGCACGTAGGGGTCTTCGACGGCGGCGTTGTACGTGAGTTCGGGGTTGAGGTCGCTCATGGACGTGACGCCGGCTTCGGTGTAGACTGTGCTTGTCCATTCGGCGACGTTTCCGGCCATGTCGAAGAGGCCGTTCGAGTTGGCGCCGTAGATGCCTGTTTGCGAGGTGATGAGGTTTCCGTCTTCGGTGTAGTTGCCTTCGTCAGGCTTGAAGTTGGCAAAGTAGCAGCCCTTTTCGTTTTTCACGTCGGCGGAGTTTCCCCACGGGAAGGGGAAACCCTCGCGGCCGCGTGCGGCGAATTCCCATTCGATCTCGGTCGGCAGGCGGTAGCGTTGTATCTGGCGGGCTTCGCTGCCGAGGCCGCGCAAAAGGTAGTCGGTGCGCCAAGCGCAGAAGGCGTTGGCTTGCTCCCACGTGACGCCTACGACGGGGTAGTCGTTATAGGTCGAGCTCGAAAAGTAGAGCTTCATGTAGGTTTCATTGTGGGCGTTGGGGAAGTCGTTCACCCAGCACGTCGTGTCGGGGTAGACGTTTACGATGTACGT
This sequence comes from uncultured Prevotella sp., assembly GCA_900553285.1. Classification (GTDB taxonomy): domain Bacteria; phylum Bacteroidota; class Bacteroidia; order Bacteroidales; family Bacteroidaceae; genus Alloprevotella. The sequence goes on from USCX01000140.1 coordinate 1,081, forward strand.
GTTTAGGAAGTCGTAGACGCTGGACAGTGGGCGGGTGACGGTCTCGCGGACGATGTTGCCGTTGTCGTCGACGTAGGCTGTGTCCTTGGAGATCATGACTTGTTCCTCGGCGTTGACGGGCACGTCGGTGTTCAGGTTGCGCTCTTTGGGGTCGAGGCGGTATTTCCGCAGGGCCGCTTTCTCGTAGTCATAAATCTCATAGCGGTAGTTGAGCTGCCGCACGTCGAGCATCTTGGCCCCCGTGATGGGATGGGTGTAGTAGACGCTGTTGATGGCTCGTTCCTCGTCTTCTGTCGGTTTGCGGGGGATGGGTTTCGACCAGTTGAGATGAGGCGTGACGGGGTTGCCGTAGCGGTCTTCGGTGATTTTGTACGTTTCGTCGCCTCCATACGAAGGGTCGGCCAAGCGCTCGCGGATGATGGAGTCCCTCACCCACATGACAAACTGGCGGTACATCGAATTGGTCACCTCCGTCTGGTCCATCCAGAAGCCATCCACCGAAATTTCTCTCGTCGGCATCACCGTTCCCCACAGGGTGTCGGGACTGTCTAAACCGGTCTTCAAGTATCCCCGCTTCACCTGGACCATGCCGTAGGGGGTAGGCTCGGTGAAGGAACTGCTGCGCTGTCCTGTCACTTCGCCGCCACCGCCTGTCGACATGCTCTTCCCGCCTAGGCAGGAGGTGAGCAAGCAACACGCCAGCATGAGATAGAGCAGAGGCTTGTGGTATTTGTTCATATTATCGGAGTTTTATAAAAATCGTACGCTTTTATGTTTGTTCTTTCCTTTCTTTCCCAAATTCAAGTCGAGCCGGTAGGCCATCGTGATTTCGTGGAAACCGGCCAGGAGGCCCATGCCGGAGGTATTGGCCTCGTAGGAGTAACTCAGGTCGACGCCATGAAACATTCCCCCGACGAAGAGCATTACGGAGTGACACGGGCTGTAGCCCGCCCCGCCGTAAATCTGTTTCTTGTCGTTGGAATAGGACAGGCGGGCGGTGATGTCGGCCCGGAAGTCAGTCCCGTCGTATCGCATCATGACGGACGGCGTCACATTAAATAACGGATTACGCATCTTTATATTGTATCCTGCGGTCAAATTAAAGAGCGGGTCGATGCTCAGCTCGTTCGTTTCGCCGATCAGGACGGTCGGTGCGGTGAGGTGGAGCACCGAGAAGGCTGCGTAGAGAGGGCCCCGCGAATAGTAGAGGCCGGCCGAGGCGTCAAACTTGGAGCCGTTGACCTCGCCCGAGGGGATGGCCGGGTCGCCCTCTTCTCCGGGGTCTGCCTTGGAGCCGTCGATCGCCTCGTTGATCATGTCCGCCTCGATGCCGATGCTCAGCGTGCCTCCGAAAAGAGGCTGGTGATAGGCATACTGGATGGCGAAGCGTTTGTGCGAGAAGAAGCCAATCTGGTCATTCTGAAAGATAGCGCCGACGCCGTGGCGGGTGCGCCCGATGGCAAAAGCCATGTTGGCACCTGCGAACATCGTTCCGCCTGCGTCGTCAAAGCCACTGGCCCCCATCATGTAGGCCGCGTTGATTTCAAGTTGGGGCGAGCGGCCCACGGCGGCCGGATTGAACTGCGTTTCAAGCTGCCAGTAATGGCTGAAAGCCGGGTCGTACTGCGCATGGGAGGTGGTCGCCACTCCGCAGAGCAGCAGAATAACCGCCAGACGGACCGTCACGCCGGAGTGAGGCTTGGACAAGAGACTGAAAAACGACGACGCCATGTTTAGACTAACGGGCAGAGGAGATATTTATTGCGTCGCCCGGATTCCACAGCAAGAAAGGGCACACCTTCGTCCGGACCGTGGTGTCCGGCGTGGGCGCGCCCTTCCGCAAGGTTTCGGGTAACTTGCCTTTCACACTTCGTGCGTCAATACTCGTCCTCGTTGAAAAGAAAGTCCTCCTTGGTCGGATAATCCGGCCAGACGTCCTCAATGGTTTCGTAGATTTCGCCTTCGTCTTCCAGTTCTTGAAGGTTCTCGATGACTTCCAGCGGCGCACCTGAGCGGGTGGCATAATCAATCAGCTCATCCTTTGTGGCGGGCCAGGGAGCGTCTTCCAATTTCGAAGCTAGCTCTAATGTCCAGTACATAGTGTTTATGTGATTAGAATCCGTTTGTCAAATTTCGGGCAAAAATACTATTTTTCCAGACAAAGCGTATGATGCAACGGAAAAATTATTCAGCTGTTTCTGAAATAGTGCAAAAAAGAAGACACGGCCCCGTCTGCTTATGCTGCCTGCCAGTTGGCGTGAGCGGCTGGGTGGGGCTGGCGTCCGGTGGCGGCATGAGCCGGACGGCGATTGTCCATTGCGGCGACGCCGGCCGTGCAGCCTGC
>USCX01000141.1 GCA_900553285.1 uncultured Prevotella sp.
CCGATTTCACCTTTTACCAGTGCTACATGATGTTCCCCATTCAGGCGGTTTACAAATCCATACGCCATAAACTCTCCGTATCTGGTCGGCATTTTTGTGGTCGTCACGCGATCCACCAGAATATCATGGCATTTACGGTAATTCTGAATATCTTTAATTGTTATGAATTTAAGATTCCACTTTCCGGCAAGTTCCCGTAACTCAGAAGTCCGCATCATAGTGCCGTCTTCTCTCATAATTTCACAGCACAGCCCGCACTGTTTTAACCCTGCAAGTCTGCACAGGTCTACAGTTGCCTCTGTATGTCCGTTTCTTTCCAGAACACCGTTCTTCTTCGCCAGAAGTGGAAACATATGTCCGGGGCGTCTGAAATCTTCGGGTTTTGCATTCTCATCCACACATTTCATGGCAGTAACAGAACGTTCTGCCGCAGAGATTCCTGTAGTGGTGCTGATATGGTCTACGGAAACAGTAAAAGCAGTTTCGTGATTATCTGAATTTTCTGCTACCATCTGCGGGAACTGCAGTTTTCTTACATATTCCTCAGACATTGGCATACAGATAAGCCCTTTTGCGTAACTTGCCATAAAGTTTACATTTTCCTGGGTGGCAAATTCTGCCGCGCAGATCAGGTCTCCCTCATTTTCACGGTCCTCGTCGTCCACCACGATCACGAGGCGGCCCTCCTTAAAATCCTGTATGGCTGTTTCTATTGACGCTAATTCAAATGTTTCCATCGTTGCTTTGAGTCTCTTTATCAGTTAGTTTGCTTTCGTTTATGACAACTATGAGCTGCTCCGAGCTCTTCATGATTTGTTTCAGGTCGCGCAACAGGCGAAGCCGGAAGTGCCAGATACGGAACCAAAGCAGGACCCCTACCGGCAGCAGAACTCCCGCCACGACATTCCACTTTTTGCTGTGAAACGGAGAGGTATGCGCATGGGCGTAAATCACCGGCAACTGGTTCAGCCCGGCCAATACCTTAGGATGGCGGCTGTTTGAGAGTTCCTCGACAAGGGCTTCCATTTCCTCTTCGATGTGCTGCACGTCATCGTCGTCCTGGTGGCGGAAAAAAATCCGCACATAGTTGGGCGCCCGAAAGAGCTGGACTTTTTTCAGATAGCTCTCGCAGTCGGCACGCAGGCCTTCGAGACGGGCGGGAAGGGTGGCATAGTCCGGGTCGTGGATGATGACTTCCTTGCGGAATACGTGACGATGCGAGCGCAGGCCGAGCAGCTGGCGGACCAATGCGACATAAAGTTCGACGTTGAATACCGCCGAATCCTTGTTGGCCTTGTAAGTCAGGAATGCGCCGACGGGCGAAAGAATCATGGTACTGATCCACATGCCATACCAGACGTTCCAACTTCCGTCGCGGGCCAGTTTCATGCCCGACGTGTTAAATATGTAGTAGAAAATGAAGATAATCACGGAAATGACGGTCGGCATGCCCAATCCGCCCTTGCGGATAATGGCTCCCAAAGGCGCACCGACAAAGAAAAACATCACACAAGCCAACGAAAGGGTCATCTTTTGATGCCATTCGATCCAATGGGTCCGCACGTACCGGTCTCCTTCGCCCGTCACGAGGCTTTTCCATTCCAGTTCGGAACGAAAACTCTGCACCGACGACAGGGCATTGCGCTGGGCCGTCACCAGACGGTCGGGGGCTGTCTGCGCGACCAGCGTGTCGAACGAGAGGGTCGAAGTCTCCGCACGCTTCATCACCTCGGCCGAATCTTTATAGGGATAGGCCGGCGGCATGAAATAGTTCTCCTCGGCCGCCACGTAGTAGCTGCGACCGATGCTGTCCATCTCCTGTTCCACCGAGTCGACGTCGGCCACGATTTCCCGCATGTTCTTGGCCGAGGCAAGACCGTTCAGGGCATTGGCGTCCATCAGGTTGAAATTGCTGTCGAAAGCAATGAGAAGTTCCTTATAACTGAATGTCTCGCGGTCGTAGGGCACCGATGCGGCCTGCAAAGCCGAGAACGATTGTGCCTGAAGGTTCTCAAACTGTTCGCCGCTCCACAGTTTGAGTTTCAGGTGCATACGGTCAGCCGTCACCTCCATCTTCCCGGAATCGGCAAGGACGATCTGGGCCTTATCGAAGCCTTGGTCGGTTTTATAGATGATGAGCTGATAAAGCATACCCGTCTCGGTGTTTTTCTTCTGTACGTACAGATTCACGTCGGGCACGCCGTTATAGAACACACCTTCGGGTATTTCTACTGCGGGCGACGTCTGCTTCATACTGATGATAAGCGTACGCAGAAGCCGCTGGGCCTTGGGCGAGGCTGTGTTCTGGAAAAAGAAAGAGCCCACGCCGAACGCGACAACGACAACAAGGATGGGACGCATGATGCGTACGAGCGGCACACCCGCCGCCTTCATGGCCAGCAATTCCAGCCGCTCGCCCATGTTGCCGAAGGCGATGAGCGAGGCCAGCAACACCGCCAGAGGGAGCGACTGCGGAATGAGCGTGACAGACATGTAGCCAAAGAACTTGGCCAGTATCTCCAACGAAAGCCCCTTGCCGATCAGCTCGTTCACGTAGCGCCAAGTGAACTGCATCATGAAGACGAACAGGCAAATAAAGAATGAAGCTGCAAAAACCAATGCAAAGTTCTGCAAGATGTACAGGTCGAGCCTTTTTATGATGCGTATCTTCATGCGTTCGTCGTCCGATGGGATAATTCACCGGACAAAGATACGACTTTTTTTTCACCCACCCGCCATATTGACCGCAGACACCGGCGAAAGCGCCGCGACAGGACAATCCGCAGGCACACTGCGGGAAAAGGCCGTCCGAACCGACCCGGGAGGCAAACGGAGAGTTCCGCGGGCGCCACGGGAAACGCATCGGCCGGAGCCGCCCCAGCCTGTGCACCCGGCCGGCTTCCACTCGTCCCATGACGGCAGGCCGCACGGCATCCTCACCTCTCACTCATGCGAAAGCCCCCTTCCGTCCGGCCATAAGGCGAATGGGGAGGGCTTCGGAAAAGCAAAGACAAGTGATGTCATCGCCCGTAAAATAAACCGTAGCAGCAGGACCTGCGGACTTTTCGGTATTTGTCTCTTGCGTCGTTTTCCACACTCCGCATAGCTGCGGCCCCGGCGTAAGCCCTGCGTCTGCCTCCTCTCTCTGTGACGGCCGGAAACTCCAACCGCGGCGGCACGACCGGCTGACAGCCGATTCACGCATACACCATCCGGCTGACTGAAAAAACGAACGCTTTGACAGGATTTTCTGTCAGCCGACCTGTTTTTCCTGTCGCCCTGCGGGCTTATGCCTCTACCTTGCTTATTCCTATTTGTCCCTTTCCCTGGTGCTGATTCGCCCCGACCGGTTTCCCGTATCCGGAATCATCCTCCTCCCACACGGTCCGTAAAACGACGGCCGGCCGAAGCTGAGGAAAA
>USCX01000142.1 GCA_900553285.1 uncultured Prevotella sp.
AGCGGGTGTCCTCCTTCCCGCACGGACATAAGAAAACCGGGGCGCCCCATGTGTGAGGAGCGCCCCGGCGGTGATGAAAAGAATAATTGTGTGGTTATGCCGTAGCCACTTTCTTGCTTTCCTTGCGTTCGCGCTTGCTGAGCGTCAGGTAGGCAATCGGAGCGGCCAGGAAGATGGACGAAAGCGTACCGAAGACTACACCCAGAATCATGGCGAAGGAGAAAGAACGCACGCTGTCGCCTCCGAGGAAGAGGATGCAGAGCAGTACGAGCAGCGTGGTGCACGACGTCATGATTGTGCGCGAGAGCGTGTGGTTCAGCGAATCGTTGAACAGGATGCGGCGGTCGCGGTTGGGATAGAGGCCGAGATACTCACGGATACGGTCGAAGACGACGACTTTGTCGTTGATGGAGTAACCGATGGCGGTGAGGACGGCGCCGATGAACGTCTGGTCCACTTCGAGCGAGAAGGGCATCCATCCCCAGCAGAGGGAGTAAATACCGATGATGATGAGCGTGTCGACCGTCAGTGAGACCACGCAACCTACGGAGAAGGCCACGTTGCGGAAGCGCGCGAGGATGTAGAGGAAGATGGCCACGAGCGAGAGGATGACGCTGACGATGGCGCCGCGTGTCATGTCCTCTGCCACCGACGGGCCGACTTTCTGCGAGGAGATAATCGAGCCGCCTTTGTGGTTGTCGCGGTCGATGAAGGTCGCGTAGTCCGCCTTAATCAGGTTGTGCTCCTTCAGACCGTCGTAGATGAAGCGCTCCACTTGCTCGTCGATGCCGTCGGCGTTGTCTTCGATGCGGTAGTTCGTGGTCAGGCGGACGGTGCGCCCGTCTGTGCCGAGGGCAAGTGCGGTTACGTTGGCTTCGGGGTCAACGGCGTTGACCTTGGTGGCGATTGCGTTGCGGACTTCTTCGGGCGTCACTTGCTGTTCGAACTGAACGACAAAGTTGCGGCCTCCCGTGAAGTCGATGCCTTTCGACAGGCCGCGTGCGCCCAGCGAAACGAGGCAGATGACCAGGAAGATGCCGAAGAACGTGAACGACTTGTGGTAGAACGACATGAACTGTACGTGCGTGTTCTCGAGGAAACCGCGCGAGAGCTTCGTGTTGAACGTAAGGTGCAGCCACTTGTCTTTGTTGAGGAAATGCTCGTAAACGATACGCGTCATCCACACGGCGGTGAAGAACGAGGCGCAGAGGCCGATGATAAGCGTCGTGGCGAAGCCGCGGATGGGGCCGGTGCCGAAGTAGAACAGGATGACGGCCGTGATGATGGAGGTCAGGTTGGAGTCGAGGATGGCTGAGAAGGCGTTGCCATAACCGTCGGCCAGGGCCTGCTTGATGTTCTTTCCGGCGCGCAGCTCCTCCTTGGTGCGTTCATAGATGAGCACATTGGCGTCGACCGCCATGCCCAGCGAGAGCACCATACCGGCAATTCCGGACATGGTCAGTGCGGCCTGGAACGACGTCAGCACGCCGAACGTGAAGAAGAAGTTGAGTATCAGGGCGCCGTTGGCCACCATGCCGGGGATGAAGCCGTAGTACATGCACATGAAAACCATCAGGACGACGAAGGCTACGACGCACGCGGTGAAACCGGCCTGGATGGAGGCTGCTCCGAGCGACGGGCCGACCATCTCTTCCTGTACGATTTTTGCCGGTGCCGGCATTTTTCCGCTTCGCAGCACGTTGGCCAGGTCCTTGGTGTCTTCGGTCGTGAAGTTGCCCGTGATGGAGGACACGCCGCCGGAGATTTCGTTCTGTACAGTCGGGGCGCTGTAAACGTAGCCGTCGAGCACGATGGCCACGCAGCGCTTGATGTTGTTGCGGGTCAGGACGGCCCATTCGCGGGCGCCTTCCGTGTTCATCGTCATGGAGACGCACGGGCGGTGGAACTCGTCGTAGTCGTCGCGGGCGCTTTCTACGACGTCGCCGGCCATGGCGGCTTTCCCGTCGGTGGCTTTGAGGGCGTAGAGTTCGTAGTAGTCACCTTTGATCATGTCTGAGGCCTTTACGCCCCAGTATGTGCGCAGGTCGGTAGGCAGGATCTCGCGTGCCATCTCGGACTGCAACATGCGGTTGACGGTTGCCGTGTCGCGGGCTTGCGCAATACCGATGACGCAGTTCTGCGGGCTTACCACGTCTTGCAGGAGCAGGCCGAAGAGCGGGTGCTGCGCCTTGAAGGCCTGGAGCTCCTTGTTGGCTGCGGCGTCGGCCTTTTTGTCCGTGTCTTTCTTGAAGGCGGCCAGACTGGGTTTGCCGTCGGTTGTCCGGGCCGTATCGGCGGCGGTTTGGGTGCTGTCGGTTGCGGCGGGTTTTGTCCGGGTCGTGTCTCCGGCGGCCTTGTTGAGCTGGGCCAGACGGCTGTCGAGTGTGGCCAGCGCGGCGCCTACTTCACCGGCGTTATAGGTCTCCCAGAATTCGAGGTTGGCGCTTCCTTGCAGGAGCTTGCGTACGCGCTCGGGCTCTTTGATGCCCGGCATTTCCACCATGATCTGGCCAAGCTGTCCCTTGCCTTCGAGGGTCTGGATGTTGGGTTGGGCCACACCGAAGCGGTCGATACGCGTGCGGAGCACTTCGTAGGAGTTGCCGACGGCGGCTTTCACCTCGTCGGTCAGGATGCGCTGCACGTCGGCGTCGGTGCTGTTGGGCGTGATGCCTTCGCCGCGGAGGCGTGCGGTGAACACGCCGCCCAAGTGGTTCATGCCGCTGAGTTGCTGGTAGTTCTTGACGAACAGCTCAATCACGTCGCCCGTGCTCTCGTTGGCCTGCTTCTGGGCTTGGGCCAGTGCTTTCTGGAAGGTCGGGTCGGAGGCGTTCTCGCCGGCCAGCGACTTGATCACGTCGGGCACTGAAACCTCGAGGATGACGTTCATACCGCCTTGCAGGTCGAGGCCAAGGCTGATTGGGAGCTCCTGACAGCGTTTCAGCGTGTAGACGCCGAGCCATACTCGCTCGTTCTTCATCGAATCGAGGTAGGCTTGTCCGGCCGGGCCCATTTCTGCCGCCTTTTTCTCATAGTGATGGGTCACTGCGGAAAACGACAGGTAGAAAAGGCAGACCAGCGTCAAGGCGACCGCGATTACCTTTACGAATCCTTTGTTTTGCATTGCTTACTTTGATGTTTATGTTAATTTGTTTTTCGTGCCTATGAGCGTGCAAATATAGGCATTTTTTCGGTATTGAGCTGTCTTTGTGCCTTATTTTACGGGCAACCTGCGGTGTGTGGGGCTCATGGTCTTTTTCCTGTCTTTTGTTTTTCCCGGATGGTCGGGCCGGTTGCGCGTGCGGACGCTGCGCATGAAATCCCGCGCGGGGCGACGGCGGAACCTGACGGGGCGGCCGGTTCTTCGTGTCTGGCCGGCCGGGCCGGGGTGGGCTTTCCTTACATGTTCCGCCCC
>USCX01000143.1 GCA_900553285.1 uncultured Prevotella sp.
CCGAGCCGTCCGGTGCGGGCGGTTTTTCCTGTCGCCCTGACCGGAAATTCTGTCGGCGACTTAGGGCGTCCTGTCGCCCCGACGGTTTCCCGCGTGTCGCCCGGGGCGCTTCCCCCGTGGGGCGCACGGCGTCCGGGGAGGGGCGATGAGAAGTCCTCTAATTGTTAAAATCCGCCCGGAGCTTGCTTTTGTGTAAAGAAAAACTTACTTTTGCCGACAAACATCACTGAAAGATGACCGTTCTCACTTCGCTATACCGACTGTGCAGCACCCTGCTACTCACCAGTGGCCGGGGAAGTGAGACGTATGCCTGATCCGAACTTGACGCCCGCTGAGGGCGCGGAACATAGCGGCGAGGCCTTTCTTACTTCCGGGTGAGAAAGGCCTCACATGTATGACGACTGAAAATACACACATAACGAAAAACAGAAAACCTATGAGCGACAGACTTTTCATCTTCGACACCACGCTGCGCGACGGCGAGCAAGTGCCGGGCTGCCAGCTGAACACGGTGGAGAAAATCCAGGTGGCCAAACAGCTCGAAGCGCTGGGCGTGGACGTCATCGAGGCGGGTTTCCCCATTTCGAGCCCGGGCGACTTCAATTCCGTCATCGAGATTTCGAAGGCCGTGACGTGGCCCACCATCTGCGCCCTGACGCGCGCCGTGGCCAAGGACATCGACTGCGCGGCCGAAGCCCTGAAATTCGCCAAGCACAAGCGCATTCATACGGGCATAGGGACGAGCGATTCGCACATTAAGTATAAGTTCAACTCGAACCGCGAGGAAATACTCGAACGCGCCGTGGCGGCCGTGAAATACGCCAAACGTTACGTGGAGGACGTCGAGTTCTACGCCGAAGACGCCGGCCGGACGGACAACGAATACCTGGCGCGCGTGGTGGAAGCCGTTATCAAAGCCGGTGCCACGGTGGTCAACATCCCGGACACGACGGGCTACTGCCTGCCCAGTGAGTACGGCGCCAAAATCAAGTATCTCATGGAGCATGTGGACGGCGTTGACCGTGCCGTCCTTTCCACCCATTGTCATAACGACCTCGGCATGGCCACCGCCTGCACCCTCGAAGGCATCCTGAACGGTGCGCGGCAGGTGGAAGTGACCATCAACGGCATCGGCGAGCGCGCCGGAAACACCAGTGAGGAAGAAATAGCCATGATCTTGAAGTGCCACAAAGAGCTGGGTATTACGACGAACATCACGACCGAGCGCATCTATGCCACGAGCCGCATGGTCAGCTCGCTGATGAATATGCCCGTGCAGGCCAACAAGGCCATCGTCGGGCGCAACGCCTTCGCCCATTCGTCGGGCATACACCAGGACGGCGTCCTGAAGAACGCCCAGACTTACGAGATCATCGACCCGAAAGACGTCGGCATCGACGACAACGCCATCATCCTGACCGCGCGCAGCGGCCACGCCGCCCTGAAACACCGTCTGGAAGTGCTGGGCGTCGAAGTGGAGGGTGAGAAACTCGATAAGATATATGAGGCCTTCCTGCGGCTGGCGGACAAGAAGAAAGAGGTGACGGACGACGACATCCTCGTGCTGGCCGGCGCAGACCGCACGACGGCCGACACCATCAAGCTGGACTACCTCCAAGTGACCGGCGGGCACGGCGTGCGGCCCGTAGCGGCCATCGTGCTCGACATAGCCGGCGAGAAGTTCCACGCCGCGGCCGAGGGCAACGGCCCCGTCGACGCCGCCATCAACGCCCTCAAAGACATCATCAAACGCCAGATGACCCTGCGCGAGTTCACCATCCAGGCCATCAACCGCGGCTCGGACGACGTGGGCAAGGTACACATGCAGGTGGAGTACGACGGCCACATGTACTACGGCTTCGGTGCTTCGACCGACATCGTCGCCGCTTCTGTCGAAGCCTACATCGATTGTATCAACAAGTTCCATAAATGAAACAGTTTCCCTGGTGGATGCTCCTCCTCGCCGGGCTCAACCTCTGGCCCGCCGTGGCTTGCCCGTTCTTCCTCTTCGGCGGCCTTCATCCGTTCGGCGTGGGCAAATCGGTCTGGGCCGAGGGCATCCTCTACGTCCTGACCCAAATGCTTTGGCTCGTCCCCACGCTCGTCTTCTTCGCCAGCCTTGAACTCTATCGCCGGGGCTGGGAGCGCTGGGGCGCCTTGTTGGCTGTCGTCAGCCTGCTCCTGACGGTGGCGATGGGCTTCTGGGTGTTCCGTTAACTGCACCAAAATCAACAAACAGCACTATGGCAAAAACTCTCTTTGACAAAATATGGGACAGCCACGTCGTCCAGATCGTCGACGACGGCCCCACGCAACTCTACATCGACCGCCTTTATTGCCACGAGGTCACCAGCCCGCAGGCCTTCGCCGGCCTGCGTGAGCGGGGCTTGAAGTGTTTCCGCCCCGGCCGCATCTATTGCATGCCGGACCACAACACGCCGACCCATGACCAGGACAAGCCCATCGAGGACCCCGTCTCGCGCAGGCAGGTCGACACGCTGGCCAGGAATGCCGCCGACTTCGGTCTCACCCACTTCGGCATGATGTCGCCCCGCAACGGCATCATCCACGTGGTCGGCCCCGAGCTGGGCTTGTCGCTCCCCGGGATGACCATCGTCTGCGGCGACTCGCACACGTCGACGCACGGCGCCGTCGGGGCGGTGGCTTTCGGCATCGGCACGTCGGAGGTCGAAATGGTAATGGCCTCGCAGTGCATCCTCCAGGCCAAGCCGAAATCCATGCGCATCACGGTCGACGGCCAGCTCGGGCCGGGTGTGACGGCCAAGGATGTGGCATTATATATAATGAGTAAGATAACCACGAGCGGCGCGACGGGGCACTTCGTGGAGTATGCGGGCGAAGCGATACGCGCCCTGTCGATGGAAGGACGCCTGACGTTGTGCAACCTTTCCATAGAGATGGGCGCGCGCGGCGGCTTCATCGCTCCTGACGAGACGACGTTCGCCTATCTCAAAGACCGTCCTTACGCCCCGAAAGGCGCCGACTGGGACCGCGCCGTGGAGCGGTGGAAAACACTGAAAAGCGAGCCGGACGCCACGTTCGACAAGGAAGTGCGCTTCAACGCCGCCGACATAGAACCCATGGTCACCTACGGAACCAACCCCGGCATGGGCATCGGCATCACGCAGCGTATCCCGCAACCTCAGAACGCCTCAGACGAGAAGGCGCTCGCCTACATGCGGTTCAAGGCCGGCGACCCCATGATCGGGCAACCGGTGGATTACGTTTTCCTCGGTGCCTGTACGAACGGGCGCATCGAGGACTTCCGCGCCTTCGCTTCCATCGCCCGCGGTCGGCATAAGGCCGAAGGCGTGACGGCGTGGCTCGTGCCCGGCTCGTGGCATGTGATGGAACAGATACGCCAGGAAGGCCTCGACCGC
>USCX01000144.1 GCA_900553285.1 uncultured Prevotella sp.
CCCGCCGTTTTCGCCGGAAACGAGCACCTGTGTGGAGGCTGTGGCCTCGGGAAAGGGATATTTCCCGTGCATGTCTTTGACAAAGTATTTGCGGAACGGGATGAGAAAGAGTATGCCCAGGATGCCTCCCAGCAACGAGGCCAGAAAGACCTCGATGAAGTTGACGGTGATTTCGGGGTATTTGGCTTGTAGGATGTAGAGTGCGGGCAGCGTAAAGATGGCGCCGCTCACAATCATGCCCGAACAGGCGCCGATGCTTTGGATGATGACGTTTTCGCCCATCGGGTCTTTGCGGTGGGCAGCTCCGCTCACTCCGATGGCGATGATGGTGATGGGAATGGCTGCTTCGAACACCTGGCCTACTTTGAGCCCGAGGTAGGCTGTGGCCGCAGAGAAAATGACTGCCATCAGGATGCCCCAGCCGATGGACCACGGGGTGATTTCGCGGTATTGCTGTTTGGGGTCCATGAGTGGCTTGTATTCTTCGCCCTCTTTCAGTTCGGTGAATGCGTTTTCAGGTAATTGTTTTTGTTTCATGTGGGATGGATATACGGTTAAGGTCGGTAGATTTAGCACATACGGTCGCGGTAATCTTCGTAATGGAATTGACGGAGGACTTCGGCCGTGCCGTCCGTGCGTTGCAGGACGATGGCAGGATGGTCGATGCCGTTGAACATGGTGGTCTTGACCGTGGTGTAATGAATCATGTCTTCGAACGTTACGGTATCGCCGACATGCAGGGGGTGCGGAAAGCGCCAGTAGCCCATGAAGTCGCCGCTCAGGCAACTGTTTCCTCCCAAGCGGTAGACCGTCGCCTCGCGCTCGTGTCCCGAGGCCCTGCTTCCGCAGAGCGCCTGTGCCCCCGTGACGGTCGGCCAGTAGGGCATTTCGAGGCAATCCGGCATGTGGCATGTGAAGCTGACATTCAATATGGCCGTTTTGATACCGTCGTTTTCTACGATGTCCACGACTTGGCTGACCAGGTCTCCCGTGCGCCAGGCAAAGGCGGAACCGGGTTCAAGGATGAGGTGGAGACCGGGGTGGCGCTGTCTGAATCCGGAGAGTGTCTGGATGAGTAAACTGACGTTGTAGCCCTCGCGCGTCATGAGGTGACCGCCGCCTAGGTTGAGCCATTTCACCTGGTCGAGCCAACGGCCGAATTTCCCTTCGATATGTGTCAGGGAGCGTGCGAGCGCTTCTGCGCTGCTTTCGCAGTGGTTGTGGCAGTGGAAGCCTTCGATGCCTTCCGGTAGGGGGTCGGGCAGTTGCGCGGCGAGCACCCCGAAGCGGCTGCCCGGAGCACAAGGGTTATAAAGTTCGGTCTCGATTTCGCTGTATTCGGGATTGATGCGCAGGCCGCAGCTTATCGCTTCGCCTGTATGACGGTTCCAATCCTCGACGGCGGGCCGGAAACGGGCGTACTGGCTGAGCGAATTGAATGTGATGTGGCTGCTGCACGCGAGCAGTGTGCCGAAAGTGCTGTCTTCGTATGCCGGGGAGTAGGTGTGTGCTTTTGAGCCGAACTCTTCGCAGGCCAGGCGGGCTTCATAGGGCGAGGACGCTGTGGTATGGCTGATATACTCGCGAAAGATGGGGAATGTCTTCCATAGGGCGAAGGCCTTGAAAGCCAAAATGATTTCTGCTCCGCTTTGTAGGGCCACTGAGCGGATGAGATTGAGGTTATCACGGAGTTTCTGCTCGTCGAGCAGGTAGCAGGGCGTGGGAATTCCGCTGTGACTGGTGTCCATTTATGTAAAATATGAGGTAATGTGACAAGCGAGGAGCAGTCGTGAGAAAATTTCCGGCTGCTCCTCGCTTTATGGTAGGACGTTATAATGTCAAGAGGCTGCGGCGAAGAAGATTACATGATGCCTTCTTCACGCAGTTTCAGTTGCCACTTCCAAGCGGACGAGAGCGCCTCTTCGAGTGTGTGCTCAGACTTCCAGCCCAGCACGTTGTTGGCCTTGTCCACATTGCCCCATACTTTCTCAATATCGCCGGCACGGCGCGGGCCGATGCGGTAGTTCAGTTTGACCCCGGTGCATTTTTCGAACGTGTTGATGAGTTCCATGACCGAAACGCCGTGGCCGGTTCCCACGTTGAAAATCTCGACCGGATCGGTCTGCTTGCCTTCGAGAATGCGGGCCATGGCGCAGACGTGAGCCTTGGCCAAGTCTACCACATAGATGAAGTCGCGGATGCAGGTGCCGTCTGGGGTGTCGTAGTCGTTTCCGAACACGACGAGTTCTTTGCGGATGCCGATGGCCGTTTGGGTGAGATAGGGGATGAGGTTGGCCGGAACGCCGTTCGGCATTTCGCCGATGATGGCCGTGGGATGCGCACCGATGGGATTGAAGTAGCGCAACAGGATCGCACCGATGGGAGCCCCGCTCTTCACGTAGTCTTCGATGATTTCTTCGTTGATCTGTTTGGTGTTTCCGTAGGGGCTTTCGGCTTTCTGGATAGGGGCCTCCTCCGTGACAGGGAGGTTCTCGGGTGAAGGCTGGCCGTAAACGGTGCATGAAGATGAGAAGATGATGCCTTTCACGTTGTGCTTGGGCATCAGGTCGAGCAGGTTGACGAGCGAGACGATATTGTTGTAATAGTACTTCAACGGTTTCTCCACGCTTTCGCCTACGGCTTTGCTGGCTGCGAAGTGGATGACACCGCTAATGTGGGGGTACTTGCAGAAAACAGCGTCAAGGGCGGCTTTATCGCAGCAGTCCACTTCCTCAAAAGCCGGACGGATGCCTGTGATTTTCTCGATTCCGTCAACGACGTCGGCCTTAGAATTGGAAAGATTGTCTACGATGACGACGTCATAGCCGGCATTTTGAAGTTCGACAGTGGTGTGTGAACCAATGAAACCGGTACCACCGGTCACCAGAATTGTCTTTTTCATTATCGTAGTGTTTGATGAGTATTTCGTTTGCAAAAATAGTGATTAATTCCCTATTGGCTGGAACAATGTCACTCTTTTATTCCGAATTTCGGGTCGATTCTTATCAATTTGGCCACGGCGACTGTCAGCAGGCAGAGAATCATGACCACGATGTAGAAGTTCAGGTAGCCGATTTGCTCTTGCAGCCATCCGGCGACCATTCCTGGAAACATCATGCCGGCTGCCATGAATGCGGTGCAGAGGGCGTAGTGTGCCGTTTGGTTGTTTCCTTGCGAAAAGTAGATGAGGTAGAGCATATAGGCCGTGAAGCCGAAGCCGTAGCCGAACTGTTCCACGAACACGCATGTGTTGATGATGAAAAAGTTGTTCGGCTGGAAATAGCTGAGGTAGATGTAGACCGCATTGGGGAGAGATATGCTCCATACCATGGGCCATAACCATTTTTTCAGTCCGCCTTTGGCTGCGGCGAGGCCGCCGATAATTCCTCCC
>USCX01000145.1 GCA_900553285.1 uncultured Prevotella sp.
CCCGCGGGGAAACCGCCGCCCTCTCCATGGCCGACTCGCTCCTTGCCCTGCGCCGGCGGCTGGACGTGACGCCCGACACCGACCTCCACGCCCGCCCCCACATCACCCCGCTCAGCCCGTCGGAAAGAATACACATTACGCGAATCGCTTTCCACAACATCAAAAAAGGCGACGCCCGCATGGCCCGCAAGAAATGCCGCCTGGCCGAACACAGCGACATCAGCCTGGCACAAATCGAACAGGCCCGCTCGCTGCTCCGCACGGCGAGCATCTACACCAACGTGAGCTTCCACCTGGCGCCGGACAGCGCCGGATACGCCCTCCACTACCAAGCCGACGAGCACTACGAAAAGACCGTGAACCTCGGCGCATGGTTCGACGCCGACGAGATAGCCACCCTGCTGGTCAACGGACGCCTGCATTTCGACACGCGCGTCCCCACCCTGCTCGAAGCGACGGCCCGGCTGGCCAAACGCTACGGCGGACGCCTCATCCTGACGGCAGAGCCTACGCCGATGCGCCGCATCTCGCTCAGCTACGACTACCTTCACAACGACTTCAACATGAACCGCAACGGGAAGCGCCTCTTCAACACCCTCTACGACAGCCACCGCATCGGAATCGAACTCTCGGACGCCTGGTTCCGCAACGTGCGCTACGCCGTCGGCGCCCGCTTCGAGTATTTCCACTTCAAAGAGTTCCTGACAGAGACGCCGGCCTACACGCTCGACCGACGCAACCCGCATTATGCCAACTACTTTGCCCGCTTTGACTACGACTCGTTCGACCGCAGCTACTACCCCACCCGCGGCGGGCACGCCGAACTGGGCGTCACGGCATACACGGACAACTTTATCAGCTTCAACGGCAAGACGCCCGCGCTGACCGTTCACGGCAACATAGAAGTGGCCATCCCGCTGGGCAGCCGCCTCACCCTCATCCCGGCCGTCACCGGCCGGGCCATCGTGGGCGAGACGCTTCCCTTCATGTACGCCAACGTCTTCGGCTATCCCACACACGGCCGTTACCTCGACCAGCAAATCGCCTTCAACGGGCTGAACAACGTGGAGCTGGCCGAACGCTACTTCGGCGTCATCCGCCTCAAATTCCAGCAACGCATCGGCCGCCGCCACTACGTCAGCATCGCCGGAAACTACGGCATGAGCAGCAACGAGCTCATCAAGATCTTCAACAGCCGCCAGCTGGCCGGCGGCAGCCTCACCTATGGCTACGACAGCTTCATCGGGCCGCTCGAAGTCTCCCTCGGCTATTTCAACAAGTCGCGCGACGTTTCGCTTTACATCAACTTAGGCATTCCGTTCTGAGCGACTGACGCTTCGCAGTTTTTTACGGTGAAGTTCGTCAAAATGTCCTTTTTAATTTGCAATAAAGACGAAAGCGCCTAACTTTGCGCATGAAAGGAACGGCTCCGCCAGCCGAATGCGCGGAATTAACGACAAAAAAGATGAACCCCATCCTGACCATACTTTTCTGCGCCCTCACGCTGCCCGCAGCGGCACAAAACGTGCTTACGCTCGACAGCTGCAGGGCCATGGCGCTGCGCAACAACAAGGGCATACTCATCAGCCGGGCCCAGATGGACAAGGCCCGTTACGACCGCAAAGCCGCACACACCAACTACCTGCCAAAAATTTCGCTGACGGCGGGCTATCTGCATACGGGCAACGAGATCTCGCTCCTCAGCGACGACCAGAAGCACCAACTCGGCTCTTTGGGCACCAACGCGGCCACGAGCTTTCAGGCCGCAGCCGGACAAATCATCCAACAGATGCCGGAACTCGCCCCCCTCGTGCAGTCGCTCGGCACGAGCCTGGCGCCCGCCCTCAATCAGGTCGGGCAGAAACTGGTCGACGCCCTGCACACCGACACGCGCAACCTCTTTGCGGGCACCGTCATGCTGACCCAACCCCTCTACATGGGCGGAAAAATCCGCGCTTACCACCAAATCACACGCTACGCGGAGGAAGTGGCCGGCGAACAACTGCGAGCCGACCAACAGGAAGTCATCCTGAACGTGGACCAAGCCTACTGGCAAGTCGTGTCGCTCAAAGCCAAACAGACATTGGCCCAACAGAACCTCGACCTGCTGCAACACATCGACGGAGACATGCAGAAAATGATTGCCCAAGGCGTAGCCACAAAAGCCAACGGGCTGACCGTCAGCGTAAAGGTGAACGAGGCTGAAATGCTGCTCACCCGCGTAAACAACGGACTCAACCTCGCCCAAATGCTGCTCTGCCAGCTATGCGGCCTGCCGCTCGACTGCAAGCCCGAACTCTCCGACAAAGGGCTCGAAACGCCTTCCCCATCCGCCGGGGCCGACGCCCGGACCGCGTTCAGCAACCGCCCCGAACTCCGGCAGCTCGAGACAGCCGTCGGCATCTACGACGAAAAAGTCAGAATAGAACGGTCGGCCGCCCTGCCTAACCTGGCGCTGACCGGGGGATACCTTCTGAGCAACCCCAATCTCTTCAACAGTTTTGAAAAGAAGTTCCGGGGCACATGGTCGGTCGGGGTGATGCTCAACGTCCCGCTATGGAACTGGGGCGAAAACCGCTACAAAATCCGTTCGGCCAAAGCCGACGCCCAGGTGGCCCGCCTGCGCCTTGACGACGCCCGCGAGAAAATAGAATTGCAGGTCAGCCAAGCCTCGTCGCAGATGGAAGAAGCCCAGAAGCGGCTCAGCCTCAGCCTGAGAAACAGCGGGAAAGCCGAAGAGAACCTCCGGACCGCCCGGTTGGGCTTCAAAGAAGGCACAGTCACGACGAGCGACGTCCTTGCCGCCACGACCGCCTGGCTCCAGGCCCAGACGGAAGTCATCGACGCCCGCATCGACATACGCATGGCCGACACCTACCTGCACAAAGTGCTCGGCACGCTCCGCTGAAAGAACATCCCGTATAACAATCACCTCAAACCCTATCTCATATGACCACGCACAAAGGGAACCACGTAAACATCCTGACACCACTCCTCGTCATCATAGCGATTATCGCCGTCGTCATCGCGGGCAGCTACTTTGCCTTCAAGCCCGACACCGACCTCATCCAAGGCCAGGCCGACGTCACGGAATACCGCGTCGCCAGCAAAGTGCCGGGCCGCATTCTCCGCTATTTCGTCCGCGAAGGCGACCGCGTCAAAGCCGGCGACACCCTCGCCCTGCTCGAAGCCCCGGACGTATCGGCAAAGTACGAGCAGGCCCGGGCGGCCGAAGCTGCCGCACAGGCACAACAGGAAAAAGCCGACAAGGGGACCCGCGAAGAACAAAAGCAGGCCGCCTACGAAATGTGGCAGAAAGCCAAAGCCGGAATGGCGATTGCCGAAAAATCATACCAGCGTGTGAAAAACCTCTATGAGCAAGGCGT
>USCX01000146.1 GCA_900553285.1 uncultured Prevotella sp.
CGAGCTCATTCCGGACGTGGTGGTCCGCTTTCCGGGCGACCGCGCGGTCGTCGTCGACTCGAAGGTATCGCTGACGGCCTTCGTGGCCTACGTGGCGAGCGACGACGCCGAAGAGCGGAAACGCCTGCTGCGCGAGCACATCGACTCCGTGCGCCGCCACGTGCGCGAACTCAGCGGGAAACACTACGAAAAGGCCGTCGAGGGCGCCATCGGCTACGTCCTCATGTTCATCCCCAACGAAGCCGCCTATCTGGCCGCCGTCGAAAACGAGCCCCGGCTCGCCACCGACGCCTACCGCAACCACGTCATCCTGCTCAACCCGACCAACCTCTTGATGGCCTTGCAGCTGGCCTACAACCTATGGCAGACGGAACTGCAATCGCGCAACGTCAAGGACATTTACAACTCGGCCGAAAAGCTCTACACGAAGTTTGTCAACTTTGCCCGCAACTTCACCAAAATAGGCGACAGCATCCGCCGCCTCGACGAGACGTACCAGGACGCCTACAAACAGCTCGCCACGGGCAACGGCAACATCGTCCGGCAGCTCGAAGGCTGGCGGAAAAAAGGATTCAACCCCTCCGCCCGCCTCCCCGAAGGCCTCCGGACAGACGAAGAGGAGCAGCCCGACGCCGACCGCGAGGCCTGAACCGGAACACTGCGGCGCAAGGCCGTTTTCCCACCGTCCGCCGCGTTTCCGCCCCCGACAGCAAGACATAAAGCAGGCTGCCCCTTGTCACTCCCGAAAAAACACGTAACTTTGCCGGCTCAATCGTCGAAACGAAAAACGTTGAATTTCACGGGCAAAAAACTGTTAGTGACGGGCGCCAGCGGCTTTATCGGCAGTTTCGTCGTCGAACGCGCACTCGAAACCGGAGCAGAAGTGTGGGCCGCCGTGCGGCCCACAAGCAGCCGCCGCTACCTGACCGACCCCCGAATCCACTTTGTCGAACTGGACCTCGGCCATGAGGCCAGACTGCGCGGACAGCTCAGCAGCCACGGCCGCGAACACGGCGCGTGGGACTACGTTGTCCACGCGGCCGGCGTGACGAAATGCGTCGACCCGCGCACGTTCTACGCCGTCAACACCGAGGGTACCCGCCGCTTGGCCAGCCTGCTCGTCGGACTCGGCCTGCTGACCCACCGCTTTGTCTTTCTGAGCTCGCTGAGCGTCTGCGGCCCCATCCGCCAGAAGCGCGTCTCGCCGGTCAGTCCACACTATGCCCCCATCCTCACCGACGACCCCTGCCGCCCCGACACGGACTACGGCCGCAGCAAACTGGCGGCCGAACGCAGTCTGGCGGCCATCGAAGGACTCGATTACGTTGTTCTCCGCCCCACGGGAGTCTACGGACCACGCGAACGCGACTATTTCCTCATGGCCCGAAGCATCGCGCGGCACGTCGACTTCGCCGTAGGCTACCGTCCGCAGGAAATCACCTTCGTATTCGTCCGCGACCTCGTCGAAGCCGCCCTACTGGCCTGCCGGCACGGAAAACTGGGAAGCGCTTACTTCGTCACAGACGGGGCGGTCTACGACAGCCGCACGTTCTCACGCCTGCTCCAACGGGCAATGGACGTGAAACACGTGGTCCGCATCACGGCCCCCATAGCCCTGCTCCGGGGCGTATGCACGGCAGGAGGATGGATTGCCCGGATAAGCCGGCACAGCGTCACGCTCAACAGCGACAAGTTCCGCATCCTGCGGCAGCGCAACTGGCAATGCGACATCAAACCCACCCTCAACGAACTTGGATATACGCCACGCTACTCGCTGGAAGAGGGCGTGAATGAAACTATCAACTGGTACAAAGAACAACAATGGCTTTAGACTTTTTCCACACCCAACGGCAACGACCGGGCCTTATCGGCGTCGAAAAACTCATGCTGTGCTACATGGCACTGACCACACTCGTCATTTTCTTCACATGGAGCCTCCTCGACGATCCCCTGCGCCTCCTTGCCGGACGCGGAGCCATTCTGATAGGCATGGGCGTCGTCATCGCCATCTACCGCTTGGCGCCCAGCCGGGCCACGCTTTTCCTGCGTGTGCTCTACCAAATGGGGCTACTGGCCTACTGGTATCCCGACACTTACGAAATCAACCGAATCTTTCCCAACCTCGACTACTTCTTTGCCGCCTTGGAGGACCTGATTTTCGGTGGCCAGCCGACCCTGCACTTCGCGGCCGCACTTTCCTCAAAGGCGTGGAGCGAAGCGTTCAACCTTGGCTATTTCTCTTACTACCTGATGATTATCGGCGTGACGCTCTTCACGCTCTTCGCCTGCTACCGCCGCTTTGAGAAGTCGACGTTCATCATCGTGTGCTGCTTCTTCATGTATTACCTCATCTTCGTGTTTATTCCGGTAGCCGGGCCGCAATACTACTTCCAAGCCATCGGCGAAACCGCCCTGCAAGCACGCGTTTACCCGAACATAAGCGACTATTTCAACCACCACCAGGAGATGCTGGCCTCACCGGGCGTAGACGGTTTCTTCCGCCAATTGGTCGAAGCCACACAACGTAGCGGAGAACGCCCGACGGCAGCTTTCCCCTCGTCGCACGTCGGCATCAGCACCATCCTCATGATGCTGGCATGGCGCACCCGGCGGTCGCTCTTCTTCGTCCTCACTCCTTTTTATGTCCTGCTCTGCTTGGCGACGGTCTACATCCAAGCCCACTACGTCATCGACGCCATCGCAGGCCTCCTGACGGCGCCAGTCTTCTACCACATCGCCCACAGACTCTACTACACACGATTCTTCCACCGCCCGCACGGCTACCGCGACTTCTGACCGCGCAACCGACCGTTTCACACCGAAACGAAAGCAACCGACCTTACAGACCCTGTCCAATACGCAGACAGGAATTTCTGCCAGGGGTAGAAAGTTGTAAGCCACGACGTTGTACCATGTCTCACGTCGTGGCTTACACTTCTCATATCCGGCGGGGGAGGCTTCCCACCGTCGCCCGGGCATCACCCGCCCCTGCCGCTGCGGGGGCGGGCACAAAAAAGAACGCAACTATATACTTTATTGTACCAACGATTTTGTACAATTAAATTTTTTACCTATATTTAAATAAGTGTCCGACATGTGACTGTTTTGAAGAAAACTTGTCGAACACTTATATATTCAATTATAAAGGAGCATAAATGTAACTTTATTTCTATCTGAACTTGTCACATCAAAATATCCCCTTATATTGCCATCTGCGTCCATATCTGATCCGGTTTCTATTATTACTGTATTTTGCCTGGGGTTGTTATTATACAATTATTCTAATTGCGTATATTAGAAACTGTACAGTTCGCAAATGTTAATAGCTGAATTCAACTTGCAAATGCAACAGAATTCTGATTAATAATTTGTTTA
>USCX01000147.1 GCA_900553285.1 uncultured Prevotella sp.
TTGTGGCCGTCGTTGCGCGAGGCCACGTCGAGATGGAGGGGCACGTCGTCGCGTTTGTACTTGACGGCGTTGTCCATGAGGTTGAAAATGACGTTCGTGAAGTGCATTTCGTCGACGAAGATGTGCGCCTGGTCGGCCCTCAGGTCGGTAGTGATGGTTCCGCCTGTGCTTTCCACTTTGAGGCGGAAGGTGTCGACCACGCCGGAGAGGAGGTCGTTTGCGTCGATCTCACGGCGCTTGAAGGTGGCTTTCTGGCGGTCGAACATCGACATCTGCAGCACCTTCTCCACCTGGAAGCGCAGCCGCTTCGTCTCGTCGTTGATGATGCGCGAAACGTGGTTGAACATGGCCTCGCTCTTGCCCACGGAGGGGTCAGTCAGCATCTGTGCGGCCAGCGAGATGGTGGAGATGGGCGTCTTGAACTCGTGGGTCATGTTGTTGATGAAGTCGTTCTTGATCTCCGACAGCCGTTTCTGGCGGAAAGAGATATAGATGGTGTAGATGAACGTCAGGAGCAGGATGAACGTGAAAATGATGGCCGGTACGATGAACCTGACGCTGGCGAACAGGTACTTGTCCATTTGGGGAAAGTGGACGATCACCACGCCCATCTGCGAGGGAGGCGCGTTGGGAAAGAGCAGCTGGGTGTAGGCATAGTCGGCCCCGCGTTCCTCGTAGTCCGAACAGCGGTAAATCTCGCGGCCGTCGCGCGTGAAGACGCGGAAGTGGTAGGGCAGTTCGACGCCGTTGGTCAGGAGCTCCGCCCGTATGGTCTGGTCGAGCTCCTTGAAGTTGATTCGTTCCTCCAAAGGCTCGTTGCTGGCCCGGCTGAGCAGGGAGCAGACCACCTCGTCGACCAGTGCGCGCTGGTACTGGTAGCGTCGGCGGACTTCCGACTGAAAGGATTTCGTGGCGTCGCGGAGCGAGTTTTTCCCTCCCGGGTTAAGTCCTTGCGGCTCGGGCGTGGGGTGGGGCTCGAACGTGTTCATCCGGAAGGACGGGTAGTCATGGCGGACGCTCACCGTGTCGGCCATACCGCCGAAATTCAGCTTGCCGGCGTCGGCATACTCAGGGCTGGAGGCGGATTTGCGGATTTCGTTTTCCAGTCCCTGCCACGTTTCGTCGAGTTCGAGGCGGCGCGCGGCTTGGTTCAGGCTTCGGCTGACCGACTCGTCGAGTTGCTCCTTCCGCATGCGGAGCACCTCTTCGAAGTAGCTCACCTGAAGGTAGAGCAGCGCGAGAAACGACAGCCCCATGACAATGGAAATAATCCAGATGGTCGACTTTTTCATACGGGCAAAGATAAAGAAGACTGCGGTGTGAACCCGCCACGGCCGCAGAAATTATTTAACAATGGTCATGAATTAACAAAACGGGCTGGTTTAGTTGCTGAAACAGCAACCAACGGGGATGCGTCCGCCGAAGAATCGGCGGGGCGTCGTGTGCGGCCGGGGGAGATGGGGCGGTGTTAAAAAGCGCAAAAGCATCTGGCCATATCGTGTCGTTTGGCGTCAAAATCGTACATTTGCACGCACTTATGTACGCTGACCGAAAAATGAATAAATTCCTCTTTCTGATAGGGGGTGCGCTGTGTCTCGTGTCCGCGGCGCTCCTGTCCTCGTGTAATGACGACGATTCGTATGCCGACATGAAAAAGCGCGAAAGCGAGCAAATCCGTTCGTTCCTTTCGCGCGGCTGTTGTGTCGTCGATGAAGAAATGGGCGACACGCTGCTCTACGTCGCCCCCATCACGGTGATATCGGAAGACCGTTTTTTGGCCAACGACAGTACGACCGATGTCAGTCGCAACGAATACGTCCTCTTCAACCGGTCGGGCATTTATATGCAGATCGTGCACAAGGGCGTGGGAGAAAAACTCCAAAACGGGGAGACGGCCTCGATTATCTGCCGGTACACGGAGTTCAACATTGCGGGCGATTCGATCCAGTCTACGAACAAGACGCTTTACTACGAGACGATGCCCGAGGTCATGACGTGTACCAACACGAACGGCCTGTTCAGCGCTTCGTTCACGTCGGGCCTGATGCTGTCCATCTACAATTCGCAGTCTGTCCCGTCCGGCTGGCTCACGCCGCTGTCCTACATCAGGCTCGGCCGCAAGGAGCATGCCGACGACGACATCGCCCTCGTGCGGCTCATCGTTCCCAGCACGGAGGGGCACAATGATGCCAACACCGACGTCTACGCCTGTTTTTATGAAATAAGCTATATGCGCAGCCGGTAGGCCGCGGGTCTGGCTTCGGCCGCTTTCTGTGACGCGGCCTGTTTCCTTGTTTGTTTGCCGGTCGTGTTCGTCGGCCGTCTTTCCGGTTTTTTCTGATTCCGTCCGTTTTTGCCCGAAGGAGGGAGAATGCCAGTGGCCTGTCGTAGGGCTGCGTGGTGGCCTTCTCGCGCCGTCCGGTTCCTGTTTCCCGTTTCCCGTCTGTTTCCAGTCGCTGCGACAGGACGTCCGGCGACTTCGATGGTTTGTCGCGTCGCCCCGCCTGTATGCCCCGTGACGCGGCGGGCGGATGAAGAGGTGGCGTCAGGGCTTGTGAGTGGCTTCCAGACAGTTCGAGGCCACCATGTCTGCGGCTTGGAGCAGGCTGACGAGGGGGCTCATGCCCATTGCGGTGCGGTAGGAGGAGCGTCCCGAACTGGTCGGTTCGGGCATTTCGAAGAGCCCCATGTGCCAGCGTATGGCCAGCAGTTCGTCCTGGTGCAGGCGGAGAAACCAGTTGAGGATGAGGCACGACTTTTCGCCGTGGCCGTAAGGAAAAGTGTCCTGCACCTCGTAGCCCGCATAACTTTCCCACCGGCCGGCCTCGTCCTTGCGCCAGCGTTCGACGGCGTGGTAGTAGTTGGCCTTGCATGTGTCGTGGAAGAGGCCCACGATGGCCAGGCTTTCTTCCGGAATCTCGTCAGCAAAGGGCGATGTGCCCGCGTGGATGGCGGGGAGCACCGCACTGTGGTAAAAGGCCGTGAGGGTTTCGTAGACGTTGATGGAGTGGCGGCAGAGCCCGCCCGCTTCGTTCAGGTGGAAACGGGTGGAGCCCGGCGCGGTGAAGAAGTCGGTCTTAGAGTCGAGATAGTCGAGCAGGGCGTCGATGCCCGGCCGTTGGATGTGTCGGTGGCAGAGGCCGAAAAAGTCCGTGCGCGCCTGTGCGATTTCCTGTTCGGTCATAGTGTGGTGGGTGAGGGGTTATTCCGGTTTCATGACGACGCCGAGCGCGTGGCGGCCGTCCATCTTGATGATGCAGGGCGCCGGCAGGCGGACGTGGCGCACGTAGGCCGTTTCGTGTTCGGCCGGCAGGGCGTCGAGCCA
>USCX01000148.1 GCA_900553285.1 uncultured Prevotella sp.
GACGAGGCGGGTAAGTTCACGGCCGAAACCGAGCGGGTCGGGCACGCCGTCGAGGTCGATGAAGCATTCGTCTACCGAGTAGACCTCAATGCGGGGTGCCCTTTTCCGGACGAGCGACATGACGCGCCGCGACATGTCGCCGTAGAGCGCCATGTTCGACGAGATGACGCTCACGGTGCCGGCTTCGGCCAGACGTTTGATGCGGAAGAAGGGGACCCCCCTGGGGATGCCGAGGGCCTTGGCTTCGTTGCTGCGCGCGATGACGCAGCCGTCGTTGTTCGACAGCACGACGACGGGCCGCCCGACGAGCTGCGGCTGGAACACGCGCTCGCAGCTGACGAAGAAGTTGTTGCAGTCGATCAGGCCAATCATCGCGTGCGGCGGTGGACGCGGTGGATGACGTAGGTCACGACGCCCCAGACGTCGAAACGGTCGCCCTCTCCTACGGTGATGGGCGCATAGGCCGGATTGGCCGGGTGCAGGGTGACGGCATGGCCGCGGAGTTCGATGAATTTGACGGTGAACTCGCCGTTGATGATGCAGACGGCCATATCGCCGTCCTGCACTTCGAGGATTTTGTCAATCACAAGGATGTCGCCCTCGTAGACGCCGGCGCCTTCCATCGAATCGCCCTCGACACGGGCGTAGAACGTCGACTCGGGATGGCGGACAAGGTCGCGGTTGAGGTCGATGGCACAGTCCAGGTATTCCTGCGCCGGTGAGGGAAATCCCGCCTTCACTCCTCCGTCTGCGTAGGGTAGCTCGCGGGGTGTGCGGTCGTCGATGGGGTGAATGCTGATGTCGGCCATGGTGCTTCGGTTAAGTATAAAAAAACTGTTGAGAATCCCCGCCCGGAAGTCCCAACAGCCCGATGGCGCATGAACCTGCGCCTCTCGTTTTTCGTGTGTCTTTATGCCTCGTTCCGCTCATGGCGCGGACGTTTTTCGGCGGTATGACTGGTGCACCCGATAGGACTCGAACCTACACGGCCGAAGCCACCAGATCCTAAGTCTGGCGCGTCTACCAATTTCGCCACGGGTGCGAAGTTGCGTGCAAAGGTACGAATTTTATTGAAACAGGCAACAGGTTAAAGGAACGAAAGGGTATAAAAATAGAGAACGGCGGCCGGAACGGCGAGCAGCGTGGAGTCGAAACGGTCGAGCATGCCGCCGTGGCCGGGCAGGATGTGGCCGCTGTCTTTAAGGCCGAGCTGGCGTTTGAGCAGACTTTCGACCAGATCGCCCCACGTACCGAAGATGCAGGCCACGAGGCTCAGTCCGACCCATGCGCCGGTTGTCAGTTCGGGGAAGAAGTGGCTCAGGATGAGGGCGGCCACCACGCAGAACACCGCGCCGCCGATGCTGCCGATCCACGACTTTCCGGGCGACACCCGGGGGAAGAGCTTGTAAGGGACATAGCGGTGGAGCAGGCTGCCGCAGACGTATGCCCCCGTGTCGTTGGTCCAGAGGAATACGAAGATGGACAGCGGGTAGGCCCAGACGTAGCTGGAGAGGGAATAGGCCGGGTCGGGCTGGAAGGCCAGCACGTTGAGCAGGGCGAAGGGCAGGGCCACGTACACCTGGGAAGCGAAAGCGTAGGCCCAGTTCCGGAGCGGATTGGGCGCTTGGCGGTAGAGTTCGCTTACGAGCAGGTAGATGATGGAGAGTAGGTAGGGGATGAAGGCCTCCGGCCCGGTTGTCTGGGTGCAGTAGCCGAAGAACGAGAAGAACAGGTAGACGGCCGCTACGGTGTTGATGAAGCGGTTGACCTGTGCGCCGCCGTGGCGGTTCATGAGGGTGCTGAATTCCCATACCGAAAGGCCCGTGACGACGGCGAAGACGAGTGCGAACGTCATGGGGGAGAGCACTATGCCTCCCACGATGAGGAGGACGAAGAGTATGCCGGTCAGGCTGCGTTGCACTAAGTTGCTCATGCTTGTTTCTCCGTGTCGTGCTTTGGGGAGGCTGGTCGGTCCTCTGTGTCGCTGTTTTCGGCTTGTGGCCGCTGCAGCCGTATCCGGCGTTGCTGACGTGGTCGGCGCGGGCTGGGACGGTACGGCCTCAGTTTCCGTCTGTTCTGTGACGGCGGGGACATCGAGTGTCGTCGATGTGCTGGCGTCGCTGTCCGGAAGCGTGTTCCGTGACTTCTTGTTCTCTTCTTCGAGGAGTTCGTCTGCCCGGCTCTTCCACGGTCGTTTGCCGAAAATTTTCTCTACGTCTTCGGCAAAGATGACTTCGCGGTCGATGAGAAGCTGGGCCAGTTGGGCGTGGCCCTCTTTGTGCTTGCTCAGCAACTCTTTGGCGCGGATGTATTGCTGCGCGATGAGCTGGCTTACCTCTGTGTCGATGGCCTCGGCGGTCTTCTCAGAGTAAGGTTTGGTGAAGTTGTATTCCTGATTGTTGTAATAACAGAGGTTGGGCAGTTTGTCGCTCATGCCGAGGTAGGCGACCATGCCGTATGAGCGCTTGGTGACGGTTTCGAGGTCGTTGAGCGCTCCCGAGGAGATGTGTCCCGTGAAGAGTTCTTCTGCTGCCCGTCCGCCCAAGGTGGCGCAGATTTCGTCCAGCATCTGTTCCTTGGTCGTGATGTTGCGCTCTTCGGGCAGGTACCAGGCTGCTCCGAGGGCCTGCCCGCGCGGCACGATGGTTACCTTCACCAGCGGATTGGCGTATTTGAGGAACCAAGATACGGTGGCGTGTCCTGCTTCGTGCAGGGCGATTGTCCGTTTTTCCTCGGCCGTCATGACGCGTGTCTTTTTCTCTAATCCGCCGATAATCCGGTCGACGGCGTCGAGAAAATCCTGCTTGCCGACGGCCGGCCGGTTGTGGCGTGCGGCGATGAGGGCGGCCTCGTTGCAGACATTGGCGATGTCTGCGCCGGAGAAGCCCGGAGTCTGGCGGGCCAGTAGGTCGACGTCTACGGTGTCGTCGAGTTTGAGTGGGCGCAGATGGACTTTGAAGATGGCCACGCGCTCTTGGAGGTCGGGCAGGTCGACGTGAATCTGGCGGTCGAAGCGTCCGGCCCGCAGCAGGGCCTTGTCGAGGATGTCGACGCGGTTGGTGGCGGCCAAAATGATGACCCCCGAATTTGTGCCGAAGCCGTCCATTTCGGTGAGTAATTGGTTCAGGGTGTTTTCGCGCTCATCGTTTCCTCCGAGAGCCGGGTTCTTGCCGCGTGCACGGCCGATGGCATCGATTTCGTCGATGAAGATGATGCAGGGGGCCTTTTCCTTGGCTTGACGGAAGAGGTCGCGCACACGGCTGGCGCCGACGCCCACGAACATCTCGACGAAATCGGAA
>USCX01000149.1 GCA_900553285.1 uncultured Prevotella sp.
GCCGGCTCGGGCCGCCGCCCCGTGTTGCCGGGCTATTATCCACTGGACAACATCGAATGGGAGTTCCGCAACGGCACGTATGCCAAGGGCTCCGTGGGCCAGCTCGATTACGACGCCCTCGAAGACATAGGCGCGGCCTATGCGATGGCCCGGCTTTCAGGCAGCTGGGGCGACGTCGTGTTCGGCGTCCGCGGCGAACATACGCACCAAGGCTACACGCTCCTGTATCCCGTCAACGGCAGTCCGGACCCCGCAGAGGGCAGCCAGCGTTACTGGGACATCCTTCCGTCGGTCAACCTCAAACTCACACCGGCCGAACGCATGAACGTGCGGGCTGACTACTTCCGCTCGATCAACCGCCCGGGCTTCTATGAAATCGTGCCCTACAACATTATGGGCGAAGAGTACACCGAACTGGGCAACCCCGACCTGCGCCGCGCCCGAATCGACAACGTGGATTTGCGTTGGGAATGGTATCCGACCGATCAGGACCAGGTGATGGCCGGCTTCTTCTATAAACATCTGAAAGACCCTATCGAGCAGGCCTACTATACGATTAATAACCGCCAGTCCGGTTTCCGCCCGGACAATCTCGGTTCGGCCGACAACTGGGGCTTTGAGGTCGACCTCACCAAGTATGTCCGCCATTTCGGCGTCAAGGCCAATTACACCTATACGCACTCCGCCATCACGACGTCGAAGAGCCAGAACTATACGGCGGAAAACGGCGACCCCGCCGTGCGCCGTGTCGACCAGACCCGCCCGCTGCTGGGACAGGCCGCCCATGTGGCCAACATCTCGTTGCTCTATAAAGACACGAGCTATGGGTGGAGTGCACAGCTCGCAGGCTCCTACATCGGCGAGCGCCTCGCCATGGTCTCGGACTATCTCGACGCTGATTACTGGGACGGCGGCCTCTTTACGCTCGACCTCTCTGTGGAAAAGAAATTCGGCAACTTGTGGACGGTTTTCTTCAAGGGGAATAATCTCCTGAACGCCAAGTCGAGGCGCTACGTCAAGACCACGAATGAGCGCCACGCCGGCATTTATAAACAGACGCTCGACGGAAAGACCCTCATCCGCGAGAACACGAACGGAGCCAGTCTGCTGTTGGGCGTACGCTTCACGCTGTGATTGTTTCACTCCTTATACTCACTGAAACTGTTATGAAGAAAAAACTGATGACGCTCTTCTTCCTGGCTGTGGCCTTGATGGGAGCGATGCCCGCCGCCGCCCAGCATTCCACGGCGGCGCTGAACGAGAAAAACGTTTCGTTCGACCTTCCCCGGCTGCCAGACAACGCCGGCAGCTTCCTGATTGCCAATGACCTTGGCCGTAACGGATACTACGAGCAGAGGCCTGTGGCTGAGCTGATGGGCCGGCTGGCCGAAAAGGTCGACATCGAGTGTGTCGCTGCACTGGGCGACGTGCATCACTTCGAAGGAGTCGTTTCGACGTCCGACCCCTTGTGGATGACGAACTACGAACTGATTTATTCGCATCCCGAGCTGATGATCCCCTGGTATCCCGTCTTAGGTAACCATGAGTATCGCGGAAATACGCAGGCCGTCCTTGATTACAGCAGGGTGAGCCGCCGTTGGGAGATGCCGGCGCGTTACTACACCCGTACCGTCGAGGCCGAAGACGGCACCGAAGCGTTACTCGTCTTTATCGATACCGCGCCGCTTATCGACAAGTACCGAAAGGACAGCTTGGACTATCCCGACGCATGCCGCCAGGACCGCGAGGCCCAGCTGGCGTGGATTGAGGAGCAGCTCCGCACGTCGACGGCAAAATGGAAAATCGTGATGGGGCATCATCCCGTCTATGCCCAGACGTCGAAGAGCGACACGGAGAGGGCCGCCATGCAGAAATACTTGAAGCCGCTGCTCGACCGTTATCACGTCGACCTCTACGTGTGTGGCCACATCCATAACTTTCAGCACATTGTGCCGGCCGGAAGCACGACGGAGTATCTTGTGAACTCCTCCGGCTCCCTTGCCCGTAATGTCCAGCCCGTCGAGGGAACGAGGTTCTGCTCCGGAGATGAAGGGTTCACTCTCCTTTCTTTCAATGCCGACGAAATCCACTGCTACCTCTATAATTATAAAGGCAGAATCATCAACGAGTTCTCGCATCGGCGTTAAGTCCGGCCCTTCCTGTCGTGGCGCATAACGAAGCGCAGCGAGACGAAAATCCCGCATTCATCCGATGGATGCGGGATTTTCGTCTCGCTGGTATATCGGGTGGACGGCTATGTCTTCCGGCAGATGATGAGGCGGTGCTCACCGGACGCAAGTGTGGTGGCGAAGAGGTAGAAGTCGCCTCCGTCGCGCAGTTTCCATCGCCTGCGCAGTTCGGCTACCGTGGCAGGGAAGTTGCGCACCGTAAGATTGGCCTGCGTGATTCCGCGCATGGCTGTTTGCATGTCTCGCCGCCCTGTGCCGCAGGAGGATACCACCTTGAACGTCCGCCCCGGAAAGTCGGTCACAAACTGGTCGGCAGTATAAAGATGGCTGTTGGGATGCAGTTTTTTCATCCCGTAGCGCAGGGCTGTCAGGCGGAAGGCGCCGGCTTTAAGCACGGAGGCTTCGGGCTCATAGAGGTACGGGCCGATGGTGTCAGTGTAGGAGGGAGCGGATGCGGCTTCGTCCTTGGATGTAAAGACGAAGCGGCCGTCTGCACAGAAGATGCGGGGCTCGACAAGCTCACCGCGTTGGAGTAGGGCGAGCACTTCCTTGCATTCGCCGTGGTGTGCCACCACATGGATTTCTGTCACGTGAGGCAGGCCTGTTGCCACTTCGCGCAAGTCGAGCATGGGCGAGAGTTTGATGAGCACCGTGGGCGCTTTGGCGAGCAAGGCGGGAGCAAGCCGGCTTACGTCGGGCGTGCAGTCCGAAAGGGCCACGGTTTTCCGGCCGGCTCCGTCGCGGCGTGCCGGGTCGATGAAAATGAAGTCGAGTGGTGGCAACGAGGGAAGGAGCGCGGTTGAATTTCCTTCGATGATTTCGGCATTTTTCACGCCGAGCAGAGGCAGGTTGTGGCGCACGGCGTCGCACAGTTCGCCCGATTGTTCGACGTAAAAGGCCCGGCTGAAAAGCGGGGCCAGGTGAGCGAAGTCGACGCCGAATCCGCCGGTCAGGTCCGCCATCTTGCCGAAAGTGCCGCCGAGGCGTCTGACAAGGCGGGTTTTGTAGAGGGCGGCCTCTTCGCCGGAGCACTGTTCGAGCGGCAGGCGTTGCGGAAAACGCAGGTCTTTCACTGCTGCCCACGACGGCACCTTGGCCGCAAGGCGGT
>USCX01000150.1 GCA_900553285.1 uncultured Prevotella sp.
GGCATCACAGACATGCTGGCCCACATCATGGAGCGCTATTTCACAAACACGCCGGCCACCGTGGTTACCGACCGGCTCAGCGAGGGACTGATGCAGGCCATCGTTGAGGAAGCCCGCCGCGTCACGCTGAACTCCCAGAACTACGACGCCCGGGCCAACCTCATGTGGGCCGGGACACTGGCGCACAACGGCATCTGCGGCACGGGCTGCGAAGAGGACTGGGCGTCGCACTTCATGGAACACGAGGTGAGCGCCTTCTACGACGTCAGCCACGGCGCCGGACTGGCAGTGATTTTCCCGGCGTGGTTGCAGTGGATGGCGGGTCACCACGCCGTGAAAGTAGCACAGTGGGCCGAACGGGTGTGGGGCGTCGCCCCGGCCGGGACCCCGCAAGCCACCGCCGAAGAAGGCATCCGCCGGTTCCGCACGTTCCTCGCTTCGATAGGCATGCCGCTCACGTTCCGCGAACTGGGCATCGCCGACCCCGATATCCCCATGCTGGTCGACAGTCTGCACCGGAACAAAGGTGAACTCGTGGGAAACTACGTCCGCCTGACGCGCAGGGACACGGAAGAAATCTACCGCCTCGCGCTTGGAGCGTGACGCTGCCCCGAGCCCACGCAAAAGGCTCAGCCGCCTGCCCTAAGGACCGACGGCTGAGCCTTTTGCCTGTTCACAACATCCGCACGGGGCAGTCAGCGCCCGGACATCACGAGTTTATACAACTTGTCGGAAGGCCGGACCTTGCCGGGAACGGCAACGGACACGCGCATCCCCTTTTCGGCCCGCGACACAGGCCCGCTGTCGCCATGAATCTCGGCGGGCGTCAGGCGGACCACCCCCGTGGTCGGCCCGACGACAAGGAGAGAATCGCCGGGAGCAAAACCCTCGGCTTCAACCAGGAACTCTGCTACGCCCAGCCGGGAGAAATACTTGACGCCCCGGCCGACATAGACTTTCCTTTCCGTGGCACTCGAACCGTAGCGGGCACTCCATTCGCCCAAACGCTGTCCCAGATAATACCCGTCCCAAAAGCCTCGATTGAAAACCGTCGACAGGCGGGCGTCCCACGCTGCCACACGCTCCGGACCATACGTGCCGTCGAGCACGGCGGCCACGGCTTCCTTGTAGCAGCGCACCACCGTGTCGACATACTCCGCCGGACGGGCCCGCCCCTCAATCTTGAACACCCGCACGCCGGCCTCCATCATGCGGTCGATGAACCCGATGGTTTTAAGGTCCTTCGGGCTCATGATATACTTGCCGTCGACGTCCAGCTCGACGCCAGTGTCGCGGTCACGAACGGTATAGGCGCGCCGGCAGACCTGCATGCATTCGCCACGGTTGGCCGAGCGCCCCAAGTTGTCGAGACTCAGATAACACTTTCCGCTGACGGCCATGCAGAGGGCCCCGTGGCAGAACATCTCGATGCGCATGGGCCGGCCCGACGGGCCGCAGATGCCTTCTTCGGTGATGGCGCGATGAATGGCGGCCACCTGGTCAAGGTTCAGTTCGCGCGCCAGCACGGCCACATCGGCATAGCGGGCATAGAAACGCAGCGCCTCGACGTTGCTGATGTTGAGCTGTGTGGACAGATGCACCTCCATGCCTATCTCGCGACAGTAAGCGAGGACCGCCACGTCAGACGCGATGATGGCCGAAATGCCCGCAGATTTTGCAGCGTCGCAAATCGTGCGCATGAGAGGCAAGTCGGCGTCATAGATAATCGTGTTGACCGTCAGGTAGCTGCGCACGCCGCGTGCCGCACACTCACGGGCCATGCGCCCGAGGTCGTCAATCGTGAAATGACTGGCCGAATGGGCCCGCATGTTGAGCCCCTCGATGCCGAAGTAGACGGAATCCGCCCCGGCGTTCAGGGCGGCCGCAAACGACTCGGCGGAGCCGACGGGCGCCATTATCTCAAAATCATGTATCGTGGCATTCATCATGCGGCAAAGGTACGGAAAAAAGCCCATCTGCCCAATCGTCCAGCCCCGTTCAGCGGGCGTTCACGCTCCTTCGGACACAAAAAAACCTGTCGCACTGACAGGTTTTTCTATCCGGCTGACAGGATTTTCTGTCAGGGCGACAGGGCCGGGATTCACCCGGCACAGCGGCAGCTATCCGGGCGCTCAGGCCTTGGCCTTGTACGCCAAAGCATACATGCGCATCTGTTTCACCATCGCGAGCAGTCCGTTGCTGCGCGTGGGCGACAGGTGTTCTTGCAGGCCGATACGCGGAATAAAGTAAAGGTCCGCCCCCAAGATTTCGTCGGCCGTATGGCCGTCGAGCACGCGCACCAGAAGCGAAACGATGCCCTTCACGATGAGCGCATCGCTCTCCGCGCGGAAATGAAGCCGCCCGGCGTCGTCGCGGTCGCACGCCAGCCAAACCCGGCTCTGGCATCCGTCAATCAGGTTCTGGTCGGTCCTGTCGCTCTCAGGCAAGGGCGTCTGTTCGTTACCGATGTCGATAAGCAATTGGTAACGATCCATCCAATCGTCGAGTTCGCTGAACTCTTCAATGATTTCGTCTTGTGTTTCGTTAATCGTTTGCATGTTTTCGGTCACTTCTCTTCATATATCACTTGCAGCAGGGTCTGTCCCGCTGCCAAGAGGGAGTTTCTGTCCACATTCTCCGGCGTATCGTCCACGGTGTGCCACGTCGGACAAAAGCCCGTAGGGCTGTTCGGATAATAGGGAATGATATCGACGGTAGGCAAACCGGCCTCGTTCAGGGGCACATGGTCGTCGGTGATGTAACCGCCGTCTTCCTGTGGGAAATAGGCGCTATATCCCGCACGCTCGGCCGCGCTCCATACTTTGTCTACGACCGACCGGGCATAACGGAGAGAATAGCCCTCGTAACAGAAACGGGCTCCGCGGCCACCGACCATGTCCAACAAGATGCCGAAACGCGGCCGGACATCGGTGTAGTGCGGATGCTGCGCCCAATACTGCGACCCCAGGCACCAGGTAGCGGCGGCATCGGCCGCATCGGCCCACTCGGGCGCACCGGCATCCTCACAGTCGAAACAGATAAAATCCACTCCTACGGCGGGTTGCTGCGTGCCCAGCTGACGCGCAATTTCGAGCATCACCGCTACGCCGCTCGCCCCGTCGTTCGCGGCCGGAACCGGGTCGTGCCAGCGCGTTGAATCGGGATCGTGATCGGCCCAAGGACGGCTGTCCCAATGCGCACAGACGAGAATGCGGTCGCGGGCGGAGGGATTGAAGGCTGCAATGATATTGCGGCACGGCATCGTCTGCCCGTTCCACGCGG
>USCX01000151.1 GCA_900553285.1 uncultured Prevotella sp.
CACCGACAAGGGCTTGGGGATACTTCTGGTAAATCTGGAAAGGTTCGTCGCCGATGAGGTCTGCCGTGGCCTGCGTGCCGGCCTGCACGAAGCCCCGGCTTTTCCGCCTGTATCCCCGGCTGAGGAGGGCCACGCGATGCCCCGTTTTCAGGAGCAGGCGGATGACGTATTCGGCGTGGGGCGTCTTTCCGGTGCCGCCGACCGTGAGATTGCCGATACAGATGAGCGGAACGTCGAAGGCCGTTTCGCGTAGCATCCCGACGTCGAACATGAGGTTGCGCGTCCCCACTCCCAGCCCGTAGAGCCAGGAGAGGGGGCGCAGCCAGTTGTTTATGGCCGGGCGTATGGGCTTCTGTGTCATGCGTCAGTGCAGGTTGAGTTCAAAAGGCAGGCGGGCCTGGATGCAGTCGGTGCCTTTGAGGCTTTTGACAAACATGAGCGGACGATAGTAGCTGCCCAGTGCAGAGCGGACTTCCTGTTCGAAGTAGGAGCTCTGCTGTTTGTCCAGCAGGTCCTCGAACCATGTTTTCGCGGCGGGGTAGGTGCCGACGCCGTAGTCCTTCACCTTGGCCCGCCGGGCTGCTTCGGCTATGGCGTCGTCGAGCGTGCCGAGGCGGTCGACGAGTCTGATTCTCAAGGCTTGTTCACCCGTCCATACGCGGCCCTGGGCTATCTTGTCGACTTGCTGGGGCGTCATGCCGCGGCCGGCCGCCACGCGTTTGAGGAAGAGGGCGTAACCGCGGTCGACGTATCCCTGCATGGCGGCACTTTCACCGGCGTTGAAGGGGCGGCCGACAACCCCGAAGTCTGAGGCTTCGTTCGTCTTGACAACGTCGAAGTGGAGCCCGAGTTTCTCTGTGAGCAGGCCGGAGGCGTCGGGGACCATCGCGAAAATGCCAATCGACCCCGTGAGAGTGGTCGGCTCGGCCACGATGTAGTCGGCCCCGCACGACATGTAGTATCCGCCGGAGGCAGCCATGCCGCTCATCGAAACCACGACGGGCTTCTTTTTCTTCAGCAGCTGGATGGCTCTCCACATCTGTTCTGAAGCGTAGGCGCTTCCGCCGCCGGAGTTGATGCGGAGGACGACGGCCTTCACCGACTCGTCGGTGGCCAGTTTGTCAAGGTCCTCCACGACGTCCGGCCCGACGATGGCTTCATCGCTGCCCAGTCCTTGTATCTTTGTGCCGACGATGCTGCCCGATGCGTAGTAGACGGCGATTTGTGAGTCGGGCTTGTCTTTTTTCGTGTCGAGCCGGGCCACGTCTTGCGGTTTGGCGAGGCTGACGGATTTCGCGCCGGTAAGCTGGCGCAGCTGGTCGCGCAGGCCGTCGATGTAGGCGAGCGAGTCGACCAGGCCCAAACGGACGT
Source organism: uncultured Prevotella sp. (assembly GCA_900553285.1). Classification (GTDB taxonomy): domain Bacteria; phylum Bacteroidota; class Bacteroidia; order Bacteroidales; family Bacteroidaceae; genus Alloprevotella. Next base: position 1,372 of record USCX01000151.1, read on the forward strand.
ATTCAGTGGCGTCGGCCATGACGACGTAGCGGTCGGCGTAGGCGTTGAGGCTGTCTGTGCTGATCTTCCGTGAGGCGGAGACGTCTTTGCACAGGTTCGACCAGATGCTTTGGAGGTACGAGGAGATTTGCTGGCGGTTCGCCTCGCTCATCTCTGTGCGGGTGTAAGGTTCCACGTAGCTCTTATAGGTTCCCACACGGAAGATTTGCATCTTCACGCCGACCTTTTCGAGCAAATCCTTGAAGAAGATGGGGGCAGAGGCGTAGCCGTGCCAGTCGAGCATGCCGCTCGGGTTCAGCAGGACCTTGTCAGCGACGCTGGCCACGTAGTAGGCGCCTTGCGAGTAGTCGTCGCCGTAGGCTATGATGAACTTTTTGCTTTTTTTGAAGTCTTTGAGCGCGCTGCGCAGTTCTTCGAGCGAGGCAGGGTCGGCGGCGACAGCTCCTCCTTCTATATATATGCCGTCGATCTTGTCGTTCGTGGCGGCCACGCGGATGGCGGCGAGCAGGTCGTTGAGCCCTGTGATTTCCACCTCGTTCCCCAAGAGGGTGTTGAGCGGGTTTTCGGTGGCCCGTTCCGTGATTTCGCCTTTCAGGCTGATGTGCAGGACGGAGTGTTTTTTCAGCGTGGGGGTCGTGTCGCTGGCGGCGACCATTGAACCGATGGTGACGAGGCCCATGAAGAAAAGGACGACGCCCGTGATGAGCAGTCCGACCACTGTGGCCAGGACATACTTGAAGAATTGTTTCATAGTAGATGTTTTTTAGGATGGGCAGGTTAGGGAATTTGGAGATTGACCTCGACGGGGCAATGGTCCGAACCGAAAATCTCGGTGTGTATGGCCGCGCTTTCGAGCGCCGTTTGGAGGCGGTTCGAGACGAGAAAGTAGTCGATGCGCCAGCCTGCGTTTTTTTCGCGGGCCCGGAAGCGGTAAGACCACCAGGAGTAGATGCCTTCCTGGTTGGGGAAGAAGAAGCGGAACGTGTCGGTGAAGCCGGCATCGAGCAGCTCTTGGAATTTTGCACGCTCCTCGTCCGTAAATCCGGCGTTGCGCCGGTTTGTCTTGGGGTTCTTCAAGTCGATTTCGCGATGCGCCACGTTCATGTCGCCACAGACTATGACGGGCTTGCGGCCGTCGAGGTCTTTCAGATAGGCGCGGAAATCGTCTTCCCATGTCATGCGGTAGTCGAGGCGGCGCAGTCCGTCTTGCGAGTTAGGCACGTAGGCCGTCACAAGGTAGAACTTGTCCATTTCCAACGTGATGACGCGGCCTTCGTGGTCGTGTGCGTCGATGCCGATGCCGTAACTGACGTGGAGCGGTTCGTGGCGGCTGAAGATGGCCGTACCCGAATAGCCTTTCTTGTCGGCGTAGTTCCAGAAATCGTGGTAGCCTTCGAATTGCAGGTCGAGCTGCCCGGCTTGCATCTTTGTCTCTTGCAGGCAAAAGAAGTCGGCGTCGAGTTGGGCGAAGCTGTCGCGGAATCCCTTGTCGCAGCAGGCGCGCAGTCCGTTGACGTTCCATGAGATGAACTTCATAGCGTTTCTTTTTTGAGTGAGTAGTTCGGGGGCTCCATCCGGAGTGAGCGGTCGGCTGGTTTCCCTTATTGTTGCAAAAATAAGTAAAACTGCTTGAATGGTCAGGCCGCCTGTCTTTTTTTCAGGCCGACAAGGCGAAAAAATACTTCCGGCCGGTCAGGCAGCCGGCCGGAAGGGGCGAACGGGCGCAGCGATGCGCGTTTCTGTCGCTGCGGTTGGTCTTCCTGTCGCTGCGGCACGTTTGTTCCGGCAGCGGGAGGGTAATGATGGGGGCTGAGAAACGGATGAGGGCGTCAGTCCCGTTAGGAACTGACGCCCTCGTTCACAGTCGGAAAGAGGCGACTCGAACGCCCGACCCCTACGTCCCGAAC
>USCX01000152.1 GCA_900553285.1 uncultured Prevotella sp.
TTGCTTGTCAGCCCGGTGTCCCGGCGGGTTTATTTCACGGTGGCCTTGATGTAGGCTTTTCCTGCGGGCTCGTCCTGGTCTTTGCCGTGCGTAGGGCTGTATTTGCCGGTGGGCAGGTCTGAGAGCACGTAGGCCGTGCATTTGCGTCCGGCCACGACCTTGTCGGTCAGTGCGGTGTTGACGGCCGTGGCCACAAGGCCGATGAGCGCGCCGATGCCTCCGCTACCGCTCCCGACGCGGGTGTCCACCTTGATGAGTCCTTCGCGCCGGTAGAGCGTCTCGCCGGTCTTGGTCGACCGCAGGCGGTATTCGACATCCACGGTCAGTTTGCCGCCGAGGTTGTTGCGCTTCCACGATTTGATGATGGTGAACATGGCGGCGTCGGCACCCAGGACGTTCCTGAACGTGGACAGGTCGGCTTCAAGGAACGGTTCGCTGTCGTATGCGCTTTCGGTTTGGAACATTTCCATCGTCAGGTAGGGCGAGAACACGTAGTAGCCTTTCTCACAGAGAGGGGCGTAGAGCGTGGTGTAGAAGTAGTCTTTGGCTTCGACCGAGTTCGTTTCGTTGATGGGCGGCATGATGACCACCGAAACGGGGGCTTCTTCGTAGAGGGCCGCATATTGCTTGCCGCGTGTGATGCTTTCGGCGCAGGAGGTCAGGAGCCATACGGCTGCGGCGCAGAGCAGCAGGGGGAGTTGATGTTTCATTTTTCAAGCTGTTTGATGATCCTGGAAATGAAGGGCTCGCTTTCGGGGTAATGTTTGATTTCCTCTTTCAGGAACGAGAGGCCTTCTTCAGTCTTTCCTGTCTTGCAGAGGAGGTAGCCGTATTCGGCATACAGTCCCGGCGGGACGGCCCCGCGGGCGCCTTTTTGGTTTTCGAGCATTTTCTTGTAGACTTCGGCCACGCGGACGCGCAGCTCGTCGGTGTTTTTCTTGCTGTACTGGTAGGTGGCGTCTTCATAGTCGTACCACGAGTAGAGCGATTTTGTGGTCGTGCATGACGCCAGGGCTACGGCCGTCATGGCGAGCAGGATGACAGGTTTCTTCATGGGAGTGTGATGAATTTGGTTTCTTGTGCCGAGACAAAGATTTCTTTCTCATAGAGCGTGCGGCCGCGGCTCGTGACCTTGATTTTCTTGCGGCCGGTAGGGATGGCGTAGGCGGTGCCCTTCCGGCTTGCCTTTTTGCTTTTGACCACTTTGGCCTCGAATGCGGGGACGCCGCTGACGCTGACGGAGACCGTCTGGCCGGAGTATTCGTCCGGGCTGACAAAGAGCAGGTAGGCTATGTCTTCGCTTCCGCTGGCTTGTTCGACGGGTTGGTGGGCCCGGCATGAGGCCAGCAGGGCTGCCGCCGCCACGGCGAGGGCGGCGAAAAGGTTTCGTTTCATGGCGCTGTCAGTTTTTTTGTTCTTCGATGATGTAGTTATCAAGGTGTGAGGTGTCAATGGGCGTCGTGGCGCTGACGGTGACAAAGGCGTACTCGCTTTCGGCCGTGTCTCCCCCTGTGGCCGTGACGGTGACGGTGCCGACTTTCTTCCCGGGCAGCTCTATGGTCAGGCCCGTCTGGGGGTTCTTCACGCTCTTCCCGCGGGTGAGCACGCTGAACGTGTCGCCTTCGCTGATGCCTTGGCTTTTCCCGCCCGCGATGAGCACGGCGTCGGCGTCGTACGAGAGGAAATACGTGCGCCATGGCTTGTCCGTGCATTTGTTGATGATGTTTTCCACCAGCTGGCCGATGGCCTGCGAGATGGCTTTGTCGCTGAGCGTGGCGTCGTAGCCGGCTTTCCCGCCGATGCCGAGCGAGGTCTTGGTGGTCACTTCCGCGGTCCCCCGGGCTTCGTCGGAGTAGATGATCAGTCCTGTGGATACGTCGACGAGGCGGACGGCTACGGCGGCCTCTACGGTTTGGGTCTTGCTGGTGCTGAAGACGCGCGACGTGCCGGTGTTCTTGCGCCCGAACTCGGTGATGGAACCGATGATCATGTAGTCGGCCCCGAGCGTGGCGAGCTGGTTGCCGCCTCGCTGGCTTTCTTCAAGCAGGGTGGAGAGGTCGCCGCGTTCAAGGAGGATGAATTTGCCCGACGCGGCCAGTTTCGACGACAGGATGTCGAGGGCCTGCTTGCCCATAGGGTCGTTCTCCTTGTCGTAGAAGATGCCCTTGGCATACTGGGTCTCGTTGCTGAAACGGCCGATGGCTACTTTGCGCTTGATGAACTTCTGGTCGGTTGGGGCTTGCGTTGTCGTGACCGGGCTGACAACTTCCACTTTCCGCTGGGCAAGGCCCGGAATGCTGAGCGAAAATGCGAGCGCGGCGCTTAATAGCAGGTGTGTTTGCATAAGGCTAAGGTTTAAGAATGTGCAGACCGTAAAACAATAATTAGATTTAATTACGAGGAATAAACCTCCGGATGCCGCAAAATTAGTCATTAATCCAGAAAATCCTATCGGGGGGTAAATAAATGTTAACGAATGAGGAGAAACACCAAAGCCGTGCCTTTCGTGAAGGGCCGGGAGGGCGGGTAGCCTGTGCCCGTGTCGGGGCGGCGTGGACTTGCAGGCGTTCTGGTCTTCCCTGCGGCCGGCTTCCGGTTCCGTCCGCAGGGAATGCCGGAGGGCCGGAGGCTTCCGGCCCGGGCGCCGGGTCTGTCTGGCGGTTCTTCCGTTTCGGGAGGTCGGGGCGCCATCCAGGGCTTTTGCGGCCGCCGGGTTGCTCCCCTTTGGCCGTGCGTAGGGCTGTGGCCGGCTTTGGGGGTGTCAGTCTGTCAAAGAACGCTTGTCTCCCTCTTCCTTTCATAAAAGAATCTTGGCTTTGCCTCGCGCGTGGAACACCGAGCCCACACACTTATGTTCTTTTATTTTTCTTTCTACTTCCTTTCTTGTAGTATTCTTTTGTCTGCCGTTCCGGACGAGGGGTATGTCCCGGGTGGCGGGAGCTGTTGCCGTTACGTACAAGGGGCCGGGCCGATCCGCCGTGGGGTGTGCCCGCCCCTTGCCGGGCTACGTCTGCAGCGGATAGGAGTAGTGGTTGTTGAAGCGGTCGAGGTGTTCGTCGACCACGCCGAAGGTGCCCGTCATGTCGTCGTAGGCCAGAAAATAGCGCAGCGGGCTGCGGGGCTGTTTGTTGCCGATGAGCAGGTCGTCGACGAAGCTCGTGAAAGCCCCTCGGATGGCGTCTTCGCTGTAAAGGGCGGCCAGGCGCGCCAGCTTGCGCTCGTTCATCCTGCCTCGCGGCAGCTGGGTGGGGGCAAGC
>USCX01000153.1 GCA_900553285.1 uncultured Prevotella sp.
CGGTGGAATGCCTGTTGTCGGCGTTCGGAGTGATTAGGGGTCATGGCTTAAAAAAACAAACAGTTTTTTGTGCAGCCGGCTCAGGCGGGTACGCACGTTGCCTTCGCTGAGGCGCATGATGGTGGCTATTTCCGCCGTCGGGCGTTCCTCGTCGTAAGCCAGCAGAAGTATGGCCCGTTCGTCCGGCCGCAGCTTTTCCATGGCTTTGTGCAGTCGTTCGACCTGCTCCTCGTCGAAAGGGACGTCCACGTCAAAGGGCAGGCTGACGCCGCCGTCCACTGCGTCGTTTTGGGTATGGTTGATGAACTTGTCAGTCGTTCTTTACCTCATTAGAGACACGGCGGGCAGGAAGGTTACACGTTGCGATGGACTTTTTTCGCGAAGTCACGAAAAAAGCTCGTGGAGCACGTCGAGCGACTTCAAGTCGGGGAAGGCCGGCAGATGGAGCCGGTAGTAGTCGTTGATGGCTGTCAGCAGGCGCTGCCGCTCTTCGCGGCCGAAGCGGAAGAGATGCATCGTGTCGTAGTTCATCCGCATGAGCAGCGGAAGCCGGGCGGCGTCGGCCGGCATGAGAAAGTGGTTGTGCAGGGGGGGCTGGTCCGTGAACTGTCCCGTCTCGAGGTCGAAGTATTGCCCTTCGCCGTGGTGCGAGAGGTTGGGGTAGATACCCAGGAAGCGCGTCATGCGCAGCAGGAACACAAGGTGAAAGTTCGCGAAGGAGTGCGCGCAGAGGTCGAGCCAGACCACCGATGCCCGCAGGTAGGCGTAGAGAGGGCGGTCGGCAGGCGCTTCGCGCAGGGCGCAGTGGAGAAACTCGGCAAGAAAGAGGGCGATGCTCGTCTTGTAGGCGTCGAAAGCGATAGACACATCGATGTAGTCAGGCCGCGCAGCCTTGATGCGTTGCAGGCGCGAGGCCGGGTGCTTGTTCCACTCCACGTGGAGCATCGCCATCGGACGGAACAGGCGCGATTTCACCGTGGCCCGTCTCGACGTCGACACCCGCACGAGGAACGACACCGTGCCTTCCTCCTCAGTGTAGATGTCGACGATGTGGGCGTCGTCCTTATATTTAATGGTGCGGAGGACCAGGCCTCGCGAACTTGTCAGCATTTTTCCAGTCGTTGTGAGGGTCGGGACGGCCGGCGCGGGCCGCTTTTCGGGCGCAGTGACTGCCGTTTCCGGGACTGCGCCCGTTTTTTCTGTCGCTGCGCGCGTTTGGCCGCTCAGCCGCAGGGGGCAGGCAGAAAGCGCCGGATGCGCTTCGCGAAGGTACGCCAAAGAAGCGAAATCCGCGCCCGTGACGGCCCGAAAAGCAAAAAAAAAGATTTTTTTACCGAAACATTTTGTCATGTCGTCGGGATGTCCTACTTTTGCACTCGCAAACAAGCGCCGAGAGGCTTTCAGCTTGTTTGTCAGGCAGGCCCATTCGTCTATCGGTTAGGACGTGAGATTTTCATTCTCAAAAGAGCGGTTCGATTCCGCTATGGGCTACTCAATAAAAGCAATAAGAAAAAAGATGGCAAACCACAAATCTTCTGAAAAGAGAATTCGTCAGACCGCCGCCCGCAGACTGCACAATAGATACTACGCAAAGACCATGCGTAACGCCGTTCGCAAATTGCGCGCGACGACTGATAAAGCCGCAGCCGAAGAGCTGCTGCCCAAAGTGCAGGCCATGCTTGACAAACTGGCCAAGAAGAACATCATTCACAAGAATAAAGCTGCGAACATCAAGTCCAGTTTGATGCTCCACACCAACAAGTTGGCGTAAGGCTTTAAGGGGTTAAACAGACAGGGTCGGAATCCATTCGGTTCCGGCCCTGTCTGTTTCTTGCAGGGAGCGCCAAACGCCCGCAGGAGTGTGCGGAAACGCTTTTCAGGCTTTCTCCGTGGCGGAAAAGGTGAGAAAAAACACGTCCCGCCGATAAAAATAACAGAAAAAAAGCGCCTGTCGTTTGGTCCGTTCCGGAAAAACCGTTATCTTTGCCCGAAGAAAATACGAAAGACTGCGAAGAATGATTTTCTCAATGGCTTACACGTTCTGTTGGTGGCGTGGCTTACAACCTCAAAAGTCGTAAGTCAACCAGTCGTGTGTAGCTGTCATTCCTAAGTCTGAGTAACATAGAAATAGCCAAGGCTGTCGTTCTTACGGCAGCCTTTTTTGTTTTATCCCCCATAACCACAAACAAACATGAAACAGTATCAAGTAGATGAAAACGGCTTTTACGGTGATTTCGGAGGCGCTTACGTTCCCGAAATACTCCACCGCTGCGTGTCGGAGCTGGCGGACGCTTATCGCGGCGTGCTCGACAGCGCCGATTTCCAGGCCGAGTTTTCCACGCTTCTGCGTGACTATGTGGGCCGGCCTTCTCCGCTGTTTTTCGCCCGCCGCCTTTCCGCAAAGTATGGTTGCCGGATTTATCTCAAACGCGAGGACCTGAATCACACGGGCGCCCACAAAATCAACAATGCCATCGGGCAGGTCCTTTTGGCGCGGCGGTTGGGCAAGCGGCGTATCATAGCCGAAACGGGCGCCGGCCAGCACGGGGTGGCCACCGCGACGGTGTGCGCGCTGATGGGCATGGACTGTGTGGTCTATATGGGCGAAACGGACGTTCGTCGCCAGTCGGTGAACGTCCGGAAGATGCAGATGCTCGGGGCGTCGGTGCGTTCCGTCACCTCAGGCAATATGACGCTGAAAGACGCCACGAACGAGGCTATCCGCGACTGGTGCTGTCATCCTGACGATACGTACTATGTGATAGGCTCGACGGTGGGGCCGCATCCTTATCCCGACCTGGTGGCCCGGTTGCAGTCGGTCATCAGTCAGGAAATCAAGGCGCAGCTGATGGCTCACGAGGGCCGCGATTATCCTGACTACCTCATAGCCTGTGTAGGCGGCGGGAGCAACGCCGCAGGCACGGTATATCATTATCTTGATGACGACCGCGTGAAAATCGTCCTCGCCGAGGCCGGAGGCGAAGGCCTCGATTCGGGGCGTTCGGCGGCTACGCTTCATCTCGGCCGCGTCGGTGTGTTACACGGGTCGAAGACGATGGTCATGCAGAATGCCGACGGGCAGATAGAGGAGCCCTATTCCATTTCCGCCGGACTGGACTATCCCGGCGTAGGGCCGCTCCACGCTAATCTGGCCGCCCTGCATCGCGCCACGGTCTATGCCGTCACGGACGACGAGGCGCTCCGGGCGGCCTACGAGCTGACCCGCCTGGAAGGTAT
>USCX01000154.1 GCA_900553285.1 uncultured Prevotella sp.
GAAGGTCAACTTCATGCTGGCCCACGGCCGAGGCGTGTTGTGCGCCCCCGTCACTATCGATACGTGCAACCGCCTCGGGCTGCCCCATCAGGTACAAGAGAACACCAGCATGTTGGGGACGCCCTTTACGGTCACAGTGGACAAGCTCGAAGGCTGTACCACGGGGGTGAGTTGCCATGACCGTGCAGAGACCATCCGCGCTTTGGCTGACCCCGACAGCGTTCCGACGACGTTCGGCCGGCCCGGCCATATCAACCCGCTGTATGCGCAGGACAAGGGCGTTCTGGCCCGCGCAGGACATACCGAGGCTGCTGTCGATTTGGCCCGGCTGGCCGGACTTCGTCCCGCAGCCTGCCTGATTGAAATCCTCAACGAAGATGGAACGATGGCCCGTATGCCGCAGTTGCAGGACTTTGCCCGCCGGTACGGTCTGCATATCATTTCCATTCGTGACCTTATCGCATATCGTTTGAAGAATGAAAACCTGGTGGAAGAGGGTGAGGAGGTGGACATGCCGACCGAGTATGGTCATTTCCGCCTTATCCCGTTTCGCCAGAAAAGCAACGGAAAGGAGCATGTGGCTTTGATAAAAGGCACATGGCAGCCCGACGAGCCTATTTTGGTGCGCGTGCATTCGTCCTGTGTGACGGGGGATATTTTCGGCAGCCAGCGGTGCGATTGCGGCGAGCAGCTTCATAAGGCCATGCAGCTCATCGACGCAGAGGGCAAGGGAGTCGTGCTTTATCTGAACCAGGAAGGACGGGGAATCGGCCTGATGGCAAAGATTGCCGCCTATAAATTGCAGGAAGAGGGCTACGATACGGTCGACGCCAACCTTCATCTGGGATACGACCCCGACGAGCGCGATTATGGAGTGGGGGCGCAGATCCTCCGGATGCTCGGCGTGACGAAGATGCGACTGCTGACCAACAATCCCGTCAAGCGGGTAGGGCTTGAAGCCTACGGCCTGGAGATTACGGAAAACGTTCCTATTGAGGTCACGCCTAATCCTTACAACGAGCGTTACCTCCATACCAAGAAAGACCGCATGGGGCATACGCTTCATTTCAACAAGTGAAACCTTAATAACTCAGATTATGGAACTAGAAAGAGAAAATGTAATTGTCTCCGCCCAAGAGTGGACCGCCGAGCGTGCCCGCACGTTTGCGGTTCTGATGCGGAAAGTTTATGTGTGGATGACCCTCGCGCTTGCCGTGACGGGACTGACCGCCGCGTATGTCGGCACGAATCCCGCTTTGGTGTCGATGTTGTTTCAAGGCGGTTCGGCCATTTGGCTGCTGTTCGTTGCCGAGCTGGCTCTCGTTTGGATCCTTTCGGCCAACATCCATCGCATGTCGTTCCCCGTGGCGGGCGTGATGTTTGCTGCCTATTCCATCTTGAACGGCGTCACGTTGTCGTTCATCTTCTTGGCTTATACCATGACGTCGATTGCCATGGCTTTCTTTGTGACTGCTGGAACGTTTGCCGCCATGTCCGTAGTGGGATGGGTGATTAAGCGCGACTTGTCGGCCATGGGCCGTGTGCTCATCATGGCTTTGCTGGGGCTGATTATAGCTACGGTCGTCAATATCTTCGTGGCCAGTTCCGCCTTGGACTGGGCCATTACCTATATCGGCGTCCTGATTTTCGTCGGGCTCACGGCCTATGATACACAGAAGATCAAGCTAATGATGAGAGATTACGGGGACGGCATCCACGACGGCACCATGAAGCTGGCTATGATGGCTAGTCTGACCCTGTATCTCGACTTCATCAATCTCTTCCTGTACATTCTTCGGATTTTTGGGAATAACAAATCATAAAATTATAGCCATAATGAGTATGAATCAACTTTCAGAACGTTTGAACCGCCTGTCGCCTTCCGCCACTTTGGCGATGTCTCAAAAGAGTAGCGAACTCAAGGCTCAGGGCATAGACATTATTAATCTTTCCGTAGGAGAGCCGGATTTCAACACCCCCGACCATATTAAGGAGGCAGCCAAAAAGGCTGTCGATGACAACTATTCGCGCTATTCTCCCGTCACGGGCTATCCCGTTTTGCGTCAAGCCATCGTAGACAAGCTGAAACGCGAGAATGGTTTGGACTATACACCGGCCCAGATAGTCTGCTCGAACGGGGCGAAGCAAAGTGTGTGCAACACGATCATGGCTTTAATCAACGCTGGGGACGAAGTGATTATCCCGGCCCCCTATTGGGTGAGCTACCCCCAGATGGTACTGCTTGCTGAGGGAACTCCCGTGGTTGTGGAAGCCGGTATCGAACAGGATTTCAAAATCACTCCGGCTCAGCTCGAAGCCGCCATCACACCCCGGACCCGCATGCTCATTCTCTGTTCGCCGAGCAATCCGACGGGAGCCGTTTACAGCCAGGACGAACTCGAAGGACTGGCAGAAGTCTTGCGCCGTCATGAGCGTGTAATCGTCGTGAGTGATGAGATTTACGAGCATATTAATTATGTAGGCGCCCATGCTTCTATTGCATCATGCGAGGGCATGAAAGAGCGTACAGTCGTGGTAAACGGCGTGTCTAAGGCTTACGCCATGACGGGATGGCGCATAGGATTTATCGCAGCCCCCGAATGGATAGCCAAAGCGACGTCCAAACTTCAAGGACAATATACGAGCGGTCCTTGCTCGGTGAGCCAGATTGCAGCCGCAGCAGCTTTTTCCGGCGACCAGACTTGTGTCGAGGAAATGCGTAAGGCTTTCGAGCGGCGTAAGGATCTGATTGTACGCTTGGCCAAGGAGATTCCCGGATTCGAAGTCAACGAACCCCATGGCGCGTTCTATCTATTCCCGAAATGCAGCTATTACTTTGGCAAGACCGACGGTACGCGTGTCATCAGTAACAGCACGGATTTTGCCATGTTCCTGCTTGAAGTCGCCCATGTCGCCACGGTAGGCGGCGATGCCTTCGGCTCGCCCGATTGCTTCCGCATGAGTTATGCGACAAGCGACGAGAATATCGTAGAGGCACTTCGCCGTATCCGTGAGGCTGTGGCCCTTTTGAAATAAGCGGATATCATAAACGACACTCGGGGCGCGAACCGGTAAGCAGGGTTTGCGCCCTTTTCGTTCCAATACTCATCCCGCTCAGTCGCCGCGAAAGTTTTTTCTTTCGCGGCGACTGATTTTTCGGGGACT
>USCX01000155.1 GCA_900553285.1 uncultured Prevotella sp.
CGGTGGCGGCCGGCCGTAAACTGCGGGCCGCAGGCCAGGCACGTTGGGCCTCGTCGTCGGTGTTGTCGTCGGGGCGATGGGTGAAAATTCGGGTGAGCGAAGAAGGAATTTACCAGCTCACCGCTTCCCAACTGGCCGACATGGGCTTTTCTAACCCGGAGCGTGTCCGCTTGTATGGTTACGGCGGCCGGATTCAGCCCGAGACGTTTGATTTCGATTCGTCGGACAGCCCGCCGGACGACCTTGAAGAAGTCCCTCTGTATCGTCGCCAGGGTTCTGTCCTTTTCTTCGCGGAAGGCACGATACGCTGGCAGTGGAACGGGACGGAGTGGGAGCATCGGAATAATGTCTATTCGCGCTATTCGTATTATTTCCTGACCGAGTCGGGCGAGTCCCCGGCCAGCCTGGCGGAGTTGCCACGCGTGTCGGCCTCCACGACAGTAGAGGAAATCACGGACCATGCCCTTATCGACGACGACGCTTACAGCTGGTTTCGGGGCGGGCGTCGTTTTTACGACAGTCATGATTTCGCGGCGAGTGGCCGTCGCATGGTGTCGCTGGCTACGCCCGGCATCGTGAGCGGCGGTACGGCCCGCGTGGCGGTCAACTTTGCGGCGAGCAGCACGCAGGGCCGTACGCGGCTATCCGTTTCGGCAAATGGTTCGTCTTTGGGCACGTTGTCCGCTGCCGCCCGTTCGCAGTATGAGTTGGCCACGGAGGCTGACGGCCTTTTCACGACTGCCGATCTGGCAGAAAGCAACGCCTTTGAACTGTCGTCCGCCGATGGCCATTCAGCCCGGCTGGATTATATCCGGGTGAGCTATCCCCGCCGTCTGGCCGTATCGGCCACGCCTTATGTCTTTTCAGCCTTGCGCAGCGGTGCCGTGACGCTACAGCTCGCCGGAGCCACCGAAAACACCCGTCTTTGGCGCATCGGTCAGGCCGGCGACCCCACGGCGGAAGTCCCGGGCGATTTATCCGGCGGGGTTCTGACCGCTTGCGTGGCCGACGGCAACCGGCGCTATATCGCGTTTGACGCCACGGCCACGTATCCTTCTCCTACCGTGGTGGGGCAGGTTGACAATCAGAACCTGCATGCCGACCGTGACATTGACATGATTATCATCGTTCCGGCGAGCGGCAGCCTGACTTCCGAGGCGGAACGGCTGGCCGAGGCCCACCGCACGTTGCAGGGACTGACGGTGAAAGTGGTACGTGCCGACCATATATATAATGAGTTCTCTTCCGGAACGCCCGACGCCACAGCCTACCGGCGCTATCTCAAAATGCTTTACGACAGGGCCGACGCGGATCATCTGCCGCGCTTTGTCCTGTTCTTCGGCGACTGTTTGTGGGACAACCGTCTTGTGACGGCCGACGTGCGTGGCCTCAACGCGGACGATTACCTCCTTTCGTTTGAGAGCGATAATTCCGTACATGAAATCAACTGCTACGTGACGGACGACTATTTTGCGATGCTCGACGATGGTGAAGGGGCGAATATCCTACGCGAGAAGATGGATATGGCGGTCGGTCGCTTCCCTTGTCACACCGCGGACGACGCCCGCGTTCTTGTCGACAAAGCCATAGCTTACATGCGGAACGACAACGTCGGCTCGTGGAAGAACCTGCTTTGCTTTATGGCCGACGACGGCGACAGCAACCTGCACATGCGTGATGCGACATCGACCATTAACGAGATGGGAGCTCTGGCAGACAGCATGGTCGTGCGGCGTATCTTCTGGGATGCTTATCCCCGCGTAGCTTCTTTGACGGGATACAGCTATCCCCAAGTGCAGGAGCAAATCAGCCGTTTGATGAACAGCGGCGCCCTCGTGATGAACTATACGGGCCATGGCGACCCCGTTCAGCTCTCGGTCGAAAGGCCGGTGGGGATTGAGGATTTCCGGACGGCCGTTTCGCCGAACAATCCGCTTTGGGTGATGGCCTCTTGTGAGGTGATTCCTTTCGATGACATCGAGGACAACCTCGGCCGGGCCGGTATGCTGAACGCCCGTGGAGGCGGTATCGCTTTTGTGTGCGCTTCCCGCACGGTATATTCCGACCGCAACCAGGCGTTGAACGGGGCGCTCATGCGGGCTTTGATGAAGAAGGACGAGGACGGGAGACGGGCCACTTTCGGTGAGGCCTTGATGCAAGCCAAAAACGAGTTGGTAGAGACCTACGACCAGACGACAAACCGCGTGAAGTTCGCCCTCACCGGCGACCCCGCTTTGCAGATCGGCGCTCCGACGCTCAATGCTGTGATTGACAGTGTCGACGGGAAATTCCTGGCGCCGGATGCGGGCAGTGTGCAGTTGCAGGCCGGCAGCATGGTGCGCTTTTCGGGCCGTGTGCTCAATGCCGCCGGACAGGCCGACGAGGCTTTTCAAGGCGTGGTCAGCGCCACTGTTTACGACCGGGCCGAGACCATCACGTGCCGCAATAACAATGGTGACGACGTGACGCCTTTTCAGTATCAGGAGCGCACGAAGGTGTTGTACGAAGGCAGCGATAGCGTCCGCAGCGGCCGTTTCTCTTTCGTCATGCGCGTTCCCGTCGACATCAGCTACTCTTCGGAGAGCGGGCGCGTGTCCCTTTATGCCGTCAACGACGACCATACGCTTGAAGCCAGCGGCGCTTGCGAGCAGGTGTTTTTCGACGGAACTTCCGACGACTTGTCGGGCGACACTTTGGGCCCTGACGTCTTCGTCTACCTTAACCGTGAAGATTTTGTCGACGGCGGACGTGTCGGGCCAACGCCCGTGTTTTTCGCCCAAGTGGCCGATTCGAGTGGGGTGAACACGACCGGAAACGGCGTGGGGCACGACCTCGAACTGACCCTCGACGGTCCGACGTCGCTCAGTTACGTGCTGAATGATTATTTCAGCTACGACCTGGGCTCGGCCACGAGCGGGCTCGTCTCCTATCAGCTGCCGGAGCTGGAGGAGGGGCAATACCGCTTGCAGTTCCGGGCGTGGGACATTCTGAACCATCCGACCACGAAGACGCTGAACTTTGTCGTCGTAAAAGACTTGGCGCCCCAGCTGAGCATTCATGCCACCGACAATCCGGCCCGCCGGTCTACCACGTTTGTTCTGACCTACGACACGCCAGGCGCTGACGGCGTCTATTCGGCCGAGGTCTACGACATGGCCGGCCGCC
>USCX01000156.1 GCA_900553285.1 uncultured Prevotella sp.
AACAGGAGACAGCAACGCCCCGGGGCGCGCGGGCAGGACGGACACCATCGAAAAACAACAACCTGAAACTTTTAAGCACGATGCACACAAAAAGCGCCATCCTCTGTCTGCTCTTTCTTTGCGCCACAAGCGTCATGCGGGCGAGCGTCCGCATACTGCACGGCCCCTACCTGCAAAACGTCTACGAGCGCGAGGCCACCGTGGTATGGATTTCCGACAAGCCCTCAGTGGGCTGGATTGAAGTGGCCCCCGACGACGGACGCTCTTCTACGCCGAGGCCCGCCCTAAGACCTACGACACGCGCGTGGGCATCAAGGCCACGACCCGCATCCACAGCGTCAGGCTGAGGGGCCTCGAACCCGGCACACGCTACCGCTACCGCGTCTGCGTACAGGAAGTAACGGCCCACGAGGGCAACCGCGTCAGCTATGGCGACATCGCGTCGACCGACATCGAAGGCCGCGCCCCGCTCGTTTTCCGCACGAACGACGCATCAAAGCCGACCGTCTCGTTCGCCATGATGAACGACATCCACGGGCGCAACAACGTGTTGGAACAAATGGTCGGCATGTGCGACCTCACGCAAACCGACCTCTTCCTCTTCAACGGCGACATGGTTTCAGTCTGCCACTCCGAAGAACAGCTTTTCAGCGGCTTCATGGACAAAGCCGTCGAACTCTTCGCCGGCTCCATACCGATGTACTACTGCCGCGGGAACCACGAAACCCGCGGGGCCTTCGCCCCGGAAATCAAGAACTACTTCAACCCGCGCGAGGGGGAACTCTTCTATCTTTTCCGCCAAGGCCCCGTCTGCTTCGTCGTACTTGACTGCGGAGAGGACAAACCCGACAGCGACGTGGCCTACTATGGCATCACGGCCTACGACGAATACCGCACGCAACAGGCCGAGTGGCTGAAAACCGCGCTCGAAAGCGACACCTACCGCGAAGCGCCGTTCAAGGTCATCGTCTGCCACATGCCCCCGTTCGGCGGCTGGCACGGCAACCTCGACATCGCCCGCAAGTTCATCCCCGTCCTCAACGAGGCCCGGCCCGACGTCTACCTCTCGGCCCACCTCCACGAATACGTGCGCCACGAAGCCGGCGAGGACGGCACCGCCTTCCCGCTGGTTGTCAACTCGAACAACACCCTGCTCAAAGGCGAGGCCGACAGCCACCGCCTGACCCTGCGCATCCTCGACCTCGAGGGGAAAGAGACCGACCGCCTCGTCATCCGGAAGTGAGGCCCTCGCCGGCACGACGGCGCCCCACGCCCCATCCGCCGGACGCCACCCGCCAGCCACACGCAGGTTGAAGTCACCTTACAGGCCATCCACAGGCATCTCCGCTTACAGGAACAAAGACCAACGACGGGCGTGCGGTTGCATGGTGGGCAAGGACAACTTCACGGCCCGCATGCAAAATAAGAATCCCACACAAAAGGAGCGCCGTCCGAATGGCTATCGGGCGGCGCTCCAATATAAGGAATTCAACTTAAAGCACTCTTTCAGAGTTTCGGACCTGCGGCAACGAGGGCCTTGCCGGCTTCGTTGGTCTCATACTTCTTGAAGTTGTTGATGAAGCGCTGTGCGAGGTCTTTGGCTTTCTCTTCCCATGTGGCAGCGTCGGCATAGGTGTCGCGCGGGTCGAGGATGTTGGGGTCTACGCCGTTGAGCTGCGTAGGAACGACGAAGTTGAAATAAGGGATGGTCTTCGTCGGGGCCTGGTCGATGGAGTGGTCGAGGATGGCGTCGATGATGCCGCGGGTGTCGCGGATGGAGATGCGCTTGCCCGTACCGTTCCAGCCGGTGTTGACGAGGTAGGCTTTTGCTCCGCTCTTTTCCATTTTCTTCACGAGTTCCTCAGCGTATTTCGTGGGGTGCAGGCTCAGGAAGGCTGCGCCGAAGCAGGCTGAGAACGTCGGGGTCGGTTCGGTGATGCCGCGTTCGGTGCCGGCGAGCTTGGCGGTGAAGCCGGAGAGGAAGTAGTACTTCGTCTGCTCGCTGTCGAGGATGGACACGGGAGGAAGCACGCCGAAGGCGTCGGCAGAAAGGAAGATGACTTGCTTGGCAGCCGGGCCTTTCGAGATGGGCTTCACGATGTTCGTGATGTGGTCGATGGGGTAAGAGACGCGGGTGTTCTCCGTCACGCTCTTGTCTGCGAAGTCGATCTTGCCGTTTGCGTCTACTGTCACGTTCTCCAAGAGGGCGTCGCGACGGATGGCGTTGTAGATATCGGGCTCGCTTTCCTTGTCGAGGTTGATGACCTTGGCGTAGCATCCGCCTTCGTAGTTGAAGACGCCTTCGTCGTCCCATCCGTGCTCGTCGTCACCGATGAGCAGACGTTTCGGGTCGGTCGAAAGGGTGGTCTTTCCCGTACCGGAGAGGCCGAAGAACACGGCGGTGTTCTGGCCGTTCTTGTCGGTGTTGGCCGAGCAGTGCATCGAGGCGATGCCACGGAGCGGGTTGAAGTAGTTCATCATGGAGAACATGCCTTTCTTCATTTCGCCGCCATACCATGTGTTGATGATGACCTGCTCGCGGCTCGTGAGGTTGAACACGACGGCTGTCTCAGAGTTCAGGCCGAGTTCTTTCCAGTTTTCAACCTTTGCCTTAGAGGCGTTGTAGACCACGAAGTCGGGCTTGAAGTTGGCCAGTTCCTCAGCGTTCGGACGGATGAACATGTTGGTCACGAAGTGTGCCTGCCAGGCCACCTCAACGATGAAGCGGACAGAAAGGCGCGTTGCGGCGTTGGCCCCGCAGAAAGCGTCGACCACGAAGAGGCGCTTGCCGGACAGTTCGTTCACGGCCAGGTCCTTCAACGATTTCCATGTCTCGGGGGTTACGGGTTTGTTGTCGTTTTTATATTCGGGAGAGGTCCACCAGATTGTGTCCTTGCTCGTCTCGTCCATCACGATGAACTTGTCCTTCGGCGAGCGGCCGGTGTAAACACCCGTCATCACGTTGACAGCGCCCAGTTCCGAAACTTGGCCCTTCTCGAAACCTTCGAGACCCGGTTTGGTCTCTTCGGCGAACAGCACATCATAAGACGGATTGTGAACAATCTCGGTAGTACCGGTAATTCCGTACTGCGTTAAATCTAATGTTGCCATAATTTTATTAGATATTTAATGTATAAAAAGAGTTGCTCGTTCACGCTG
>USCX01000157.1 GCA_900553285.1 uncultured Prevotella sp.
TTAACATTTTTTACCCCCCCGATTGCCTATTTAATACTCAGTAGTTAATTTTGCCCGCGCACAGCCGAAAAGATGCAACGTTTCGCGCCATCACGCGCTCGCAACGACACTTTCATTAAACACCTTATTATATGACAAGAAAAACTACACTTCTTTTTTGTGGCGCACTGCTCGCCTCGGTTTGTGCCGCGACTGCCACGGCACAAACGGTCAGTCAAACGCCTGTCAGCAATGTGGAGGACTTGACCGACGGCTACTATGTCATCAAAGCCACGAAAAACGACAATTCCGGCTACACTGGCTACATTTACTATACTGAAGTAAGTAGCAATAACCGACATTACCTGGTGGATCGAGACAGAAGCGACTTCGGTGAGAACGATACCCCCAATTTCCATTATGTCTGGAAACTCACCACGTCTACGGGAGAGGAAGAGAACACGACGTTCACCCTCTGCAACTACCAGTACAATACTTATTTCATTGCGGATGCGTCTCAACCCGGCAACATGCAAGGAACGGCAACGGCCAACCTGAAAGTGGAGACGGACGAGGATAACAACTGGTTCCTGACCATGACCAACTATCAACACAACGGACAAAAAACCTACGTCACGATGAACTCGAACTCGCCGGATCAAAGTCTGGGCTGGTGGGCCGGCATAGACAATCAGGCTGACGCGATTGTCCAGTTCTACCGTGTGAACATGCCCGAAACCGTCACTTACGACGCTGACTTTGCCAACGAAGTCGATGCTGCCCTCTCGGCCACCGGCGTGGGCTACCCGACCTCAACTTCAGCGGCCCGCGAACCGCTTGCCCAAGCGTTGGAAACCTATAAGACCGACGGCACAGACGGGAACGTGGAGACGGAAAACTACCAGACCCTGCTCAACGCTTACAACGACTTCCTGCTCAGCAGTAATGTGCAGATGCCTGAAGACGGAAAGGCCTACACGCTGACATTCGTCGGCAGCGACGCAAGCAGCAGCGAGTTTTACCTCAACGAGAATGAGAACGGACAGCTTGAAGCCGTGTCCCGTGCGGCCGACAGCAACGACCCGCTGCCCGAAACGGCCCGCTTCATCGTACGGCACACCGACGGCTCGAAATACCTGTTTGTCACGCCTTCCGGAAAGTACTTGGTATGGAAAGGAAACAAGAGTGGGACTAACTCGAACAGCGGCTTCATCGACGATTATGACGAGACTTACGCTGCCATGGCCGTTGAACAGATGAACACCCGGCTGAGTACCAGCAACATGGGAAACGCTACCACCAAAAACATGTTCGGCCTCTTCTCCATCACCGGTAAGCGGAATGGCGGCTCCCAGAGGGGTTGCTTCATCCTCGAGAACAATGGTTCATTCAACATCTCGGAAACTCCTTACTACAACGGGACTTACACCTCGGCCATCCGTATCGAGGAGGCACCTGATTATTACAACACTGTCAACCTGAAATCGCCCCAAACGGCTGACGGAAAGACCTACGGCACGGTCTATCTGCCCTTTGCCGCCGACGTGCCTGACGGCGTGACGGCCTACACGGCAACCGTCGACGAGGACAATGCCACGATGAACCTGACGTCCGTCGAGGGCGGCGTGCTGCCCGCCCGCTGCGCCGCCGTGCTCATCGGCACGAAAGAGGGTGACGCGGTCCTCACCCCCGCGACCACTTCACCCGAAGCCATTGAGGACAACGCCTTGCAGGGCACGACGTCGGCCACGGAGCAGACGCCCACGGGCGGCACCACCTACGTGCTCAGCGGGGCTTTCGGCGACATTGCCTTCTGCCAGTACTCGGGCGAGAACCTCGCTCCCGGAAAGGCTTACTTCACCCTCACCAACGGCAATGCCGTCCAGGCTTTCCGCTTCCTGACCACGCCCGTAGGCATCGGCGCCCTGACGACGCAGGGCCCTGGAAAGGACAACACCTACTACGACCTTTCGGGCCGCCGCATCGAACGTCCGGCCAAGGGCCTCTACATCCACAACGGACGCAAGATCTACGTGAAATAACCCTACTTAAAACTCACTCAACCAACCGTATAGAACAAATGAAAAAGGTATATATCCGCCCCGAAGCTGAATGTTTCGCCCTGATGACGGAGGGCATGATTGCCAGTTCTGGCGAAATAAAATTTGACAACGAGAGCGACCACAACGTGACGAGCACCGAAGGTGTCTGGTCGCACAAACAAGAGTATCCCGTCGGCCCGGCCAGCATTTGGGACTGACCGCTGCCGCGAGCCACTCGCTTTACCGCACGCACACGCCGCCTGCCCGGACTTCATCGTCCGCGCAGGCGGCGCTTGTCATTCCCGTCCCGGCAGTGGGATGCCGCTCCGGCGTTTATGAAACGTCGTGACGGGCACGGCGGACGGGGCTGGCGACGGCCGGACGGGGAAAAAGTCGTAACTTTGCGGCCATGAACAAAATCCAATCCCTCCGGCCGCACTACGCGGCGACGCTGCGCCTGGGCCTGCCGATAGCCATCGGGCAGGTGGGCGTCATCATTCTCGGTTTTGCCGACACGATGATGGTCGGGCAGTATGCGACCAACGCCCTGGCTGCGGCGGCCTTCGTGAACAACCTGTTCACGCTCGTGACTTTCCTCATCATGGGTTACAGCTACGGCCTGACCCCGCTGGTCAGCTCCTGCTTCGGGCGGGGACAACGTCACCGCGCGGGCCACCACCTGCGCAGCGCCATGGTGGCCAACGCCTTGTTCGGCCTTCCGCTCATCGCGCTGATGGGTGTGCTCTACTTCTTCGTGGACCGCATGGGGCAACCTGCCGAACTGATTCCCCTGATCAGGCCATATTATATCGTTGTCCTGGTGTCGATGCTCTTCGTCTTGCCTTTCAACGTGCTCCGGCAGTTCACCGACGGACTGACCCGGACGTCGACGGGCATGTGGATCCTGCTCGGCGGCAACCTTCTGAACATCCTGGGCAACTGGCTGCTCATCTACGGGGTCGGCCCGTTTCCCGAACTGGGGCTGTTGGGAGCCGGCATCAGCACGTGCTTCTCGCGCATCGTGATGGCCCTGGTGCTGGCGGGCATCGTGGCTTTCGGCCGGAGCTACCGCCCCTACCGCCTGGGCTTCATGGCGGGCAGCATGACGGGGCGGCGCATCGGGCGGCTGAACC
>USCX01000158.1 GCA_900553285.1 uncultured Prevotella sp.
CCCGACTGCGCCGCGCGGGGCTCCCCGGAGGCGAAGGGGCTGAATCCCAGGCCGAGGCCTCGGTTCCTGCCGATTTTACGGCGTAATGATGAAAAAAAAGAATTTTCTTTTGCGCACACCGGAAAGTTAGGCTATATTTGTCACGACATAGGTAAGAAAAACCGTATCATTTATTTATAAATTCTAAAACTACGTAGTGTATGAACAAGTCAGAACTCATTTCTGCAATCGCAGAGGGTGCCGGCCTGAGCAAGGCCGACGCAAAAAAGGCCTTGGACGTAACCCTTGAAACCATTGCCCACGCAATGAAAGCCAACGACAAGGTGGCCCTCGTCGGTTTCGGTACGTTTGCCGTGACGGAGCGCCCGGCCCGTGAAGGCATCAATCCCGCCACGAAGGCAAAGATTCAGATTCCGGCCAAGAAGGTAGTGAAATTCAAGGCAGGTTCTGAACTGAACGATTCCCTGAATTAAGCGTGGGCCTGCTTGGGCAGGTTTCATGACCGTTTTCCCGGTAGGAGCCGGTTCACCCTCAACCGAGGCGGTGGGCCGGCTTTTCCGTGCATCCGTCCTCCACGGTCGGCCGGGGTTTTCGTGAGGCCGCACCAGTGCCGCGCGGGCCGTCTCTGTCGCCCTGACCGGATAAACCGTCACGCTGACAGAAAATCCTGTCAGCGTGACGGTTTATCGCGCCCGCCGCGACGGTGGAGGGAGGGCGGGCCGCCTGTCACAGGAAACGCCCCGTCCGTCGTTTCAGACAGGCAGGGCGTCAGTGGCATCCAGGCTGCCGGAAAGGGGCTTGTCAGTTTTGGACCACAAGACGATTGCCGGAGTAATACACGCGGTAGCGGAAGAGCGAGCGGCCGCCTCCGTTGCCCGAGGCAAGGCCGAAGTTGTTGAGGTCGTATGTGCGTTGGCAGCGGCCGCAGTGCACTGTGCCCTCACTGTCGAAGTCGAGGCGGCGCTCGATGAGGCTCTCTGTGTAACAGTTGGGGCAGGCCAGGTCATACGCCACGAGCGTCAGCTGGCCTGTGCCGATGTCGGGGATGTTGGTCGTGCCGACGATGAACCCGTCGATGGCTTCCCAGACGCGGTAGGCGTCGGTGGCCATGACGGGATACGGCTGTAAGTTCCCCTGTCCGTCTTGAAAATAAAAATAGTCGGCCGTCCGCCAGATGCGGCAGAACACGCCCGCGTTGTTCACGGCCGAATTGAGCGGAGTGACCCCGCTGACGTTTTCGAACTCGAAGTGGGCCTTATAGTTGGAGTAGACGCTGTCCACTTCGCCGGTACATGCCGTCAGGCCGAGCAGGAGGGACACCAGCAGGGTCAGGACGTGGGGCCGTCTCATGGGCGCACAAGTTGTTGTTCTGCCCGGGCCACGCGTTCGAAGCCGAAGCGCTCGAAGGTGGCTTGCGCCATGGCCTTGACACGGTCGTTGCAGAGATTGCCGATGCTGCCGGCATGTGTGTGATGAATGTGCTTGTCGGGCACGAAGCGTCCCGCCTCAATGTCGAGCCCCACTTTCTTGTAGGCGTCGCGGAAGGGCATTCCGGCGGCGGCCAGGCGGTTGACCTCCTCGACCGAGAACATGGCGTCGTAGCGCGGGTCGTCGATGATGTGCTCGTTCACCTTCATGCGGTGGATGATATAGGTAGCCATCATCAGGCAGTCAATAAGCATGTCGAACGCCGGGAGAAACACCTCTTTGATTTCCTGCAGGTCGCGGAAATAGCCGGCGGGCAGGTTGTTCATGATGAGCGTGATCTGTTCCGGCAGCGACTGGATGCGGTTACACCGTGCCCGGATGAGCTCGAAGACGTCCGGATTTTTCTTGTGCGGCATGATGCTCGACCCCGTGGTGCACTCGTCGGGCAGCTTGACGAAACCGAAATTCTGGGAGTTGAAGAGGCAGGCGTCGAACGCCATCTTGGCCACCGTTCCGGCTATGCCCGCGAGGGCAAAGGCCACGGTGCGTTCATTCTTCCCGCGCCCCATTTGCGCGTAGACGACGTTGTAGTCCATCGAGTCGAAGCCCAGCAGGCGTGTGGTCATCTCCCTGTCGAGCGGGAACGACGAGCCGTAGCCGGCGGCAGAGCCCAAGGGGTTGCGGTTGGTGGTTCGGTAGGCCGCTTCGAGGAGGACGAGATCGTCGGCCAGGCTTTCGGCGTAAGCCCCGAACCAGAGGCCGAAGCTCGAAGGCATGGCCACTTGCAAGTGGGTGTAGCCCGGCATGAGGATGTTGCGGAAATGCTCGCTTTGGGCCTGCAGCTCGTCGATGAGCGACATGACGTGTTCGGCCACGTCGCGTATTTTGTCACGCGTGAAGAGTTTGAGGTCGAGCAGGACCTGGTCGTTGCGCGAGCGGCCGCTGTGGATCTTCTTGCCGACGTCGCCGAGCCGACGGGTCAGGAGCAGCTCGACTTCGGAGTGGACGTCTTCGACGCCCTCTTCGATGGTGAAGCGCCCGTCGGCGGCTTCGTGGTAAATGGCGCGCAACTCCGTCATCAGGGCGTTGAGCTCGTCTTTCGTGAGGAGGCCAATGCTTTCCAGCATGGTGATGTGGGCCATGGAGCCCATGACGTCGTATTTGGCCAGGTAGAGGTCGAGTTCGCGGTCGTGTCCTACGGTGAACCGCTCGATGACGTCGTTCACTTGAATGTTCTTTTCCCAGAGTTTCGTTGGCATGAGGTGAAAAAAGTTGGGGCGCTTGTCGCGGCGTGGCGGCTTGCGGGGTTAATTGTCGTAAGGCAGGCGGGCCAGCATCTCTGCCATTCCGTCGACGGCCTGTTTGAGCGGTTTGCTGACCATGCCTTTCATGAACAGGTTGACTTCGGCGCCCAGCGTCACCCGCATCTTGCTTGTGTCGGCCGTGACGGGAAGAATCTGAATCCACAGGGTGAGGGGTATGGGCGAGCCTTGGGCTTCGAGCTTGACGCATTTGGGTGCGTCGCGTTCGACGATGCGGAGGGTGATTTCGCCCATGGTGGAGTGGGTCGTGATGGTGTCTTCGTCAAACTTCATGGCGTCGAGCTGCCGGCGCAGGCCCTCGGCGTCGGTGTTCGGCACTTTTTCGGCCAGCTGTTGAAGCATGGCGGGATCGTCGAGGCGGCTGCGCAGATTCTC
>USCX01000159.1 GCA_900553285.1 uncultured Prevotella sp.
GTTACGGCGGCTACTATACGCAAGACGAAGTGAAAGACATCGTGGCCTATGCAGCCGCGCGCCACATCGAAATCATCCCCGAGCTGGAAATTCCCGGCCACGAGCTGGCAGCCATCGCCGCCTACCCGTGGCTGTCGTGCAGGGGCGACTCCATCACGCCGCGCATCATCTGGGGCGTGGAGGACATCGTCATGTGTCCCGGAAAGGAAACCACGTTCGACTTTCTCGAAGACGTTATCGACGAGCTGGCCCCACTTTTCCCCAGCAAGTATTTCCATATCGGCGGAGACGAGAGCCCGCGCATCGAATGGGAACAGTGTCCGAACTGCCAGGCGCTCATCAAAAAACTGGGATATACCGATAAAAAAGGCAGCCCGAAAGAGGCACAACTCCAAAGCTACGTCGTCGGCCGCGTAGAGAAGTACCTGGAAAAGAAAGGCAAACGCATTATCGGCTGGGACGAAATCCTTGAAGGCGGAAACCTCAACAAGACCGCCACCATCATGTCCTGGCGCGGTGAAGACGGCGGCATCGCTGCCGCACGTGCCGGGCACAACGTCATCATGACGCCCAGCAGCCACGGCCTCTATATCAATTTCTACCAAGGCGACCCCAACGTGGAGCAAACCTGCATCGGGGGCAACTCCTACCTCGAACGGGTGTACAACTACGACCCCGTGCCCAAAGTGCTCGCCGCCAACCATGCCGACCGCTACGTGCTCGGCGTGCAGGGCAACCTTTGGGCCGAATACATCCACAATCAGGAACAACTGGAAAACCTGCTCTATCCCCGCGCACTGGCGGTAGCCGAAATCGGGTGGACGATGCCCGGACGGAAGAGTTACGACGACTTCGTCCGCCGCATTGACACTGACGCCGCCCTTCGCCTGAAAGAGAACGGTATCCGCTTTCACATCCCGCAACCGGAGCAACCCGGCGGCTCATGCAACCACTTGGCTTTCTGCGACACAGCCGTCGTCACGCTGACCACGACGCGCCCGGAACGCATCGTATATACAATCGACGGCAGCCAGCCGAAAGCCACATCGCCCGCTTACGAAGGCCCGCTCACCTTTACGCATACCTCTACGCTCAAAGCTGCCGTGTTGCTGCCCTGCGGACTGATGGGGCCAATCCGCACGATAGACATCAGAAAAGAAACACCGTCGGCCGCCATAACGCTCACCCGCACCCCGCGCAAGGGGCTGAACATGCGACTGGCCAACGGGAATTTCCAACATGCTGCGGAACTCGATGCCGTCAGGAACTGGTATAAAAAAGGCGTAACAACGATTGAGGCGGTCCGCTCGCAGACCTACGTGCCGGGCAGCGTCCGCGACGTGGAGAACTATGCCGCCATCGTGGAGGGCTACGTCGACATCCCCGCCGACGGCGTTTACGAATTCTCGACGAACAACACGGAATTCTGGATCGACGGCGTGAAACTCATCGACAACGACGACGATCCCATCAAGCGCCAGACACGCGCCAACGCGCAGCGCGCGCTCGCCAAGGGGCTCCACCCCATCAAGGTGGTCTTCCTCGGCGGCATTTACAGCGGTTATCCCACCTATTGGAACGACGGCAAAGTGAACTACCGCACGCCGGGCGAGAAATGGAAAGCCATCGACGCTTCGATGCTCTTCCGCAAATAATCACGGAAACAGCAACTTTCGCCAACTTATGAAAGCGGTCATCCCAGTTCCAAGGGATGACCGCTTTTCCTGTCTCCGCCACATAAAGGACAAACGCAGCGATAAAAACAGCCATCGGCCTGCCCGTTCCGGCCGTCGCAGTCCCCGTTTCTCTGCCCACGGCCACAGCCACACGGACTCACCTGTCCGACATTCTTTGTGACCCGACACAAAAAACACCAGTTGGTAACTTTTTTACAGCCAGTCATCCCGAGACGCCACCCTTCTTCCAACTTATATCCGGCGCATTGCGCCCAAACACGTTTTTTTTGCTACCTTTGCCCGACAGTACGATTAAAAGGACGAAACGATATAGACAGCATGGAATTAGCCGCAAAGTACAATCCCGAAGAGGTTGAAAACAAATGGTACCAGTATTGGCTGGACCACAAGATGTTCAGCTCTAAGCCCGACGGGCGTCAACCGTTCACCGTAGTCATCCCTCCGCCCAACGTGACAGGCGTGCTCCACATGGGGCACATGCTCAACGAGACCATCCAGGACATCCTTGTCCGCCGTGCGCGCCAGGAAGGGAAAAACGCCTGCTGGGTGCCCGGCACGGACCACGCATCCATCGCCACAGAGGCCAAGGTCGTAAGTCGTCTGGCTGAACGGGGCATCAAGAAAACCGACCTCACGCGCGAGGAGTTTCTCAAACACGCATGGGATTGGACCGACGAACACGGCGGCATCATCCTGAAACAATTGCGCCGTGTCGGCGCCTCGTGTGACTGGGACCGTACGGCCTTCACCATGGACGAAACACGTTCAAAAAGCGTCATTCATGTTTTTGTCGACCTCTACAACAAAGGCTTGATTTACCGCGGTGTGCGTATGGTCAACTGGGACCCGAAAGCGCAGACTGCCCTCTCCGACGAAGAGGTCATCTACAAGGAAGAGCACAGCAAGCTCTATTACCTTCGCTACAAAGTAGACGACCCGACAGCCAACGGCGCTTATGCCATCGTGGCCACCACACGTCCTGAAACCATCATGGGCGACACGGCCATGTGCATCAACCCCAACGACCCCAAGAACCAGTGGCTCAAAGGCAAACGCGTGATTGTTCCCCTCGTCGGCAGGTCAATTCCGGTTATCGAAGATGAATACGTCGACATCGAGTTCGGCACCGGTTGCCTCAAAGTGACGCCGGCCCACGACGTCAACGACTACATGCTCGGTGAGAAGCACCAGCTCGACAGTATCGACATCTTCAACGACGACGGCACCATCAGCGAGGCCGCCGGCATGTATGTGGGCATGGACCGCTTTGCCGTGCGCGAACAGATTGAGAAAGACCTCGAAGCCGCCGGACTGCTCGAAAAGGTAGAGGCCTACACAAACAACGTCGGATTCAGCGAGCGCACCAACGTGCCCATCGAGCCGAAGCTCTCCATGCAATGGTTCCTCAAGATGCAGCACTTTGCC
>USCX01000160.1 GCA_900553285.1 uncultured Prevotella sp.
TAGAACAGAACCCGGCTTACAGGCCTTCTGTCCGTTTTTTTGAAAACCCGGCGGCTTCACCACGCAAACGCGATGAGGCCGCCGGTTTTTTCATCGTTCGGACTGAAAGGACAGACGCAGACCGAGGCGCGACCTGTCAAAGCGATAAGAAAACCTGTCGCCTTGACAGGTTTTTCTATCAGGGCGACAGGTTTTACGGGGGAACCCCAAGACCGTATGACTACACTTACTTGATCATATCACAGCCCATATAGGGTTGCAGGGCCTTAGGAATGCGGATGCCATCAGGCGTCTGGAAATCTTCGAGCAGGGCGGCCACCACACGCGGGAGGGCGAGTGCCGAGCCGTTCAGTGTATGACAAAGTTCTATCTTCTTGTCCGCCCGGCGATAACGGCAGTGCAGGCGGTTGGCCTGGTACGTGTCGAAGTTCGACACGGAACTTACATCCAGCCAGCGCTTCTGAGCTTCGCTGTACACCTCAAAGTCGTAGCACAGGGCGGCGGTGAAACTGATGTCGCCGCCACAGAGACGCAAAATCCGGTATGGAAGTTCAAGTTTGATGAGCAGGTTTTCCACATGATCAAGCATCTCCTGATGAGACTGGGCCGAGTGCTCGGGCGTATCGATGCGCACGAGTTCAATCTTGGAGAACTCATGCAAGCGGTTGAGGCCCCGCACATCTTTTCCGTACGAACCTGCCTCACGACGGAAGCACTGTGTGTAAGCGCAGTTCTTTATGGGCAGGTCTTTCTCGTCGAGGATTTCGTTGCGGTAAATGTTCGTCACGGGCACCTCGGCCGTCGGAATCAAGTAGAGGTCATCCAGATTGCAATGGTACATCTGTCCTTCTTTGTCAGGCAGCTGTCCGGTTCCGAACCCCGACGCTGCGTTCACCACCGTCGGCGGCATGATTTCCGTATAGCCGGCAGCACGCGCCTCATCGAGAAAGAAATCAATCAGAGCGCGCTGCAAACGTGCGCCCTGGCCGATATACACCGGAAAACCGGCCCCGGTGATTTTCACCCCGAGGTCAAAATCTATCAGGTTGTACTTCTTGGCCAATTCCCAGTGGGGCAAGGCGTTCTGAGGCAGGACGGTGTCGTGTCCGCCTGTTTTGACAACCAGGTTGTCCTCGGCGCCGTTTCCTTCGGGCACGATGTCGTAAGGCACATTCGGAATGGTGTAAAGTAGCTGCGTCATCTCATCCTCGGCTGTCGCCTTTTCGGTTTCCAGCTCCTTGGTCCTCACCTTGATTGTGGCTACTTTCTGCTTCGTGACCTCGGCTTCGTCGGCCTTACCTCCCGCCATGAGCGCACCGATGCTTTTCGACAACGTTTTCACTTCCGACAGACAGCTGTCGAGTTCCGCCTGCGCGGTTTTGCGCTTATTGTTGAATGCGAGCACCTGCTCGATGTTCTTGCGCGCATCCTTGAAATGTTTCTTTTCCAGTCCGCGGATGACGGCTTCCTTGTCGTCAGCAATTTGTTTGATAGTAAGCATAACTTTTGTTGTTGCTTTTAGACTTATTCAAATTTTGGGACAAAAGTACATAATTATTTTTGATAAAACGTTACCTTTGCCTGACATACGAACAAGCCTATGCTCACTTTCCCTCCGGCCAAAATCAATCTCGGCCTTTACGTCATAGAAAAACGTCCGGACGGCTATCACAATCTAGAAACGGTTTTCTATCCCGTCCCGCTGTGCGACACACTCGAAACGGCCCCCCTGCTTCACTCCAACGCTCCCTACGCGTTTCAGCAAGTCGGGCTGCACATCGAAGGCACCGCGGAAGACAATCTCGTCGTCAGGGTCTATCTGTCCATGAAGGAAGAATTCGGCCTGCCCGCCCTCGACATCTACCTGGACAAACACATACCGACCGGGGCCGGACTGGGAGGAGGAAGCAGCGACGCGGCCCACATGATGAAACAGCTGAATGAACAGTTTGGCTTAGGCCTGGGCACAAAGGACATGGAACGCCGTCTTTCCGCCTTCGGCGCCGATTGCCCGTTCTTCGTCTGCGAGCGCCCGGTCCTGGCCACCGGCATCGGCGACCGCTTCACGCCGGTTTCGCTCACGCTCAAAGGCTGGACGCTCGTACTGGTCAAACCCGCCATTCACGTATCAACACGTGAGGCATACGGCGGCATCGTCCCGCAACGCCCTGACACGAACCTAGCCGACGCCATCGCGCGTCCCGTAGAAGAATGGCGCGACACCTTGCACAACGACTTCGAGCGGAATGTCTTTGCGGCCCACCCCGAGATCGGGGCCATCAAGGCTACGCTCTATGACTGCGGCGCCACCTACGCAGCCATGAGCGGAAGCGGGAGCGCTGTGTTCGGTCTTTTCCGCCACCCCGTCGAAAGCATCCCGACCGTATTCAAAGACTGCTTTGTCTTTCAGCAAAATCTCAGATGAACGCCATTTTCTATTTCAGCGGAACGGGAAACAGCCGATACGCGGCACAAACACTCGCTCACCAAACCGGCGACGCGCTCTACGACATGACGCGCGTAAGGACGGCCTCACACGCCAGCCTACGCTACGAACGCATCGGGTGGGTGTTTCCCGTTTATGCCTGGGGCATTCCGCTTTGGGTCAAGCGCTTCATCCAGTCCCTTCCGCCCGACTTCGCCTCAAGCCAAAGCTACGTTTACGGCGTTCTCACCTGCGGCGACGATGTCGGACTCACTCATAGGGAGTTACAAGCCCTCCTACGCTCCAAAGACATGGAGCTCGACGCTGTTTTCTCGTTACAGATGCCCAACACTTACGTCAGCCTGCCGGGATTCGACGTCGACAGCGAAGACCTCATCCGGAAGAAGCTGCAATATGCCACACCTTCCTTGCGGCACATCGCCTCTGCCGTCATCCGGCAGGAACGTGGCATCAACCACGTTCACACCGGTTCGTTTCCCCGCCTCAAATCACGTTTTCTCCGCCCGCTTTTCAATCGTTTTCTGCTCACTGACCGCTACTTCCACGTCCTGCCTACATGTAACGGATGCCGAGCATGCAGTGCCCATTGCCCCATAAACAATATCCGGCACGACGCCGACGGAAAGCCCCTATGGACAGGACGCTGCACAGGCTGCCTG
>USCX01000161.1 GCA_900553285.1 uncultured Prevotella sp.
ACAGGATTCTCCATTGTTATCACTGTCGTAATAATGAAATTCATGCGCCCGAATTACTTTTTGTGATAGAAAATGTGATTCCTGTTCTGTCACATTCACATATCCAAAACGCACCAGTTTTCCCGTATTATGACATCCGCCGCGAATTGCGCCGACCATCGGATACGTCTGTCCATTTTCATCCGTCAGCGTCTCATGCAAATACATAAATCCGCCACACTCTGCCACCGATGGCATTTCCTGCGCAATTGTCTCACGAATGGATTTCCGCATCGAAACATTGCCTGACAATGCCTCTGCGCACAGCTCCGGATACCCGCCACCAAGTAAAATGCCCTGCACATTCTCCGGCAGTTGCTTGTCGTGCAAAGGCGAAAATGCAACAAGGTCCGCCCCTGCTTCGTGCAGCATCCGCAGATTATCTTCATAGTAAAAGCAAAATGCCTCATCTTTTGCTACCGCAATCCGTACGGTGCTTTTCTCATCCGCATCAAAAACACTTCCGGCTGCGCCATACTTATCCTCTGCCTTTTCTTCCTTCCAACCTGCCATTTCAAGCAGCTTTTCCACATCCACATTGGCTTCAAGCAACTCTGCCGCATGCGCCACCTGTGTCTGTAACTGCGCAATCTCATCCGGCATTTTCAATCCCAGATGTCTGCTTTCCATTTGCAGATCGGTAGCTTTCGGAAAGAATCCAAGCACCGGTAAATGCAGTTCCTCCTCGATGATAGGTGCAATGATTCCATAAAAACCCGGCGTAATCCGGTTTAAAATAACACCGGCAAGCCGTTTGTCCATATCATAGGACTGTATTCCTGCAAGAAGTGCAAGAAGCGTTCTTCCCATTCCATGTGCATCCACCACAAGAATAACCGGCAGATCCAGCGTCTGCGCCAGATGATATGCCGATCCCTCTTTTTGCGTACCGCCAAGGCCGTCATAAATCCCCATGGCACCTTCAATTACAGAGAACATTCCTTCTTCCCCATAATCATATAGCTCCTGAATCTGTGACGCTTCCGAAAAGAAAGTATCCAGATTGCGGGATGGAATTCCAATCACTCTCGAATGAAACATCGGATCGATGTAATCCGGTCCGCTCTTAAAACTCCGTACCGGAATATTTCTTTTTTTCAATGCTGCCAAAAGCGCACAGGTAATGGTCGTCTTTCCGCTTCCACTCTCGCCCACGATGGCTGTCGTTTTCCCGTGCGGGAGGGTCAGGCTGACCCCCTCCAACGCCGCCGGGCCTATGCTGCCGGTGTAGCGGAACGTGACGTCGCGCAGTTCGATGTCTTCCGGTTGGTCGCCGGGCACGTCGGCAAGGCCGTCTGCGTCCTCGTCCGGGCACAAGTGGACTTCTTCCGAGCGTTCGAGGCTGATTTTTGCGTCTTGGAACTGTTGCAAGAAGCCGATCAGCTGCGACAGTGGCCCGCCGACCTGCCCGATGATGTTCGAGATGCTCATCATCATGCCCAGTGTCAGGTCGCCGTTCACCACTTCGGCGGCCATCCAGAAAGCGACCAGTATGTTGCGCAGCTGCCCGATGACCGTGTAACCCGTCTGTTGCACCTGTCCGAGCCGCAGCACCTTTTGGCTCATCCGGTAGCGGCGTTCCTGCATGTCGCTCCACTGTGCCACTTGGTGTGCCTCGTAGGCGTTGAGCTTGATGTCGGTGATGCCCGACATGAGTTCGTAGAGCTGGGTCTGGTTTTCGGCATTCAGGCGGAACTGCTCGTAGTCCAGCGCCTTGCGGCGGTGGAAGAAGTAAGCCATCCAAGCCATGCTGGCTCCCGTGAAAGCCAAGTAGGCCAAGAGGATGGGCGGGCTGTAAAAACCGATTACCACCAGCAGGACGGGGGCCGAGAGGAGGGAGAAAAACGTTTGCAGCGACCCTGTCGTCACGAAGTTTTGCAGGCGGCCATGGTCGCCAAGGCGTTGCTGGTAGTCACCGACGCTCTTTGTCTCGAAAAAAGTCATTGGAAGCCGCAGCAGCTTGCCCAGATAGTCGTGAAGGATGCGGATGTTGATGCGCGTGCCCATGTAGAGGCTCACCCAGCTCCCGACCAACCCCATGGCGAACGATCCGGCAAAGAGGAACAGTTGGGCCGTGAGCAGGTTGCCGATAAGGCCCAGGTCGCGCAGGCCGATGCCGTCGTCAACGAGGGCCTGCGTCAGGAACGGCGTGACGAGCGAAAGGATAATTCCCGCCAACATGCCGACGGCCATCTGTGCCATCTCGGTGCGGAAAGGCCACACGTATTTCCTGGCGAAGCGGAAGAAACTATGTTTCTCCTTGGGCGGACGGCGGTCGTAGAAGTCAGCGGCCGGTTCGGTCGCGATGACCACGCCTTTCGCGCCGTTGAGCCAGTGGCGGCAGAACGTGGGTTCAGAGAAGACGTGCTTCCCGAATGCCGGGTTGGCCACATGGAAACTCCACCCATGGCCGAGGCGTCGGCGCGTGATGGAATAGAGCACCACAAAGTGGTTCTGGTCCCAATAAAGGATGGCGGGCAGGGGGCACTCCCGGCGCAACTGTTCGGTTGTCATCTCGAACGACGCGCTCTCCATGCCGATACCGGCCAACGCGTCGCGGATGCCCGCCCCGCTTACCCCCTCGCGCGTCAGGTGGGCCAGCGTGCGGAGGTAAGAGAGGGGATAGTCCCGTCCATAATGGGAGGCCACCATGCGGATGCAGGCAGGGCCGCAGTCCATTTGGTCGAATTGCCGGGTCAGCTTCATGGCGTCCGGCGTTTTTTGAGGACGTCCAGTGCCCCGCACGTTGCTGTGGTCGTGTTCACTTTGCCCATGGATAGTTGTAGAAGATGGAAATGCGGTGTATCAGTTCCAGACGGCGGTCGGCCTCGGCGAAGAACCGCGCGACGCCGTCCGGCGTGTCGCCGTTGTGGGCGGTGACGTCCGAATAGCCAAAAGGTTTCTGCACCGACACAAAGGGGTAGACCACGATTTTCTGCCGGGCGAGCTGCGAGAGGACGCCGTCGGCCGTGTCGTTTTCCGTAAAGCGGTAATTGAGGATGGCGTCGTAGAGGCGGCTTGCCACACAGGTAAATTGCGTACACCAGAAC
>USCX01000162.1 GCA_900553285.1 uncultured Prevotella sp.
CCCCCGCCGACAGCACGGCCCGTGCGCCGAAAAGCCGGGTGCGCGGCGTGCAGTATGCCTCGCGCGAGGAGGCTGCCGAGGCACAGCGCCGGAAGAGCGTTCCCCTGTTTGCCGGCGCCTCGCTTTCGGGCGACCTCGCCGGCATCGTCATGGCACTCGCCACGTCGTACGGACAGTTTGAGGCGGCCGCACGCTTGAATTTCAAGGAGCGTTATTTCCCCATCTTCGAGATGGGATGGGGGCTCAGTGACAAGACGGACGACGTGACCATGCAGCATTTCAAAACCAACGCTCCGTATTTCCGCATCGGCTGTGATTATAACGTGGCCAGCGACAAGCTTTCGGGCAACCGCATATTCGTCGGTCTGCGGTATGCGTTCTCGACCTTCAATTACGACCTCGAAGGACCGTCCTTGGGCGATCCTGTTTGGGGCGGCTCCATTCCTTATTCATTTGAGGGACTTAGCGGGCGTGCACAGTGGGGGGAAATCGTTTTCGGCTTGGAGGCAAAAATCTGGAAGATATTCCACTTGGGCTGGTCGTTCCGCTATCGGGCACGTTTCAGCCAGAAGGCGGCTCCTGTCGGCCAGGCATGGTATATACCCGGTTATGGCAAGAACGACGGAAGTGGCTGGGGTGGCACCTTTAACTTGATTTTCGACATATGATCGGACTGCTCGGTCTGTTTTTCCTGGCTTTGGCTTTGGCCATGGACTGCTTCACGGTGAGCATCACCTGTGGCATCATTCAGAAGCGGCTGGGGCGTCAGGTCGTCGCCATGTCTCTTCTGTTCGGAGGCTTCCAGGGCGGAATGACCCTGCTGGGCTGGCTGCTTGCGGCCTCGTTCCTGACTTATATCTCCTCGGTCGACCATTGGTTCGCTTTCATCCTGTTGGCTTTCCTGGGCGGCAAGATGATTTGGGAGGGAAGCCGGTCTGGTGAGTCGCATCGTCATTTTAATCCCTCGCGGCTTTCGACTTTGCTGACTTTGGCCTTGGCGACGAGCATAGATGCGCTGGCCGTCGGTTTCTCGTTCACCTGCATGGGCTTCGCCACGTGCAGGTCGATGGCTGTTCCGGTCGTGATTATAGGCGCAGTGTCGGCGGTGATGACCGTAGCCGGAAAGACGGTCGGCGTGTATCTCGGTCGCCGCTTCCACTGGCCGGCTGAGCAGATTGGCGGCGTCATTTTGATACTTATTGGCTTAAAGGTTTTATTGGAACACTTGACCGCATGACAGAAAGTACATCTAAAAAACGAATCAGGGCGTGGCAGTGGATTTTCCTCCTGTTGCTTATTGCCGGGACGGTATATGCGTTGAACCGAAGCAGTTCGACCGTGTTCTATGAGAATGAAGGAACGGTGTTCGGCACTGTCTATCACATAAAATACCGTTATGACCGTGACTTGCAGGCCGACATTGAGACTGAGTTGCGGCGAGTCGACAATTCGTTGTCCATGTTCAACCCGTCGAGCGTCATCTCACGTGTGAACCGCAACGAGCCGGTTATGGTGGACACAATGTTCATGCAAGTCTTTCGGCTATCCCAGGAAATCTCGTCGCAGACGTCAGGCGCGTTCGACATTACGGTTGCACCGCTTGTGCAGGCATGGGGATTCGGCTTTGAGCACGCCTCGGACGTGACGCCGCAGAGGCTGGACAGCCTGAAGGCCTTTGTCGGCTATCAGAAGGTGTGGCTTGACGGACGCCGTGTGATGAAGGCAGATCCCCGCGTCATGCTGGATTGCAGTGCGGTGGCCAAAGGATATGGGGTAGATGTCGTGGCGAACCTTTTCCGCCGGCTCGGGATTGCGGATTATATGGTTGAAATCGGGGGCGAAGTCGTAGTGCATGGTCAGAACCCCGATCGGAAAATGTGGAACATCGGCGTGAGCCGTCCGGTGGACGATTCGTTATCGCAGGATGCCTCAGCGTCTCCCCAAGTCGTTCTTGAAGTGACCGGCCGTGCCCTCGCCACGAGCGGAAACTACCGGCGCTTTTATTATCGCAACGGTCGGAAATATGCCCATACCATCGATCCGAAAACGGGACAGCCCGTACAGCATTCGTTGCTTTCGGCTTCCGTTCTGGCGCCCGATTGCGCCACGGCCGACGCTTACGCCACCGCTTTCATGGTTATGGGGATGGAACGGGCCAAAGCCGTGTTGCAGGCGCATCCCGAACTGGACGCCTATTTCATATATGAGCGGTACGACGGAAAGACAGCCACGTGGTTTACACCCGGCCTGAAAAGGCATATTCGTAATTAGGGAGACTATGAGCGAGCCGCAGACTTTTTTTGACAGGTTGCTGGAAGTCCCTTTGTTCCAAGGCATCGGACGGAGGGAGTTCATGGAAATTGTGGGCAAAGTCAAGCTGGCCTTTTGCAAGAAGCGGAATGCATCTGTCATTGTATGCGAAGACGAGTTGTGCGGCAGTTTGATTTTTGTGCTCAGTGGCCAATTTTCGGTTGAGCATGTCAGCGACGACCGTTCCTATCGCCTGACCGAGTGGGGGAGAGGGCCGGCTGTCGTGCAGCCGGAGAATCTTTTTGGCCTCCGTACACGTTACACTTCGACCGTCAGGGCCGTGGGCGATGTACAACTCCTGGAAATCGATAAGCGCTCAGTGACGGAAATACTTTCCCGCTTCGAGATTTTCCGAATCAACTTCTTGAATTTAGTCAGTTCACGGGCGCAATACAGCCGGCGAAGATTGTGGAAGTCGCTGCCCGGAAGTGTGGAGGGGCGCTTTGTGCAGTTCCTTGCAGCCCGGAGTATGCGTCCGGCAGGGCACAAGTCGTTGAATATCGGCATGGTGCGGCTGGCAGACGAACTCGGCGTGACGCGATTGACTGTGTCGCGAATGCTGAGGCGGCTTGAAGAAAAACACTACCTGACCGTCGGGCGGCAGCGCATCGACATTCCCTTGTTCGAAGAGCTCATGCAGGCAGTTTCGACGTCGGTTTAGGCAAATTATGTGGCGGAAAGCCGTTTTTTTGAAAAGCTGAATTCAACTTGCAAATGCAACAGAATTCTGATTAATAATTTGTTTAA
>USCX01000163.1 GCA_900553285.1 uncultured Prevotella sp.
CACCGGGTCGGCGGGGCGGCCCTGCTGCTCCCACAGGCGGAACATCAACTTCGACACGGCGAACTGGAAACCGGGATCTTTTTTCATGCGTCCTTCTGAGGGGTTCAACAGAAAACGACGCATGGCCCTGCGGCCGGTCAGTATGGAACGGCGGTAAAGGTAGTCCACATAGTCCGCCACGTGGCCGTCGAACTTCGTGCGGATTGTGGCGTACACCGTGGGCAGGACCTCGGCCGTGTCGCCGAACGTCTCTAACCGCTTTACTAACTCAGCTTTTTTCGGCCTCCTCATCGTAGGCCGTGTCGCGCAACATCGTGCGGCGGCATGTGCGCAAGAACTTCACGCAGCGGCCTTTCAAGTGCAACCGGGGGCCTTCGCCTTCCGCGTTGTTCCAGTTGACATATTGCCACGGGTCAGGCAACTCGGCCCATCTCACGTTCCAGCTACCGGCCTTCTCCGCGTTCGGATTACTGCCGGCCAGCGTGCCCCGGCCGTTCATGAAGTTGACATAGTGGCTGTTGCCGGTGGCCATGGCGCGGAAGACAGGGAAGCAGATGTCGAACGCACTCACGTCATGCACGAAATCTCTCGCCTGCAATCCGGCCACGTCCGTCTTGACCGCAGTAGTGGCACGGCATACCGTCACCCCAGCCGCAAAGGTCGTCAAGACAAGCACAATTATAATCAAAACGTTCCTTCTCATCATATCGTTTGTTTATTCATCCTTTCTGTTCACGTCGGGTGTAAGAGTAAGACTTTCCGCCCGGCTCACTCCGCCAAGGCATCCAGCTCCGGACACTATTTCTTCCACTGGTTGGGTATCACCAAATGCCCGATGAGCTGCGACGGGCGGCCCTGTGCCTCCCACTTTCGGTACAGCAATTTCGACACGACAAGCTGAAACCCCATGTCGGACTGCATCTTGCGATAGGTCGGGTGGCGGACGAAACGCCTCATCCGCCGTTCATTCGTCATCACGGAGTGGGCGAAAAGGTCTTCCACGTAGGCCCGGATATTCCCGCCGTAGTCAGTGGCAATCTGCGCATACACCGTGGGGAGTGCGGAGGCCGTATCGCCAAACGTTTCCAGCTGACGGACAAGACGGGCTTTCTCGGCGTCGGGGTCGAAACCGGGCTGGGCAAAAAGGCTGTCCCTGACGGCGGAAAGCTGACGGGCGTAGCGCAGACAGACGGCGCGCTCACGCTCCGTACGGTCGTAGGGCTCGGCACGCCCACGGCTGGGAAAGTCGGGAGCTAGGTGGGAGTCGAAACGGGTATCGTAAGTGGCCTCATAGTGAGCGAAGCGGACATACAGCTTTCTGAACGCCGGATACACAGCGTCGAACAAGCTCGCGTCGTCAACAAAACTCACCGAATCGGCGGCCACCGGCTCCTGCGAAGCGGCCAAGGAGAAACACGGAAAAGAAGCCCCGGCCAATAACAACAAAGCGATGAAAATCTTAGAACGTACTTCCACTAATCTGTCCATTATGTACCTCTAAACTTAACGTTAAGCTATACTTTCCGGAGACAGTCGGATAATTTAATAATATACGGTAATAACCGCTAAAATCGCCATTAGCCATCAAGCCCTCGCTTATACACTCCACACTCAAAGGACGGGCGGTCGCCGTCTCATACACAGACACAGAAGGAAAAGAGCCTTTGTAACAATCAATCACTATGGCTATCCAATAGCCGTCGCCCACGCTGGTTTCGAGCTCCACAGGGTTCGCGCTTGTTGCTCAGTGAGGAAGTTCTACTTCGGCTCGCAACTTAGTAATCAGGAAGAGCGGGTCCTCTTGTAGGGCCCGTACTCCGCCCGGGCATCCTTCGCGCCGCCAGACGCGGTACATCATTTTGCTCACGACAAACTGGAACCCCAAGTCGTTACACATCTTGTGCAGCGTAGGATTACGCAGGTAGTTTCGCATGGCCTTTTTGTCCGTCGCAATAGCGGTTGAGAACAAGGCGTCCACATAAGCGTGAATGTCACCTCCGAAGCGCGTGTCAATTGTGGCGAACACGGGTGGCAGCACGCAGGCCGTGTCGCGGAAAGCGGAGAGCTGGCGTATCAGGCGGTCGCGCTCAGCCGCCTCGTTGTAACCCGGGCTCGACTTGATTTCCTTACACTTGTCATAAAGCGTGGCGGCATCTTCAGCCAGCAGGCGTCTCTCGTCCAGATGCGGCAAGTCGCTGCCCGCGTTAACAGACCATTCATGATCCACCCACAGCGTCCGGCCGTTGGGCAAGGTGAACGAAGCAGCGTCACAACGCCTGGCCTCAAACACGCTGTCAGCCCCTTGCAGCCCGTAGCGTTTCATGTAAGACTGGTAAAGCTTTCCGCTAATCAGGTCCGCCACCCGGCGAAATGGCCAGTAACAGGCGTCGAACACGCTGACATCATCCACGAAGTCGACCGCAGTGTCAGATGGCACACTATCGCGCATCACGCTATTTGGCGTACCGGAACAGGGAGACGCGGCACATATTTCACAAACCATCAGGCTCATTAAAAAGATTACTACACTTCTCATTGTATCTATTGTATACCGTGATTACATTGACTTTACCCTACATTAAGCACCGACACGGGTATGATACCATGGCTGTACTCGCCAGAAATACTGAGGATATTTCTGGAATCTCCGCATCGACGTTGTTCATGTTGAACGCCTGCTCGGTATCGCGCATCATGGGGCGGTTGCCGAGGGCGACGGCGATGTCGTAATAAGCCGTACAACTCCATGGTTTGCATATTATGCTCAGGCGTAAGGGCGGTAGCCAACGTGGCGTTTTCCGCTTCGCCAATCGTCGCCCCCTGAGAACAACATCTCGGCATCACTACATCGGGACGGAAACTCGCCCAAAGCGTAAGCTGTCTCATTTTTCTCTGATTTTTAAGAAGTGAATAAATGCTTTTTATGGGTGCAACTGGCAACCTTGGCACATGACCGCAAAGCCTACCCGCCTTGCCCTAGGCGTCTTGGTTCATCGTTCGGTGAGCGGTCGGGCGTCACAAGTGACGCTCCTACGACGTCGCCGTTT
>USCX01000164.1 GCA_900553285.1 uncultured Prevotella sp.
AACCACACCGATAATCGTATAGGGCAAGGCGATTTGACTGGCGTCCTCGCCGAAAATCAGCAAGCCACCGACGAGTGGCCCCACGATCCAGCCCAGACCATTAAATGACTGGGCGAGGTTTATGCGCCGTTCGGCGGCCGAAGGAGCGCCCAATACGGTCACATACGGGTTGGCCGAAGTCTCGAGACAGGTCAGGCCGCAACCGATAACAAACAGGGAGAAGAGGAAAAAGCCAAAACTGTTTATCATACTGCCCGGTATGAAAAGCAAAGCGCCGAGGCCATAGAGAATAAGCCCCATAAGCACTCCGGCCCGGTAGCCATGACGCGAAATAATCCGCCCGGCCGGAAGGGCCATCAGAAAGTAGCCTCCATAAACCACGGCTTGGACCAAGGCCGACTCAGCGCGGCCTATTTCAAACGTGTTTTGGAAATGCTTGTTCAGCACGTCAAGGATACTGTGCGCAAAGCCCCAGAGGAAAAACAGGGTTGTGACGAGCGCAAACGGGACAAGATAATTCTTCCCGTCGCGAGTTGAAAATATAGAACGTTTCTTAGCTTGCATGAATAAGGAGATTAGTAATGAAGGGATTGCTGTATACGGACACGTCAGCTCCGGCTGACTTGCAGACCGCCGCGCGAGAGACTCATGTCGACAAAGCGGGCCGACGGCGTAAGCGGATTTTCCCGCAGACGCTGACGGATTCGCATGGCAGCCTCCGGGTCTTTAGCCACGATGTACAGGTAGCCGCCACCGCCCGCTCCGGGCAACTTATAACCGAGCGAAAGGTCGTCGACCATCCCGCAAAGGCGTTCGACAGCCGAAGGATTCGTGCCGGAGTCGAGCCGCTTGTTTTGTTCCCAGGTTTGCCGGACGAGCCGCCCATACTCTTCGAAGTCCCCTTTCTGCATAGCGTCGTGCAGGGTCAGCGCGTGCTGCTTCATGGCATCAAGCTGGTCCAGATGCACATGACTGTTAAGGAACATGCCTTGCACGATCTCGGCCAGTATCTTTTTGGCCGTGCGGGTCAGTCCCGTATAATAGAGCAAATGACAGGGACGATAGTCTTCGGCCGTGAACAGCGTGTCGGGTATCCAGCGCACGATGGGTGTCTGGTCAAAACCCCGTCCCGTCTGCAAGAGCTTGACGCCGCTCAGGATGCCGCCATACTGGTCTTGCCAGCCGCCACCAGTCGTCAGTAGCTGCTCGAGCACAAGCGTGCGGTTGCCAATCTGCATCTTGTCCCATCCCAGCCCGCAGAAATCGGACAAGGCGCCCAGCACCGTACTGGCGAGAATGGAACTTGTACCCAGTCCCGAACCAGCCGGAATGGCTGACAACAAGGTAATCTCGATGCCGCTGCCGAAAGCGTCAAGCTGCGCTTCGAGCGACGGATAGCGCTCGGCCGAGAAGGCTGGTGTGAAACCGGCCAAAGCCAACGCGGCTTTCGGTATGGAAAACGGCGACCCCACCTTATTATAATGAGTCAGCTCTTCGTAAGTCGTGATGCGCTCCATGGCACCCAAGTCAATGGACCGGCAGATGACGGCCCGCTCTGCCGAAGGCTTGACATAGACCTGAAGCGGGGGCTGACCGTTCAGCTCGATAGCGATGTTGACGACGTTTCCCCCAGTGGCCAGACAGTAGGGCGGCGTGTCGGTCCAGCCTCCGGCAAGGTCGATACGCACCGGACAACGGCTCCACACGATTTGGTCGTGACACACGCTCGGGTGAGGGTGGCCGTCAGGCCTTCACGCAGGAGGGCAAACGCACGATCTGCCTCGGGCGTCCCGTCTTCACCGCGCAGCGCGTGCCATTCCGAGCGGAACATGGCGTCGCGCATTTGCACCATCAAAGAGGCCTGTTCGGGCAAG
This sequence comes from uncultured Prevotella sp., assembly GCA_900553285.1. Lineage (GTDB taxonomy): Bacteria > Bacteroidota > Bacteroidia > Bacteroidales > Bacteroidaceae > Alloprevotella. The sequence continues at coordinate 1,875 of USCX01000164.1, forward strand.
GGCGCGGGCAGGTCGAGGCCGTAAGCGGCATAGAGGGAGGCCGTGTGTTTCAGGTCGACCTGATAAAACACGCTCTTGGCATAATTGGCGGCCAGCTGAACGAGGTTCTTGCGCTGGAAATTGCGGCGCTGGGCCACCAAGCGCTTCAAGTTGGCTTCGTTCGCGAGATCGTCGGCCGAGTAGCGGCGAAGTCCTCGCCAGGTAGCGGCCAGACTGTTGTCCGCGGGGTGCTCGTCGAGCATCCACGCCAGCAAGCGGCCGGCAAGGACGCCGTCGTCCGTGACGGGAAAGAGCGGGGCCGACTGAATGTCGGCGGCTCCGTCCAAATCCGCCACCGTCAGGCTATGGGCGGTCAGCCATGCCGGCAGAGGTTGTCCGACAAAAGCGGTCGTACTGGCCGAGGGCGCACCGCGGAAGGCGTCGTTGAAGCCATACGGCCGCAGGGCCATTCCCACCTCGCCGACCGGCACGATGTCCACACATTGGCCGGGCGCCAGACGGATGTGCCAGTCGTTTTGGGGCACACCCGTGACGATATGTCGGCAGCTCAGGGTCCATGTGGCGGGAAGATGGGCGTTTTCCACCCAGATTTCAGTATGTTCGTTGCCGAAGCGGAAAGCGATGTCAGCATTCTGCGTGAACACGGACGACTGGCGCTTGATTTCCTTTTGGATGATGAAACGTTGGTCTTTGACCAGATTTTGCAGGGCGGTGGTCGAGGAAATCAGCTCGTGGCTCGTGCCGAAATGATAGAACTCGCCGCCCGGCAGGTCGACGATGGCGACACTCAGTCCGGCCAGCCGCTCGTCGGGCGCTGAGGGATGGAGGCCCAAGGCACAGCCGAAGGCGGAATAGAGGTCATAGCTGACACACTGGCCGTCGGCCATGGAGCACTCGCGCAGCCGCTCGACAGCCCGGTCGCTCAACACCCACACGCCGATGTCCATAAGGAAATAATGGGTCGTGGTCAGCTGGCTGAGCGTCTCGGTCGACGGCTTTTGCAGCATATAGTCCAGCTCACCGGGTGAGCGGCGGTCCATGAAGAACACGCCGTGATTGCGGGCCAACTCGGGTTCGGCCC
>USCX01000165.1 GCA_900553285.1 uncultured Prevotella sp.
AATCCGGCGGCAAGCGGGCGCAGGCCGCCCTGCTGCAACCGGCGGAGGCGGACATACTCGTCCACGTTTTCGAAGGTCTCCTTGCAGAGGCCCCCGATGGCCACGGTCATGCCGCCAAGTGACGTGATGAGGCACTTGTCGCGCGAGATGCGCACCTGGTAGCCCTCAAAACCGGCCATCACGCCCGACGTCACGCGCACCAACGGGTGGCCTTCGGCGTAATAGTCCAGACTGCGGGAGAGGAAACGGATGCGGCTGGCGGCAACCTGCGACAGCTGCATGAACGGCTGCATCACGCTGTCGGCGATGACGGCCACACGCTTCGTGCTGCAATCCCTCACCAAGTGGAGGGCCGGACTGATTTCTTTCAGGAAGGCATCGACCAGCCGGGGCGCGCCCTGCACGAAAATAAGGCCTGAAATCGTGGGACGGACGTTCTTCCGGATGCGTCCTTTCACGCGACGGTAGGTTTCACTGCGGTGTACGAATACACGGAACTTCTGGTTTAGCTTATGACTGAGCGCGTCAACTTTTGCGTAGTGTACGAACAAGTAACACCACGTGTCAGCTGCCTTTGGCCGGGGTATGCGACCCTGTTCCGGGACCGGCCCAACGCAAGCCCCGTTACCTTCTTTGCCATTCCCGGCGTTAGGCAGTGCATCTGAACTATACAGTGACATTGACGCTACGACCTAATTTATTTTTCACTTGGCGCACTCCCCACACAAAGGAGAGCCCGCCGTCCAATCTCCTGTCCTTCACGCCCAAAGCGCAGGTCAATGCGTTTGTTTACAGGCGTTTAGAAAATTCGCCCCTCACTGTCTCTTCGCAAGAGAGGGGAACGGCAACAAACGTTCTTCACATAAAAAGGAGAAAGAGAACCTCGGCCGTCTCTTCGCAAGAGAGGGGCATCCCGTCTCAAGCTCTTGGAGACAAGCGCTTTTGTCGGTCGGGCGAAGGCGGGCCTGGCAAACAAAAGGGGTGTTTTGGTCCTCCGCGCGGCAGGCGGCCGGGTGAAACCGGTGGCAGCCCCGGGCGTGTTTTCGGGCTGCTTCCGCTAAACAATGCGTTACTGTCCGTGTCCTTCGCCCGAGGCCGAAGCCCCCGGCACGGGCGCTTTGCGGATCGCACAGGTCTTAAACTTTTTCAATAAAAGTTTGACGCCTAAAACTAAAATGCTTATCTTTGCAACGAATAAGCCCCTCTCTTGCGAAGAGAGCGCACAAACAAACCACTTTCCTTGCGGACGTTTTCCGTTTCGCCCCGCCCCGTCCGGCGAAAGAGGGCCGCACAGGCCGTCAAGCAGACAAGCGGGAAACATCCTCCGCCACCCACCGACCAACACATCCTATATATTTATTGTGCACTACGTCTTGTCGGGAAAAGTTCCGCCCAGCCACACGGCGGATATCCCGGCCGGACTGCGCCGCACACCGCCGCAGAAAACGCGCAGCGACTTGCCAGCCCCAACTGTGCAGGTACGGGAGGCGAGCGCCGGCCTCCCCCTTTGTTCGCCCGTAAACGACAAGCCGGAAAAACATTTTGGAAAACTTTTCAGTCCACCATATTTTATAAAACTCTTGAAAACAATCATTTAACGTTTTAATCGGGAAAACTTCCACACGTAACAAAACTTTTCGGTTTGCCAAGAGGCGTAATCCAAAAGTTATCCGTAGCTTTGCACGGCTGTCGGAAAATGCACACATCACGCCGCTCCCCAGCGGGCCGCCCTCCGGGGTGCGCCACACACACGAACAGGTTCGACCTCTAACCCATTAACCTATAAAATAAAACTGTGGAACAGAAAACCTACACTTACGACGAAGCCTTCGAGGCCACGCTGGCCTACTTCAACGGCGACGAGCTGGCCGCCCGCGTCTGGGTGAACAAGTACGCCATGAAGGATTCGTTCGGCCACATCTTCGAGCTCACGCCGACCGACATGCACTGGCGGCTGGCAAACGAGGTGGCCCGCATCGAGCGCAAGTATAAGAACCCCGTGCCGGCGGAAGAGATCTTCCACGTCTTCGACCATTTCCGCTACATCATTCCCGCGGGCAGCCCCATGACCGGCATCGGCAACGACCAGCAGATCGCCTCGCTGTCAAACTGCTTCGTCATCGGCCTCGACGGCGACGCCGACTCCTATGGCGCCATCATGAAAATCGACGAGGAGCAGGTGCAGCTCATGAAACGCCGCGGCGGCGTGGGGCACGACCTCTCGCAGGTGCGCCCCAAAGGCTCGCCCGTGAAGAACTCCGCCCTCACGTCGACGGGCCTCGTGCCCTTCATGGAGCGTTACAGCAACTCCACCCGCGAGGTGGCACAGGACGGGCGCCGCGGCGCGCTGATGCTCTCGGTGAGCATCAAGCACCCGGACTCCGAGGCCTTCATCGACGCCAAGATGACCGAGGGCAAGGTGACAGGCGCCAACGTCAGCGTGAAAATCGACGACGAGTTCATGCAGGCCGCCATCGAGGGACGGCCCTACGTACAGCAGTTCCCCGTCACGGGCGACCACCCCATGGTCAGCAAGGAAATCGACGCCCGGGCGCTGTGGCGCAAAATCGTGCACAACGCGTGGAAATCGGCCGAGCCCGGCGTGCTCTTCTGGGACACCATCCTGCGCGAAAGCATCCCCGACTGTTACGCCGACCTGGGCTTCCGCACCGTGTCGACCAACCCCTGCGGCGAAATCCCCCTCTGTCCCTACGACAGCTGCCGCCTGCTCGCGCTCAACCTCTACTCCTACGTCAAAGACCCCTTCACGCCCAAGGCCACGTTCGACTTCGACCTCTTCCGCAAGCACGTCATGCTCGCCCAGCGCATCATGGACGACATCATCGACCTCGAGCTCGAAAAGATCGACCTCATCCAGAAGAAAAT
>USCX01000166.1 GCA_900553285.1 uncultured Prevotella sp.
CCGTGGCCCTCGGCGCCAGCCTCCCCATAGCCCGGCGTCTGGGCGACGTGTCCGGCTCCGTCCTAGTCGGCGTGCTGGCGCTCTGCATCGGTCTGATTGCCTACCTCGTGTTCTGCGTCATGGACAAGAAAGAAGACGCCTCCGCTGCCATACAGGCCGTCGGCGGCAAAAAAGAAGAGGGCTTCAAGCTGAAAGACCTCGGCATCATCTTCACCAGCCAGGGCTTCTGGCTCATCACGCTGCTCTGTCTCATGTTCTACGCCGGCGTGTTCCCCTTCATCAAGTTTGCCACCAAGCTGATGATCTACAAGTATGCCGTGCCCGAAAGCCTGGCCGGGCTCATCCCCGCCATGCTGCCCTTCGGCACCATCCTCCTCACGCCCCTCTTCGGCACACTCTACGACCGCATCGGCCGCGGCGCCACGCTCATGATTATCGGCTCGGTGCTCCTGACGGTGGTCCACGTGCTCTTCGCCCTGCCCCTGTTCCAAGTCTGGTGGTTCGCCGTCATCGTGATGGTCGTTCTGGGCATCGCCTTTGCCCTCGTGCCCAGCGCCCTGTGGCCCTCCGTTCCGAAAATCATCCCCATGAAACAACTCGGCTCGGCCTATGCGCTCATCTTCTACATACAGAACATCGGGCTCGCCTTCGTGCCCGCCCTCATCGGGTGGGTCATCAACGACTTTGCCACACAGACCGACGCGCAAGGCCGCATCACCGGCTATGACTACACCGTCCCCATGTGCATCTTCGCCCTCTTCGGCCTGTGCGCCATCGTCCTCTCCGTCATGCTCCTGCGCAAAGACCGCATCAAGCACTACGGCCTCGAAGAAGCCAACATCAAGTGAACCAACCCGCAGCGGGCGCACGCCCCACTGCGCCGGACAAACCTTTTCCACCGGCACCGCCACACGGGTCGCACAGACCCACACGGCGATGCCGGTTTCCTTTATGCCCGCCCGGACGGCCGTCCGCCAGATCGCCATCCGCCCGGTGGAAAATCCCCGGCGCTCCCCGACGCGACCGACACCGACCTAAAAAAGACGGGAAGGGAGAAAAACTGTAAATCACAATGTGAAACATGTATTTCACACTGTGAAATATATAGTTCACACTGCGAAACACATAATTCACACTGAGAAATAGACTTTATCGCCCCGCTCGTCTGTCCTGTCGCCCTGACCGGAACTCCTGTCGCCCTGACGGCGCACACGGGCGGGCTGACACGAAAAATCAAGCCCCCAATCGCGCGTTACGACAGAAAATTCGTAAGTTTGCACCCGCCCGGCCGCCCACCACGGCGGACCGGCGCTTTCAGACTGCATCCAAAACAACCTACGGACATGCCTCATACAAGAAAAGAACAGTTAGAACAATTCAACCGCATACTCGACATCCTCGACGAGCTCCGCGTCAAATGTCCATGGGACCGCAAACAGACCAACCAAAGCCTGCGCCCCAACACCATCGAGGAGGTCTACGAACTCAGCGACGCCCTGCTTCACGACGACGAAAAGGACATCTGCAAGGAGCTGGGCGACGTGCTTCTCCACGTGCTCTTCTACGCAAAAATCGGAGCGGAAAAAGGCGTCTTCGACATAGCCGACGTCTGCGAGAAACTCTCCGACAAGCTCATTTTCCGCCATCCGCACGTTTTCGGCCACGTCGAGGCCGACACCGCCGAACAAGTGGCTGACAACTGGGAACAGCTCAAACAGAAAGAAAAAGACGGCAACAAGACGGTGCTCGGCGGCGTGCCGCGCTCGCTGCCCTCGCTCATCAAGGCCTACCGCATACAGGACAAGGCCCGCCACGTCGGCTTCGACTGGGAAGAGAAGTCGCAGGTGTGGGACAAGGTGAAAGAGGAAATCGGCGAGTTCGAACGCGAGGTGGCCCACGCCAATCCCGACAAGGCCGAGGCCGAATTCGGCGACGTCTTGTTCAGCCTTGTCAACGCCGCCCGCCTCTACGGAATCAATCCCGACACGGCACTCGAACGCACGAACCAGAAGTTCACACGCCGCTTCAACTACCTCGAAAGCCGCACCCTCAAACAGGGCCGCAACCTGACCGACATGACCCTCGCCGAGATGGACGAAATCTGGAACGAAGCCAAAAAGCTCGAAACTCCGGAGGATGGCGGGCGGTAACGCGGTCTACCATCTTCTGGCTGTTGTGACTGTGGCCGTCTGGGGCACCACGTTCGTCTCGACCAAAGTGCTCCTGCTCCACGGGCTTCCGCCGGCCGAGATTTTCCTGCTGCGCTTTGCCCAGGCCTACGTCTGCCTTGCGCTGCTCCACCGGAGGCAGTGGTTCGTCGGCTGGCGCGACGAAGGGCTCATGCTCGTGGCCGGCGTGACAGGCGGCTCGCTCTATTTCCTCACCGAAAACACGGCGCTCGAATACACCTTGGCGGGCAACGTCTCGCTCGTCGTGGCCACGGCCCCCCTGCTGACCGTCCTGCTCGCCGTGCTGACCGGCAGGTCTAAATCATCCGTCCGCCTGTGGGGCGCCTCGGTCTTGGCCCTGGTCGGAGTGGCCATGGTGGTGATGAACGGAAAAGGCCACTTCTCGTTCCACCTCGCCGGCGACATGCTGGCCCTCTCCTCAGCCTTTTCGTGGGCCGTCTACCAGCTTATCACCAAGCGGCTCTGCGACCGCTACGGGGCAACCCTGCTGACACGCAAGGTCTTCGGCTACGGACTACTCACCATCCTGCTCTACTTCCTCTTCCATCCCCTGCACATCGACACCGGGGTACTGCTCCGCCCGGCCGTCTGGGGCAATCTGCTGTTTCTCGGCCTCGTCGCCTCGATGGGATGCTACTGGCTGTGGAGCAAAGTCATCGAGCGCCTTGGCCCTATCGTGTCAGCCAACTACATAT
>USCX01000167.1 GCA_900553285.1 uncultured Prevotella sp.
CGCCCGTCGCACACCACGGCGGAAGCGTGGAGCAACACCGCCCGTCGCACAAGGACAGCCTGCGCAAAGACGATGCGGAGCATGGAGCTGAGCACGAGGGGGGCGCGCCGGTCGGCCGGAACGACAAAGGCGCGGGCCGACGTGAAATCGGACGTGACCTGCAAGCGGTGGCGGCACGGTCCGGACAGGGCCGCGAAATCGACCGCATAACCGCCGGCCACGGCATACAGCCGGACGCGGCCGACGTCGTTGGTCTGCTCTTCGAGCAAACGGCCCTTCGTCGTCGCCATGCCGGGCGCAGGCACCGTCCCGACCGTCAGCGAGAAGAGCAGGGGGACGCCCTCGCCGCCACGGAACGGCCGGAACGAGGGAAGCCAGACATCGGCCTCCATCCCGCCGGGAAGACCGACGGAAAACGCAAAACCGGCCACGCGGTAGTAAACGGGAGCTGTCATCGGAACTGTCCTTTCACCAGACGGGTGCATATCCAAAACGTTTCGCCGGGGGCGTAACGGAGCGAGAAACCGACATTGCGCACGAATGAATGCGACGTGTAGAGCTTACGGCGCCAGACAGGCAGCCCGCTCCCGTGGCGGCGCGCACGGGAGAAGCCGAAATTCCCGCTGCGCAGCACGAGGTCGAGCAGAGGTTGCGCCGTCGCACAGGTATCGGCATAGGGCAGACAGGCGGTGGGCAGGCCAAGACAGGCCACGAGGAACGTGTGGAGCAGGCGCGTCCAGCGTCCTATGCCCATCCGGCGGCATATCCACCGCATCGCCCCGGGGTCGGTCTCGCCGTGCAGGACCCAACAGGCACGGGCCATGTCGCAAAGCTGGCGCAGGCCGACGCCCCACCCTACGGCGTGTTTCAGAATGTGGGCATTGAGCAGCAGAAGATTGAGCATGGGCGACGGGACCTCCATGCAAAGAGGCCGCCCGTCGCCAAGGACAAACGGACGGAAGCCGAAGGTGCGCTCCATCTTCAACAGGTCGCGGTAGGCAAAGGGATTGTTGAGGTCGACAAGGCGGACATGGTGCTCCACCTCGATTCCCTGCCACACATAGAAAGCGCTCCCATCGGCACGGAAAACCACGTCGGCACCGGAACGGCGCACAAGCGACGTGGCCGCAGCAAACGCGGCAGGCGTTGAGAAATAGAGATCGATGTCGCCACTCTCACGCCACGACGGCCGGCGGTAGAACTGCGCCACGCCCTGCCCTTTCTGCAACACGGGATGCAGACTCTCGCGGCTGAACAGGGCGGAGAGCCCGGCCAGCGCATTGTCTGTCCGGCGGTTCTTGCGCTCGACGGCGTCGAGGGCGGCGGCCCAGCGGACAAGGTTCGCGGGAGGCGGAAGCTGGGCATCAGACAGGAACTGCATCCCCTGCCATACGAGTCCCACCACCGTCTGGCGGCAGCAGGTGCGGAACAGGAGGCTCCACTCCTCGTCCGTCAGGGACAGCCGGGAAAGCGCGGCCGAGGGCTGTCCCCACAGGCCGGCCCTCAACAACTCAAAAAGAGCGTGCTGTATGTGTGCGGTGTCTGTCATCGCCACTTTCCACTCAGAGGCACAGGACCGTCAGTCGATCAGTCCGAACGAACGCCACTCGGCCAACTGGCGCTCGACATCGCGAGCCGCCGTGGCGGCGTCCACCTCGAACCCGCCTACGAGCCCGTCGACAAGATCCGGACGTGTGGCGTCGCCGCCGGACAGGCGCTGCCACATGCAGGCAGCTGTCTCGTTCAGGCTGTACACGCGGCTGAGGTTGGCCGTTTCGGTGCAGGCTTCGACAATCATGTATTGCCGGCCGACGCGGCGGAGCTGAAGCCCGGCCTTGGGCTTGATTATTTCTTCCTTCATGTTTGTTCCTTCGGTAAAAGAGTAAGACAGGCCGTCTCCGCGGCTCAGAGTTTCCGGCCCGCAAGGAGAGCGGCCACCGTGCGGGCGACAATCCCCATATCAAGCCAGAGACTGCGACGTTCCAGGTAGTCGAGGTCCATGCGGAGGCGTTCAAGCATCTTTTCCATCGTATCGGCATAGCCATTGTAGAGCGTGGCGGGCGAAAACAGGCCCGGACGCAACTGGTAGAGCCGTTCGTAGTCGGGATTGAGCGCCCTGATCTTGTCGACGAAATAGCGGCGCTCGCGGTTGATGAAGATACGCCCGATGAGGTAACCTTCGTCAGCGTTGCGGTTGAACTTGAACGAGTCGGAGAGGAAATTGTAGATGTTGATCAGGCCGCAGTAGGAATTTTCGCGGTCGGACTGTACGTAGGGGTTCTGCCAGATCAGGTGGTTGGCGTCGAATTCGAAGACGTCGGTGTGCATCTGGAAAATGAGAATGTCGTTGGCCACCTGCAGCTGCGCCTCGAATTTTCCGCGGTCGCGGTATTCGAGCCTGACGCGGCGGTCGAGCTTGCCGTCGAGTTCGTCGTCCATCTCCGATGCCATTTCGAACAGCGTTTCCTTCAGTTCGTTGAAGGCTGCGAAGGTGTTGTCGAAGACCCGTTGCTTGAGGGTCGACTTGCGGATGATCGTATCCAGGATCTTGCTCCTGAGCGGTGTCGTTTCCATGCTATGCTGTTTTTATTTTATGCGTATCTGTTGCCCCTTTTCGAGCGTGCTGCCGGGCTTGAGGCGGTTGAGTTTTTCGATCGAACGGGTGCGGATGGCGTAGGACTGGCCTACGGCATAGGCCGTTTCGCCCTGGCGGCAGATGTGGGTGTGGGCATTGCCCTCCCAGCGCTTCTTCTTGCGCTCGATGTAGACCACCTCGCCGGTCAGCGGCTGTGCCTTCTTGTCTTTCAGGTCGTTGAATTTACGCAGGTTGCGAGCCGAAATGCGGAACTTCTGCCCGATATTCTCG
>USCX01000168.1 GCA_900553285.1 uncultured Prevotella sp.
CCCTCGCGTCGTAGAGCCGCGAGCCTTCGAGCACGGCGGCCACGATTCCCGACGAGAGGCGTTCGCCGTAGGCCACGATGGCGTCGGCCGTTTTGGGCGTCAGGTCCTGGATAAGGAAAACGCCTTTGTAGATGCTGCGCAGTTCTTCAAGCAGGGCGTCTATGTTTTCTTGGAGCTCGTTGCGGGCCGGGCTGGCCGGGATGACGTCGGCAATCATGCGGTGGTGGCGTTCCACGAGGGCGGCATACGTGTTGATATAGGCTTCGTCGCCGGCGGCTGCCTCGCGTGAGGCCTTGATGAGGCTGTCGGTGACGCCACCGAGGGCCGAGACCACGACTACCACGGGGCGGCCGGCGTTTTCGGCTATTTTTTTCAGGTTGAGGATGCTCTCGGGCGAGCCGACCGAGGTGCCCCCGAATTTCATAACTTTCATAGCTGCGTCTGTCGTTAGGGACGGCATGTCCGTCCTTCGTTTCTGTAAAAAAAGGAAAAGTCACTGCAAATGTAAACATAATTGCGCACCGGCGTGTCGCCCTGTCCAAAAAAACGAGCCGAACACCGCAATCACTGCGCCGTTCGGCTCTGCATCTCTATAAGCTTAATATAAACCTAAAACAACTGCTTTAAAGAGTTGCAACAGCCGTGCCAAACCCGCCCTGACGGCGAAGAAAAAATCAGCAAGGCGGCGGAAAAAGCCTGAAAACGGGCCGGGAAGCCCTGTCAGGGCGACGGATGCGCGGATTTCCCTCGTGAGGAAACCGGCGGGGAAGTGTGGAAAAACTGTGGAAGTGTGGAAAAAATCGCCGGCGGTCAACAGTCGTTCCACACGGAGCGTGGCGTTATGCGGGCGCGTGGAATGTGCCGCAAAGTGGAGAAGCGCGAAAAAATACGTAACTTTGCAGCCGGACAACCATACCGGTTTCGGAGGGAGGCGCAGTGATGAAGAATAGGATGACACATATATTAATAAGCCTGGCCGCGTGTGTATGGATGGTCGGGTGGCCGGGCGTCCATGCCCAGACGTTCTCGATACGCAGCGTGCTGGCAGACCGCGAGGCGGCCCCCGCGGCCGACAGCCTGCTCGGCTGGCCGGGGCATTTGCAGGCCCGCCTGCGTGACCTGGTCGGCGCCCCGATGTTCGAACGCACCCAGCTGGGGCTTTATGTGTACGATCTGACGGCCGATTCGGCTCTCTTTGCCTGTGGCCATCGCCAGCTGCTGAGGCCGGCGTCGGTCGAGAAGCTCCTGACGGCCATTACGGCGCTCTCGCAGCTGGGCGGCTCCTATCGGTTTGAGACGAAGCTGTTCCGGACGGGCGAGCTGGCCGACTCCGTGCTGCATGGCGACCTCTATCTCGTCGGGGGCTTTGACCCGCGTTTCGGCCACGACGACCTGCGCGCCCTGGTCGACAGGCTGGCCTCGGAAGGCGTCAGGCGCATCGACGGGAAAATCTTCATCGACGTGTCGATGAAGGACACGCTGGCTTGGGGCGAAGGCTGGTGCTGGGACGACGGGCTCGATTCCCTAGCGCCGCTCACGGTCAACGGGCATGGCCACCTGACGGGCGCCCTGACGCGCGCGCTGGACGCAGCGGGCATCTCGTCTGTCGCAGCGATAGAAAAAGCCATCCGGCCGTCCGACGCCATCCTCGTCGGGGCGCGTTATCACAGCATCGACCAGATTCTGGGGAAGACGCTGAAAGAAAGCAATAACTTCTATGCCGAAGCCCTGTTCTACCAGCTCGGAAAACAGTCCGGCACGGCTTATCCCTCCGGCCGGGAGTCGGCGCGTTGCGTCGAGCGCTTCATAGCCGGCCTGGGGCTCGATCCGTCGGACTACCGCATAGCCGACGGCAGCGGCCTGTCGTTGTATAATTACCTGACGCCGGAGGTCGTTGTGGCGGCCCTGCGTTACGCCTACCGGAATGACGATGTCTATTCGCACTTGAAGCCCGCGCTCCCCATTGCGGGGTATGACGGCACGCTCAGGCAGCGCATGAGGCAGGGAAACGCCTGCTGCAACGTCTTCGCGAAGACCGGCACCGTCGAGGGCGTCAGCACCCTGGCCGGCTATGCCCAAGCGGCCAACGGCCATCTCCTTTGCTTCGCCATCATGAACCAAGGGCTCCGTCACCACGCCGCCGGCCGGCGTTTTCAGGACCGTGTCTGTGAGGCGCTCACGTCGCCCTGAATGCCTTGTGGCGCCGATGCCCTTTCGTCGCGGCGGTGGCCGGCCGCATGGGACTGTGATAAAATTCGCTAAAAAAGTGCACGCATTTACGGTCTGCGGGCGAATTGTCGTTATCTTTGCAACTTGTATAACCATTGCAATAGTCTGTACTTTTCTTTTATATGATGAAAAAAACAACCGTGGCCGTCGTGCAGGCTGTGTTTGTCTGTCTGTTGTCGTTGACGGGATGCATGGACGACGAGACGGCGGCCAGCGCTGTGTCGGGCCAATGCTCGGTGACGGCCGTATCGCTCGGAGGCATGCGCGTGTTGGTGAACGCGACGACCCCCGGGGGAAAGGACACCACTTACTACACTTCGCTTTCGGGAAACTACACCCCGATGCAGATAGACCAGCGAAACTTGTTGATATATAACCGCGACTCTTTGCCTATCGGTACGGTGGTGAGCAGCGTGGCCTTTTCCAGGTTTACCGCCGACGGCGTACTGGCTTTGCGCACGCTGGCCGGTACGGACACTCTGTTCTCTACGTCCGACAGCATCGATTGCCGTCAGCCCCGCACCTTTGTGGTGTATGCCACGGACGGCTCGTCGAAAAAGGAGTACACCTTGGCCCTCAACGTCCACAAGCAGGAAGAGAATGAGTTCACGTGGGGA
>USCX01000169.1 GCA_900553285.1 uncultured Prevotella sp.
ATTGCTTATTATCCGCACCCAAAAAGTTGCATTTATAAGTTGAACTCAAGAAAAACTTCATTCCGCTGATAGAAAAAATCCATGGAATGAATGTTTTATCTTCTTTACTGATAAAAATGATGAAAATTACGTTATTTGGAAACACGTTCCAAGCCGAAAAAAGCCAATGCCTAAGCCGGGTTATCCAAGAACTGGCAGGACAAGGCGCGGACATTACGATTGAAGCATCATTCCGCCAATATCTGTCAGATCAGGGCTTTCTGGTGGCCCGCTATGCCGCAGACACCGATTTTGAAGGGACAGACTTGGCTGTTTCCATCGGCGGTGACGGTACTTTCCTCAATACCGCTGCCCATATTCGCGACAAAAACATCCCTATTCTCGGCGTCAACACCGGCCGCTTGGGCTTCTTGGCCGACATTTCGCCCGACCATATCTCCGAAGCCGTCGAGTCTCTTTTCCGCCATGACTACTCCATCGAAAGCCGGAGCGTCATCCAGGCTGAAAGCGACGATCACCCCTTCAAGAACTATCCCTACGGCCTGAATGAGGTTGCTGTGCTCAAACACGACAACTCCTCGCTCATCGATATCCGCACGGAAATCAACGGCGAGCTCCTTACGCATTACATCGCCGACGGATTAGTCGTCAGCACGCCGACAGGGTCAACCGGTTACTCTCTGAGCGCCGGCGGCCCCATTATCGTTCCGGCGACACAAACCTTGTGCCTTTCTGCCGTTGCCCCCCACAGCCTATACATCCGCCCGGTCGTTCTGAACGACGACGTGACCATCACCCTCACGGTCCAAAGCAGGAATCCGAACTTTCTGGTAGCCGTCGACGGACGCAGCGAGAGCTTTCGCGCCGGCTCAACCATCACCATCAAACGCGCCCCCTACCACATCCAAGTGATGAAGATACACCACAAGAAGTTCTTCGACACGTTACGCACAAAGATGATGTGGGGCGCAGACAACCGGTTATGACGAACAACAGCCTCTTTGCCCCCTTCAAAGGGAAACATCCCAACCACGCCATACACTCCATGTGGAGTAGTTCGGCGTGGCTATGGCACGTCTGGCAAGGTTACCGGCTTCAGGCTATGCTCAACACAATCATAGGCATTCTGACCGTCGGCATCGGCCTTGCCTTCGTCTGGTTTACCAAACTGACGATCGACGTAGCCACCCATGCCGACAACCGCTTCACCCTAAGACAATGCCTGCTCTGTCTCTGCCTAATCCTCATCGCCGACCTCGCACTGAACGTCGGCAACCGATGGATTCGCGCCACGCTGGGCGTGAGGGCGCAAAACAGCATGCAGGCACGCACCTTCAGCCACCTCCTGCACAGCACGTGGCAGGGACTTCAAACTTACCATAGCGGAGACGTGCTCAACCGCATCGAGAAGGACGTCACGAGCGTGGTCAGCTACCTGACAGAAACGATACCCTCACTCATCACCACCATCGTTCAATTCTCAGGCGCCTTTTTCTTCCTTTTCATGATGGACAGGACTTTGGCCATCATCATCGTCATCCTCCTCCCGTTCTTCCTGCTCATCAGCAAGCTGTATGTCCGAAAGATGAAAAGCCTCACCCATCAGGTCAGGTCGACCGAGAGCCACGTCCAGGCCTTGATACAGGAAAGCCTGCAACACAGTCTTGTCATCAAGACACTGGAACGATGTGGCACGGTGCTCAAAAACTTGGCCGACCTGCAAGGACGTCTCTGCCACGAAGTCAAACGCAAGACTTATTACTCACTCACCTCGTCGGCCGTCATGAACTTCGGCTTCTCGGTGGGCTACATGTTCACTTTTGGCTGGGGCGTTTTCAATCTTTCCGAAGGCCTCATCACCTACGGGGCTCTCATTGCTTTCGTACAACTGGTCGGACAGATTCAAGGTCCGGCCCGCAATCTGACCCGCTTCATCCCTATTTTCATCAGTGCGTATACCTCGGCCGAACGCCTCATCGAGCTCGAAAAAATCCCTCTTGAAAGAGAATCCGCCGCCCCGCCCCAAGTACACGGCCTCGTCGGCATACGCCTGGAACACGTTACATTCAGATACACCGAAGGCAAACGCAACATCATTCAGCAACTGAATTTCGACTTTACGCCCGGGAGCCGGACGGCCATCATAGGCGAAACGGGTGCAGGGAAAACCACTTTGGTCCGTCTTCTTCTGAACCTCATCAGCCCCAATGACGGAAACATCTTCCTCTATGACCACGACCGGCGGTTCAACGCATCCCCCGCGACCCGGAACCTTTTTGCCTATGTCCCCCAAGGCAACACCCTGCTGAGCGGAACCATCCGCTCCAATCTTCTGCTGGGCAACCCGCAAGCCGACGAGGCGCACATGAAACACGCCCTGCTTATGGCACAGGCCGACTTCGTCTACACATTGCCCCAAGGACTCGATACACCTTGCGGGGAGCTGGGAGGCGGACTGTCCGAAGGGCAGGCACAGCGCATCAGCATAGCCCGCACCTTACTGCGCGACGCGCCCATCTACCTCTTCGACGAAGCCACGTCGGCCCTCGACAACGAAACCGAGGCCAAGGTGATCGAACAAATCGTCACCTGCTTTCCCGACCGCACCCTCATCTTCATCACACACCGCCCCCGCGTGCTCGAATACTGCACACAACAACTCCACCTGAAACGTGAGGAATCATGAAACTGCAAACTTTTTTCTTCAAAAGTTTGTTCGTTTCGACAGAAGCCCCTATCTTTGCATCCGCAAACCTACGGGTAAGTGCTGCACGGCCAGCTCCCTTCGAATCCTCCAGGGCTTGATCGCAGCAAAGGTAGTTGGTT
>USCX01000170.1 GCA_900553285.1 uncultured Prevotella sp.
AACCGGCCGAGGTCATGTATGAAATGATTGAGGTGGTCAACGACATCCTCCCCACAGACCGCCCCCGCTACCTCATGGGGGTCGGTACGCCGGTCAACATCCTCGAAGGCATCGAACGCGGTGTCGACATGTTCGATTGCGTCATGCCGACCCGCAACGGACGCAACGCCATGCTCTTCACGGCCGAAGGCATACTCAACATGCGGAACGCCAAGTGGGCCGACGACTTCTCGCCGGTCGACCCGGACGGCCATTGCTTTGTCGACACGCAATACTCACGCGCCTACCTGCACCATCTCTTCAAAGCGAAAGAACTGCTGGCCATGCAGATTGCCAGCATTCACAACCTCGCATTCTATCTCTGGCTCGTGCGCGAGGCCCGCCGCCAGATTCAGGCCGACCGCTTCGTCCCTTGGAAAGCCCGCATGGTAGAACAGCTCAGCCGCCGCCTCTAATATATAATATGTGTATGGAGAACGAAAAGCTCACCTCACAGCCGGAAACGTCACAGCCCACGGCCGAACCGTCGGGCACGCCCCTCACGCCCTCGCAGCGACAGGACGAAACGGCGCAGTCGCCCGACGTCCCACCGCAGCGACCGGAAAGACGGAAACGGCTGGGCGACTGGTGGGCGAGACACCCGCTCATCACGCGCTTGGACCGCTACATCATGGCCAAGTTCCTCGGGACGTACATCTTTCTGATTGCGCTCATCATCTCCATCGCCATCATCTTCGACTTCAACGAACGCATCGACAAGTTCACTCAAAGCCACGTTTCCGTCGAAAAAATCATTTTCGACTACTACCTCAACTTCATCCCGTACTTCTCCAACCTGTTCAGCCCGCTCTTCACGTTCATCGCGGTCATTTTCTTCACATCGAAACTGGCCGACAACTCCGAGATCATCGCCATGAAAGCGGCCGGAATGAGTTTCCGGCGGCTGCTCCGCCCCTACATGCTTTCCGCAGCCCTCATCGCCGTAACGAGTTTCTGCCTCGGAGCGTTCGTCATCCCCAAGGGGAACGTGGCCCGCGTCAACTTTGAGAACAAGTATATCAAGAAGCGCGACATCACCTCCGTCGAGAACGTCCAGATGCAGGTGGACAGCGGCATCGTGGCTTTCATCTCGCACTTCGACAACACGACAAAATCAGGCTACGGCTTCTCGCTCGACAAGTTCGCGGACAAGAAACTCGTCTCACACCTGACCGCACAAAGCATCCAGTACGACACGCTCGCCGCCGAGCGGTACCACTGGACCATACGCACCTACCGCATCCGCGAGCTGCACGGGATGCGTGAGAAAATCACCAGCGGGCTCCAACTTGACACCATCATCCCGATGGAACCCTCCGACTTCATCTACACCAACCGCCAGCAGGAGACCATGACCCTCCCCGAGCTCGATGAGTTCATCGCCAAGCAGAAGCTCCGCGGCGCGGCCAACGTGAGCACGTTCGAAGTGGAATACCACCAGCGCTTCGCCATGCCCTTTGCCGCCTTCATCCTGACCCTCATCGGCGTGTCGCTCTCCTGCGAGAAGCGCAAGGGGGGCATGGGCCTCTCGCTGGGCATCGGACTGGCGCTGAGCTTTTCCTACATCCTCTTCCAGACCATCTCGTCCACGTTCGCCATCAACGCCGGGTGGCCGGCCCTGATTTCGGTCTGGATTCCCAACATTCTTTACACATTCATCGCCCTCTACCTCTACCGCCGCACGCCGGAATGACACAGGGGGCGACCTACTAAACGTACATAAATGGACTTTTACGACTTAGATTTAACCGACAGCGTCCTCGACGCGCTCGACGCCATGCGCTTCGAGACCTGCACACCGGTCCAGGAAAAATGTATCCCCGTCATCCTCGAAGGCCACGACCTCATCGGCGTCGCACAGACAGGCACCGGGAAAACGGCAGCCTACCTCCTGCCCATCCTGAGCAGGCTGAGCGAAGGCACCTTCCCCGCCGACGCCGTCAACTGCCTCATCATGGCCCCCACCCGCGAGCTGGCCCAGCAAATCGACCAGGCCATGGAAGGCTTCTCTTACTTCATGAACGTGTCGAGCGTGGCCGTCTACGGCGGCAACGACGGCACGCGCTTCGAAAAAGAACGGCGCGGCCTGAAACTCGGCGCCGACGTCATCATCGCCACGCCCGGACGCCTCATCTCCCACCTTGCCCTCGGCGGCATCGACCTCTCGCGCGTCTCGTTCTTCGTGCTCGACGAGGCCGACCGCATGCTCGACATGGGATTCAGCGAAGACATCCTGCAAATCGAGAAAGCCCTGCCCAAAGAACGGCAGACCATCCTCTTCTCGGCCACGATGCCGGAGAAAATCGTCGAACTGGCCAAAACCATCATGCACGACCCCGTCGAAGTGAAAATAGCCGTCTCCAAGCCGGCCGAAAAGATACAGCAGAGCGCCTACCTCTGCCGCGACCCGCAGAAAGTGCCCGTGCTGAAACACATGTTCCACGAAACACGCCCCGAGCGCGTCATCATCTTCGCCTCGTCGAAGCAGAAGGTCAAAGAACTCAACGTCATCCTGAAACGCGCGGGCTTCAACGCCGAGGCCATGCACTCCGACCTCGAACAGAAAGAGCGCGACGACGTGATGCTACGCTTCAAGAACCGGCAGGTCGACATCCTCGTGGCCACGGACATCGTAGCCCGCGGAATCGACATCGACGACATACAACTCGTCGTCAACTTCGACGTGCCCCACGACGCCGAGGACTACGTCCACCGCATCGGACG
>USCX01000171.1 GCA_900553285.1 uncultured Prevotella sp.
AATAAACCATAGAGAAGACGGCCCCAATCCACCACGGTGGATTGGGGCCGTCTTTGTAGGCTTCCGTTGGGCATGTTGCCTCCCACAAACCGGCAGCCTGTCGCTGCGCCCGTTTGTTTTGTCGCTGTGATGGATTTTTCTGTCGCCGTGCCCGTTTTGTCACCTGCGTCGTGCGGAAATCATGGGAGTGTCTCCCCGTGTGTAGGGGCGTTCCCGGGGGTTGCACATCGTCTGCCGGGCTTGTGCAACAACCTCCGGGAGAGTGCGGCCGGAGGGCTGAAAATACGCGCTTCTTCGATGGCTATGGCCTCCCTTTCCGCAGAAAGAGGTATCTTTGTCCGACAATAAACACACAGAGATATGAGAACCTACTTGGTTACTGGTGCGGCCGGCTTTATCGGCGCCAATTTTTTGAAATATATGCTGGCAGCTCACGAGGACGACCGTTTCGTTGCCCTCGACCTGCTCACGTACGCCGGTTATCTGGGGACCATCGCGCCCGACATAGACAACGAACGTTGCATCTTCGTCAAAGGGGATATTGGCGACCGGGAACTCGTCGATAGCTTGTTTTCTGAATATAAGTTCGACGTGATAGTCAATTTCGCTGCCGAAAGCCACGTAGACAGAAGCATCGAAAATCCGCAGCTCTTCCTGCAAACCAATATCCTCGGCACGCAGAACCTGCTGGACTGTGCCCGCCGGGCATGGGTGACGGGTCGCGACGAGGTGGGTTATCCCACTTGGCGCCGCGGTGTCCGCTTTCATCAGGTGTCGACCGACGAGGTCTATGGCAGTCTGGGCGACGAGGGCTTTTTCACCGAAAGCACGCCGCTCAACCCGCACAGCCCTTACAGCGCCTCCAAGGCCGGCGCCGACCATATCGTTTGTGCGTATCGCGATACCTACCATATGCCTGTCAGCATCACCCGCTGTTCGAACAACTACGGTCCGTATCAATTCCCGGAGAAGCTCATTCCACTCGTCATCCACAACATCCTTGACGGGAAGAAGCTCCCCGTCTACGGGCAGGGGCTCAACATCCGCGACTGGCTTTACGTGGAGGACCATTGCAAGGCCATTGATGTCGTCATCAACCACGGGGCAAACGGGTGTATATATAATGTGGGCGGGCACAACGAACGGCGCAACATCGACATCGTGCGCACCATCATCCGCACCGTGCACGATCTCATGGAGGAGCAACCGGCCTACCGCTCGTTGCTGAAACGTCAGGACAAAGGCGTCGACGGGCAGGTGAACATCGCCTGGATCAACGACGAACTCATCACTTATGTGAAGGACCGCTTGGGCCATGACCAGCGTTATGGCATC
Source organism: uncultured Prevotella sp. (assembly GCA_900553285.1). Lineage (GTDB taxonomy): Bacteria > Bacteroidota > Bacteroidia > Bacteroidales > Bacteroidaceae > Alloprevotella. Next base: position 1,336 of record USCX01000171.1, read on the forward strand.
GACCCCTCGAAAATCAGTGCTGAGCTTGGGTGGGCGCCCGAAACCACGTTCGATGTGGGCATCGTGAAAACCATCCGTTGGTATCTGGACCACCACGACTGGGTGGAGGCCGTCTCAGGCAGCGACTATCAGACGTATTACGAACAAATGTACGGCAAACGCTAAGGGGCGTTTGCCGTGCGGCTTTATTGTTTTGGCGTGTACTTTAACAGTTTCAAATGATGGCAAAGGGAGAAAGGTTGGCATACTTTGATTTCCTTCGTGGTGTGGCGATTCTGATGGTGGTGGCTATCCATACTTATTCAGGAGGCGGGTTCGACACGCCGGAGGGCTTGCTGCGAATGGGTATGAGGCAGGCTGTCGCTTGCGCCGTTCCTGTCTTTTTGGCGGTCTCGGGCTTCTTTTTAGCGCGCAAGGCTTTGAATACATGGCCCGAACGCTGGGCTTTCTGGCGCAGGCAGATACCCAGAGTCTACGTGCCGTGCTTGGTGTGGTCCGTGCTGGCGGTTGGGGCTGGCTGGATGTCCGCGGAAAACCTCACGACGTGGGATGTGGTGAAAAGCCTGCTCTTCCTCGTGCTGTGCGGTTGCAGTGTATATTACTTCATCGCTCTGATTATCCAATGTTACGTGTTTCTTCCGTGGTTAACTGATGTTAAATCCGGGGGGGGTAATCGCGAGCGCCCTTATGAGCTTCTCGGCGGTTGCGGTCGTCGACTGGTATCTTAACATAGAGGGCCACGTCCTTCCGTTGCTGGTCTACGCGGCCCCGTTTCCCGTTTACGGCTTTTTCTTTGTCTTGGGAGTATGGCTGTCGCGGCAACCGCGTACATACAAGCTCTTCCCGTTGGTGGCTTTACTGCTTTTGTCGCTTGTGTTGTCGGTGTGGGAAACCAAGTGGCAAATGTCGTTTCACGGTGGAGGCTTAGGCATTAAGCCGTCAGCCTATTTGTATTCCACGTTTGCTGTTTTAATCCTTTTCTCACGCCGTTTGCAAGACGCATACGTGGGCCGGGGCGTGATGGCGAGAGGCGTGCAGTGGATTGGCGGTGTCTCGTTCGGTGTCTACCTTGTCCACATGTATTTCATAGGCTTCTCACCCGTTTTGTCCGGGCCGGGTCGTTGGCTCGTGAGCTGGATGGTCACTACGCTCCTGACGCTGGCCTTTATTGTCGTGGTCAAGCGTTTGATGCCGCGCTTTTCTGTGAAGTACCTGGGCTTTCGTTGAACCTGCCGGCAGGGTGCTCACCCGTTGCCGAAGAGGTCGCCGGCCGTGGCGTCGGGGCGGGGCGCGTTCCCGTCGGCCTGACTGTCCGACCCGTCGCTGCGGCCGCCTTCACTGTCGCTGCGGCTGTTTTCGGCGTTGGCGTCGTCGGGCGTTCCGTCGTCCGGTTGTCGCAGGGG
>USCX01000172.1 GCA_900553285.1 uncultured Prevotella sp.
GATTTTCAGCCCGGCGGCGCGGAGCGTTCCGAGGGTCTCCACCACGTGGGGGACGGGAGCGGCATGGTCCGTCAGCGTGGCGAACAGGAATTTCTGGAATTCGGCGTAACAGGTCTGGATATCGTTTTCCCCGTAGTCCCGGCCGTATTTCGCGCGGAATTCCGTGGCCACCCGCTCAATGCGGAACAGGGCGCGGATTTCCTCGATCTTGGTCAGACCCATGTGGGCGCGGGTCTCGGCCGCCGTCACCGTCAGGCCGAGCGTCTTGAAACTTTCGATGAAGGCTGCCACCGGAGCAAAGCAGCCGTAGTCGACGGCTGTTCCGGCCCAGTCCAGGATGATGCATTCAATCTTTCTCATATGGCAGTTGTTAGAATGTGTATGTCGCTTTTTTCTTCTGCGCTGTCAGCCAGCGGAGTCTCCTCGCTGTCGGGGTCCATGCGGCGTGAACGGCGGTAGGCGTGGAAGATGTAAATCAACGAGGCGGTGAAGGCCAGGCAGCAGGCGACGCCGATGAACACGCTCATTTGGTCGTAGAACGAGGCCCAGTCGACGTGCGAGGCGTAGAACTCCTTGAAGAGCAGGAGCGCCAGCGTGCCGAGATAGCCGACAAAGTCGATCGTGATGATGAAGAAGCCGACGTTGCCCTTTATCTTGAAGCAAGCGATGAAACGCTCGAAGAAGATGGTCTGGAAACTCAGGTAGGCGATGTCGAGGCACAGGCTTTGCAGAAAAAGCCAGATGGTGGTCGGAAGTGTTGTCCCGCCTCCCCCGGCGCCGAGGAAAGCCAGTGTGCCCATCCCGCAGGCCGACAGGACGAGCAGGGCGCAAAGCACCTTCAAATGGCTGTACGTGGAGGCCAGAAGGGCGAAGACGGCCAGCAGGACGAGCGTCGCTATGGAGTCGATTTGTGCGAACGCCCAGGAGGACACGGTGCTCACGTCGATGATGCAGACGATGAAGTCTTCCTTGACGTCGCGCTGCACGGTGAGCAGGAGGTTGGCGCCGAAAAGCAGGATCAGCAGGGGCATGAAGCGGCGGAACAAGGCCCAACGTTGGTGGCCGTTGAGCGTGACGCGTTCCGAACGTGAAGCGATGTCGGCGGCCGTCGGATGCGGGAAGCGCGTCATCATCCATCCCGTGAGACAGAGCAGGGGAAACGCCACGGCGCCCACCAGAGCCGGCATCCAGAACTCGCTGACGTGAAGCCCGTGCAGGGCATAAAGTCCGAGCGACTTGGCGAGGCCCGAACTGAGCGCCATGCTGACGCCCATGATGCTGGCCAGCAAATCAGTCGTACGCCGGCCTTCGAGGAAACTGAATATGACGCCCCACATGCAGCCCAGCGAGAGGCCGTTGAAGTAGAGGGCGGCTATGTTGCAGGGCTGGGGCGCAAGGCCGAAGGCTATCAGCGATACCTCAGACAAGGCGGCCGACCCGACGATGAACCTCAGGCGGCCTCCGGGTTTGAGCTCGGAGATGTATTTGATGCCGAGCAGCTTGGCGCTGACGTAGCCCAGAAGCTGGATGATGCTGACCGCGATTTTGTAGTCCATGCCCAGAAATTGCAGTCCCTCGAACTCGGCCGCCGTGAACGGCTTGCGCAGCGCGTAGACAAGCGAGTAGGACAGCAGCGCGGTGCCCCCGGCCCATAGGACGAAGACCCAGTCGGGCAGGCTTTTGCCACAGGATTTTGTGAGTATGTGTCCTTTCATCTTTTCACCTTTTGGAAATCCGCGGCAAAAGTAGCGGTATGCCCAGTCGCAAAAAATGAATAAACAGGAATAATAACCGTGTAACATTTCAGTAACATTCATGACACAGAACGGTCATGAAAACGTTACGCGGGCGACATGAAAATGACACATCAATGTAACAAAAGTTTCTTTGCGCACTTGCGGGGAATGGCTAACTTTGTCTGCAAAAGCAGTCACGGTGCATGGAAGAACTGAGAGAAATTTACGACCGGATGACATTCCTCCGGCAGCGGGGCGTCAAGATGAAGGAAATGGCCGAGAAGGCGGGACTCGCTTCGAGCGTCCTGTCGGCCATTTATTCCACGGTCTTGCCCGCCTATTTCAGGAATACCGAAAAGGGAATGGAAGCCGACGCGGCGCTCGACGCGGCGCTTGTGTGGGTGAACAACGTGTCGAAAAAGAAGCTCCTGGGGTCGCTGGCCACGCTCAAGGAGGCCGTTTTCACAATCGATTTCAACGTGAAGACCGGCGCCGCCGGCGGGCGCAACCCTTTCCTGATGCAGTTGGAGGGCAATGTGGCCGACAGCGTGAAGCGGATTTCCAACGTTTCCGGCACGTACGTCAGTTACAGCCTCTCGTCGGGGAGCCGGAGCCTGAAAGTGGAGCCCTACCTCATCGCGCCGGCAGAAAGCGGGGGCTACGTGGAAGTGGGGCATAACAATGCTTACGGCGCGACGCACTGGGGCGTGGGGCTGATGAACGGGTACAGCCACCTCTACCTGATGTTCAATGAGAACGTGCCGCCGCAGTTGTCGTTGTTCTAGATCTGCCTGAAACTCCCGATGTACGACCGGCCGCCCTTTTTGCGGGGGCTTTACATGTGTTTCGACTACAATTATAACCCGGTGGCGCGGCGCATCCTTTTTGTCAAGCATTCCGACAGCATCGCCCGCGAAGAGTTCCTGAAAATGAAAGGGGCCTTGAAGTCGCCAGAGACGCTGGATGAAGCCGAACGGCCCTATTACGACTACACCTGCCGGC
>USCX01000173.1 GCA_900553285.1 uncultured Prevotella sp.
CGGCTTCCCGTTTTCTCCGACCCGTACAAACGCCATGGTCGCCGTGTGCGGCGGCTCGGATTTTTTTCGTACCTTTGCGCCGGAAATCGTTAAAGCCCATGGAAACGGTATTGGTCAAGGACAAGAAATTCACTGTCAGTCTGCCCGAGAGTGAGATACAGCGGCGGGTGGCCGAAGTGGCCGCGCAGATTAGCCGGGACATGGCGGGTAAGCGGCCGCTCCTGCTGGTGGTGTTGAACGGCGCGTTCATGTTTGCGGCAGACCTTGTGCGCGGAATAACCGAGCCGTGCGAAATCTGTTTCGTCCGTCTGTCGTCATATTCCGGCACGCGGAGCAGCGGCCATGTCCGCCAGGTACTCGGCCTGACGGAGGACATCGCCGGCCGCCACGTCGTTGTGGTGGAGGACATCATCGACTCCGGTCTGACCATGGAGGGGCTGCTCGGCATGTTGGCGGCCCTGGGGCCGGCGGAAGTGCGCGTGGCTTCGCTCCTTGTCAAGCCAGGCAATCTGAAAGCCGACCTCGACATCGCCTACAGCTGTTTTGAGATACCCAACGACTTCATCGTGGGCTACGGACTGGACTACGACGGCTTCGGCCGCAATCTGCGGGACATTTACACCGTGGTCGAATAAGGCAATATCCTTTATTATATAAATTCTTTTACTCACAGAAAGTAATGAAGAACATCGTGATTTTCGGCGCTCCCGGTTCGGGCAAAGGGACCCAGAGCGACCTTCTTGTGGCGCACTACGGCTTCAAACATATCTCGACGGGCGACGTGCTCCGCGCTGAGATGAGAAACGGTACCGAACTCGGCAAGACGGCCAAGACGTACATCGACAACGGCCAGCTTATTCCCGATTCGCTGATGATTGACATCTTGGCCAGCACGTACGACAGCCTGTGTCCTTGTGAGGGCGTCATTTTCGACGGTTTCCCCCGCACCATTCCACAGGCTGAGGCTTTGAAAGCTATGCTCGCCGAGCGCGGTACGGAGGTGACTGGGATGCTCGAGCTCGACGTGCCGACCGACATGCTCATCGAGCGTCTCGTCAACCGCGGCAAGACGTCAGGCCGTGCTGACGATAACGAAGAAACCATCAAAAAGCGTCTGGACGTGTACAACTCGCAGACCGCTCCGCTCATCGACTGGTATGAGAAAGAGGGCAAGCGGAATGCGGTGAAAGGATACGGCCCCATCGAAGAGATTCAGGCCGCACTTTGCGCTGTCATCGACAGCTGGAAGTGACCGCCGGCCTCTCTCCGCTTCTTTTTAGCCCCTTTGTGGATTTCCGCTGCCTTTCGGGCTGGCGAGAAGCCGCGAAGGGGTTGCTTGATACCCTGCACAGTTTCGTCTTTTCACTCTCCTAACATACATTCATGGCAGAAAGCAATTTCGTAGACTACGTAAAAATATATTGTCGCTCGGGTAAGGGCGGCCGGGGCTCCATGCACATGCACCGGGCCAAATACCAGCCCAACGGCGGCCCTGACGGCGGCGACGGAGGCCGCGGCGGAAACATCTATCTGCGCGGCAACCATAACTATTGGACGCTGCTGCATCTGCGCTATGAGCGTCACGTCTTTGCCGGAAACGGGGGCAACGGCTCGAAGTGCTGTTCGAAAGGCTGTGACGGCGAGGACAAGTATATCGACGTACCGTGTGGCACGGTGGCCTATAACGCGGAGACGGGCGAGTACCTGTGTGATGTCACCGAGGACGGCCAGCTGGTCATGCTCCTCAAAGGCGGTCGCGGCGGACTGGGCAACTGGCAGTTCCGCACGGCCACGAATCAGGCGCCGCGCTACGCCCAGCCCGGCGAACCGATGCAGGAGATGGAAGTGATACTCGAACTGAAACTCCTGGCCGACGTCGGGCTGGTAGGCTTTCCCAACGCCGGAAAGTCCACGCTGCTTTCTGCCTTGTCGTCGGCGCGGCCGAAGATAGCCAACTACCCTTTCACCACGCTCGAACCGAGCTTGGGCATCGTGGCTTACCGTGATCATCAGTCGTTCGTCATGGCCGACATTCCCGGCATCATCGAAGGGGCCAGCGAAGGCCGCGGGCTGGGCCTCCGCTTCCTCCGTCATATTGAGCGGAACTCTCTGCTGCTCTTCATGGTGCCCGGCGATACGGGCGACATCCGCCACGAATATGAGGTCCTGCTGCATGAGTTGGAACAGTTCAATCCCGGAATGCTTGACAAGCACCGCGTGCTCGCCGTCACGAAGTCCGACCTGCTCGACGAGGAACTCATCGAGATGCTGAAAGCCGACCTTCCGTCCGACCTCCCGGTGGTGTTCATCTCTGCCGTGACGGGCTTCGGGCTCGACAGGCTGAAAGACGTGCTTTGGACCGAGCTGAACAGCGAGAGCAACAAGCTGCAGGCCATCAGCGAAGGCGGCAGCATCGTTCACCGCAACCGCGAGGTGGCCCGTCTGGCGGCTGATTTTGCCGACTGGGATGCCGGTGTCGGCGAGGAGGACGCCGAGGACGTGGACGACTTGGAATATGAAGTCCTGGACGACGATGAAGAATAGGCCCGAACTGTTGGAGTATGCCTTGGGGCCGGGTGTCCGCGCTTTTACGACGACGCGCTACGGCGGTTGCAGCCAGGGAAATTACGCCACGTTCAACCTCAATGGGTATTGCGGCGACGAGCCGGAGCATGTGGCGGCCAACCGTGCGGCGCTGTGTCGGGAGTTAGACATAGCGCCGTCTGCGCTTGTCC
>USCX01000174.1 GCA_900553285.1 uncultured Prevotella sp.
GCAGGAATGCTTCCCGCCCCGCCCGACGGGCTGCTCGTCGTCTCCGGCATCGCACGGCCGGAACCGCTCATCGGCCACGCCCTGACGCTCTGCCCATCAGCCGTGACGATGGCCTATCCCGACCACCACGATTTCCGTCCCGCCGACCTTGTACACATCGACAGGGCCTTTGCCGCCCTTCCCGGCCCGCACCGCTACATCCTCACCACGGAGAAAGATGCCGCCCGGCTGCTCCACGCTCAAGGACTGACGCCGGACGTAAAGGCCGCACTTTACGTCCAACCCATCGGCATCCGCTTTCTATTTGACGAAGAATCCATGTTTAACGACATTATTTTCAGATATGTTAGAGACTATCCAAGAAACCGCTAAATGGCTCCGCGAACATACGGAGCTGCGACCGCACATCGCCATCATTCTCGGCACAGGATTAGGACGCCTCGCCTCGGAAATCGACATCGTCGACGCTTTTCCCTATGCCGACGTGCCCCATTTCCCCGTGTCCACGGTCGAAGGCCATCAGGGCCGCCTGCTGTTCGGCCGCTTAGGCGGACAACCCGTCATGGCGCTCGACGGCCGCTTCCACTACTATGAAGGATACTCCATGAAAGAAGTGACCTTCCCGGTCCGCGTCATGCATGAACTGGGCATCGACACCCTCTTCGTAAGCAACGCCGCCGGCGGAATGAACCCCGATTTTGAAATCGGCGACCTCATGCTCATCACCGACCACATCAACCACATGCCCGAACATCCCCTCCGCGGCAAGAACCTGCCCACCGGCCCGCGCTTTCCGGACATGAGCGAGGCCTACGACCACCAGCTTCTCGCCATGGCCCGCGACGTGGCGGCCGAAAAGGGCATACGGGTCCGCCAAGGCGTCTACCTCGGCACCTCGGGACCGACGTTCGAGACACCGGCGGAATACAAAATGTTCCGCATACTCGGAGCGGACGCCGTAGGAATGAGCACGGTGCCCGAAGTGATAGTGGCCCGTCATTGCGGCATTCGGGTCTTCGGCGTCAGCGTCATCACAGACCTGGGCGTTGAAGGGAAAATCATTGAAGTCAGCCACGAAGAAGTGCAGCGCGCAGCCGACGCCGTGCAGCCCCTCATGGCCGAAATTTTCCGCACGATGATCACCCGCCTCGACGCCTGACCCCTCGGACACGCGCGGCGGGAACAGGCCCACCCCCTCCGGGCACAACGGGCCTTTCGCCGCCGCACATGTTTTTTCCACCCAATCTTTCCTTCCTAAAACTGCAACCACCATATTCAAAATCACCTGTAAAAGTCTCCTCACACTGGGATTATGAATTGGCCATGACGGGCAACCTGTCAAACCCCCTCCCGGCCTTTTCTAACGGCAACAACGAGGCTCTGTTGCCTTCCCTATCAGCCACGGATAAGACGAGCGTAGCCACGCTCAAAGTCAACGGTTTGCCCTGTGTCGTGGACACGTTTTCCAACACCGTTTACAGCACGTTCCCCACGACCGTAGGCTTCCCGGCCACACTGGACATCGACTTGGACGGCGCGAAGCCGGCTCACTTCGCGATAGACGGCAACGGCTACCGCACCGCCACGCAAGACATCACCGCCGACAAATTCGACGGCACGCACACCCTCACCCTCACTCCATCCGACGGAGACACACAAACGTACAACTTAGTATTCACCCACCTGCCACTCGTATTCATCGACAGCGCGCCGGAAACCATCGACCGCGACAAGCGCCCGTGCCGGTTCAGTCTCAAGGCCACGGCCAAGAGTGCCTTCGATGCCAAGCGGGACGACATCCGGCAGCAAGCCGCCCTCCTGACACGACAACACCCCACCCGGACGCAGGGAACGGCCGAGTGGCTTTATTTTGGCCGTCGCAAAATTTTCTTGGGCCGGAGTAATACTTAACTTTGCAGCGGCCGGCAGTATTTATCCCCTGTCAAGCGGCAGAAGCGACCAGCCCCATCAATCAGCCAGACCCAACCGTTTACCTATCATACCAGCCTATGAAACGAACATGCCTTGCCCTTCTATGGGCCATTCTGACCGTTTTTCCGGCCGTTGGCGCCCACGATTTCCGCGTCGCCGAGGGCAAATTCCTCCTCGACGGCAAATCCATCCAGCTCATCTGCGGTGAAATGCACTACCCCCGCATTCCGCAGGAATACTGGCGCGACCGCATCCGGCGCGCCAAGGCGATGGGCATCAACACGGTCTCGACTTACGTGTTCTGGAACATTCATGAGCGTCAGCCCGAAGTGTTCGACTTCGAGGGTCAGGCCGACATCGCCCAATTCGTCCGCACCGCCCAAGAGGAAGGAATGTACGTCATCCTGCGCCCCGGACCTTACGTGTGCGCCGAATGGGACTTCGGCGGCTACCCCTACTGGCTCATGAAGGACAAAGGAATGGTCTGGCGCAGCGACGACGAAAACTTCCTTGCCGCCTGCCGCCGCTACATTCACCGTCTGGGCAAAGAACTGGCCCCACTGACCGTCACTAACGGCGGCCCGATTCTTATGGTACAGGTCGAAAACGAATACGGCTCTTACGGGAGTGACAAGGTCTACCTCGCCAAGCTTCGCGACATGATTAAGGAGGCGGGCTTCGACGTTCCCCTTATCACCTGCGACGGTGCGGGGCAGATGCCCAACGGCGTGGTCGACGGCGCCCTGCCCACCGTGAACGGCGCCGTCGGCGAGGACATCCTCACCACCATCGACC
>USCX01000175.1 GCA_900553285.1 uncultured Prevotella sp.
ACGCTCCCGGCGGACGGCGGCACCGGGGTGAGCAGGCGGAGCGTCATTCTTTTCGGGATTTTTCGTCCGTTTCAGGAGAATTGCGTATCTTTGCTCAGTTGTTAGCGACAGAAAAATCAAATCCCTTATATGGAAGAAGAAACAAAGAACGCCGGCTCTTATTCGGCGAGCAACATCCAAGTGCTGGAAGGCTTGGAGGCTGTCCGTAAGCGTCCGGCCATGTATATCGGCGACATCAGCGAGAAAGGTCTGCACCACCTTGTGTATGAAACCGTCGACAACTCAATCGACGAGGCGCTGGCCGGTTATTGTACCCATATCGAAGTGACCATCTGCGAGGACAATTCCATCATCGTCCAGGACAACGGCCGCGGTATCCCGGTCGACATGCACCCCAAAGAGCACCGCTCGGCACTCGAAGTCGTCATGACGGTGCTCCATGCGGGCGGAAAGTTCGACAAAGGGTCCTATAAGGTGTCCGGCGGCTTGCACGGAGTCGGCGTTTCGTGCGTGAATGCCCTCTCGACGCGGATGATTTCCCAGGTGTTCCGCGACGGGAAAATCTACCAGCAGGAATACGCCAAGGGGCACCCCCTCTATCCCGTCAAGGTGGTCGGCGAAACCGACCTGCGCGGTACGCGGCAGCATTTCTGGCCCGATGCGAGCATCTTCTCCACCACAACGTACAAGTACGACATCCTGGCCAACCGGATGCGCGAACTGGCGTATCTGAATGCGGGCATCACCATCACGCTCACCGACCTCCGTCCGGACGATGAGGGACATACGAAACAGGAAGTGTTCCACTCGAAAGACGGTCTCAAAGAGTTTGTGCGCTATATCGATTCCAGTCGCGTTCATCTCTTCGACGATGTAATCTACCTCAACACGGAGAAGCAGGGCGTGCCTATCGAGGTGGCCATCATGTACAATACGTCGTACGGCGAGAACATCCATTCATACGTCAACAACATCAACACGATCGAAGGCGGCACCCATCTCGCCGGTTTCCGGCAAGCGATAACCCGGGTGTTGAAGAAATACGCCGAGGAGACGGCGGCCAAACAGCTCGAAAAGGCGAAGGTCGAAATCACCGGTGAGGACTTCCGCGAGGGCCTGACGGCCGTGATTTCGGTCAAAGTGGCCGAACCACAGTTCGAGGGGCAGACTAAAACGAAGTTGGGCAACAGCGAGGTGACCGGTGCGGTCAATCAGGCTGTCGGCGAGGCGCTCACTTATTACTTGGAGGAACACCCGAAGGAGGCCAAGCTCATCGTCGACAAGGTCATCCTGGCCGCGACGGCCCGTGTGGCAGCGCGGAAAGCAAGGGAGAGTGTCCAGCGCAAAAGCCCGATGTCGGGAGGCGGACTGCCCGGAAAACTGGCAGACTGCTCCGAAAAAGACCCAGCACGCTGCGAGCTGTTCCTCGTCGAGGGCGATTCGGCCGGCGGTTCGGCCAAGTCAGGCCGCAGCCGGGCCACTCAGGCCATACTGCCGCTGCGCGGCAAGATCCTGAACGTGGAAAAAGCCATGTGGCACAAGGCGTTTGAAAGCGACGAAGTGAACAACATCATTCAGGCGCTCGGCGTCCGTTTCGGTCTGGGCGAAGACAGTAAGGAGGCCAACATCGACAAGCTCCGCTACCACAAGATTATAATCATGACCGACGCCGATGTCGATGGCTCTCACATCGACACGTTGATCATGACGCTTTTCTATCGTTACATGCCCCAGATTATTCAGGACGGTTACCTTTATATTGCGACGCCGCCGCTTTATCGTTGCAAGAAAGGGAAAGTGGAGGAATACTGCTATACTGACGCAGATCGCCAACGTTTCATCGAGAAATACGGCGACGGCACCGAGAGCGGCATAACCACTCAGCGTTATAAAGGTTTGGGCGAGATGAGTGCCGAACAGTTGTGGGAGACGACCATGAATCCAGAGACGCGCCTCTTGAAGCAGGTGACGATTGAGAATGCCGCAGACGCAGACTACATCTTCTCCATGCTGATGGGCGACGACGTCGGTCCGCGCCGTGAGTTCATCGAGAGGAATGCGCATTATGCCAATATCGATGCGTGAAGGCTGTCTTCGGTCGGTCGCCCGGCCGTGTGGAAACTTGAAACGCGGTGTGCCGGGCAGATGGACGCCGCCGGCCTGATGCGGACTCCCGCGTCCTGTGTGTCCGTCCGCTGGATAGCCAGAAGAATTACGAAGCCGCAAGGATTTTCCTCCTTGCGGCTTCGCTGTATGCGGCCGGAACTTCCGGCTTGAGCCGGGTGGCCGGGAACGCCCGCACTGACCGTCGTTCCTGTCGCCCTGACTGAAAAACCTGTCGCCCTGACTGAAAAGACGGTCAGGACAGGCGTTCGTATGATGCCGGCGGGCTGGGCGGCGGTTGTCCTTTCCGCTATGCAGGATAATCCGCCCGTTTTGCGCCGGAACGGGAACGAAATCCGTGTCTTTGTTTTGCGAAAAAAGGAGGCGGCTCGGGCCGGGCGAAAGAAAAACGCGTTTTTCTGCGTCTCCCCGTCCGCTTTTTCGTATCTTTGCCCCCGCATCGGTTCGGACGGCGTTTCCGCCGCCCGACAAAGAGGGAATCGGGTGAAAGTCCCGGACAGTCCCGCTGCTGTGAGCTCCTTTGTTTGCAGGCACAACGTTTCGGCCACTGGTTGGCTTTCTGGTTCAACCGGGAAGGCGT
>USCX01000176.1 GCA_900553285.1 uncultured Prevotella sp.
GGGCTGTCGGTAACTGGCACGACCCGAAAGCGCCCGCTACGTTCTACACCCAAGAAGAGATCAAAGAGATAGTTGCCTATGCAGCCGACCGTCATATCATGGTCGTTCCTGAATTCGACATGCCGGGCCATGCTACTGCCGTCTGCCGTTCCTATCCCGAAATCTCCGGCGGCGGTGAGGGAAAATGGCAGCATTTCACATTCCATCCCTGTAAGGAAGAAACGTTCGAGTTTATCAGCAACGTGCTCGATGAGATTGTTGCCCTGTTTCCGTCTCCCTATATTCATATCGGAGGCGATGAAGTGCATTACGGTAACCAAAGCTGGTTCACCGATCCCGAAATCCAACAGTTTATCAAAGATAAGAACTTGGGCAACGAAACGGGCTTGGAACAGTATTTTATCCGCCGTGCCGCCGATATCGTAGCTTCCAAAGGCAAGACGATGATCGGTTGGGACGAGATGATCGATGCCGGTGTCTCTCCCGACAAAGCCGTCATCATGTGGTGGCGGCATGACCGCAAACACCAGTTGGTGAAAGCGCTCGAAAACGGTTACCGGGTGATTATGACTCCGCGTCGTCCGTTGTATGCCGACTTCATCCAATATGGTGGCCATAAAGTGGGCCGTGTGTGGGGCGGTTTCAATCCGGTCGAAGACATCTACCGTTTCCCCGAACCTATCATCACGCCGACCACCAAAGCCGAAATCGGCGAGCACGACGAGGACATCTCGCGTGAGGAAATCCTGGCGCGCGGCCTCGCCACGCCCGAAGAGTACGCCCTGCTCGAAAAGTACACCCTCGCTCTCTTCCGCCGCGGCACTGAAATCGCCGCCCGGCGCGGCCTCATCCTCGTCGACACGAAATACGAGTTCGGCAAGCACAACGGCACCATCTACCTGATGGACGAGATACATACCCCCGATTCGAGCCGCTACTTTTACAGCGAAGGCTACGAGGAGCGCTTTGCCAAGGGCGAGCCGCAGAAACAGCTGTCCAAGGAGTTCGTCCGCGAGTGGCTCATGGAAAACGGCTTCCAAGGCAAGGAAGGACAGACGGTGCCCGAGATGACTCCCGCCATCGTCGGGAGCATCAGCAACCGCTACATCGAGCTCTACGAACACATCACCGGCGAAACCTTCGTCAAGGAAGAGCATGCCCATCTTGCCGAGCGTATCGAGAAGAACGTAATGGCTTACTTGCAGAAGTAATTCCGTACGTTCACCCTGCCATAGCGGAGTTTGGCCCGTCCCCCCTGCGAGGCCGAACTCCGCTTTCCGTACGCACTACTCCGGTGCCCGCCAGGCCCAAAGAAGTCGCCGGCACGCTCACCGGAGCCCCACGCCGGACCTTTACGCCGCCGCTTTCTTTCCCCGTCGCAGGCCTACCCGCCTTCCCCGTGCCCGTGGTCGTTCTCTGGCATGCAGACCTTTTCCCCAAGGCCCATGTGACACCAACCGCCGCCGGGCCCACCACAAGCCCCATTCTGCCCCAAGCGACCGCAGCGGCCGTCTATTCCGTCAGGGCGACAGAAACGACAGGCACTGCGATCATGTTTCGACTCACGGCCAGGAAACAAAAGGGCAGGACGGAAGAATGCACCGCCAGTCTCCGAAAAAGGCGATACGCAGCGACGCCGTGTCGGCCAAAAATCGTAACTTCGCCCCTCGGAACAACCGTGGTTTCACCCATACTTCCGCCATGTACGAACAAGAAAAGATTAAACCCTACGGCGACGCGGGCAGCAAAGGGAAGCAGGTTGAACACATGTTCGACAGCATCGCCCACTCCTACGACCTGCTCAACCATCTCCTTTCACTGGGCATCGACCGCCGTTGGCGCCGCGCCGCCATCGCGTCCCTGCGCCCCTATGCTCCTCAGTTCCTTCTCGACGTAGCCACCGGCACGGGCGACTTCGCCCTGCTCGCCGCCCGCATGCTACGACCGGAACGACTGGTCGGAGTAGACCTCTCCGAGGGGATGCTCGAAGTCGGTCGCGAAAAGGTGAAACGCGCAGGACTGGACGGTGTCATTACGTTTCATAAAGACGACTGCCTGCACCTTTCGCTTCCCGACGACACCTTCGACGCCGTCACCGTCGCATACGGCATCCGTAACTTCGAAGACCTCGACCAAGGCCTGCGCGAAATGCGCCGTGTTCTGCGTCCCGGCGGCAGACTGGCCATCATCGAACTCTGCACGCCCCGCAAATTCCCCATGAAACAGCTGTTCAAATTCTACTCACACGTTTTCATGCCTGCCGTGGGGCGTCTCATCTCCCACGACCGCCGGGCCTACACCTACTTGCCCGCTACGATGGAAGCCTTTCCCCAAGGCGAGGTGATGCAAGGCATTCTCGAACGCGCCGGTTTCCTCGACGTAAAATTCCGCCGCTTCACCTTCGGGCTCAGTACGCTCTACACCGCAGGCAAATAGTCTCACCACAAACCATCCAGCACTGACCATGAAACGCTACGGACTCATAGGCTACCCGCTCGGCCACTCGTTTTCGGCAGGCTACTTTGCCGAAAAATTCAAGACCGAAGGCATCGACGCCGAATACCTGAACTTTGAAATCACCACGGCCAACGCCCTGCGCGACGTCGTGCGCGACATCGGCTACGACCGTGCGAAGTTCGGCTTTGACTGCGAGACCTGCGCGGTGCTCACGTCCATCCACGAGCAGTCCG
>USCX01000177.1 GCA_900553285.1 uncultured Prevotella sp.
GCACACACGTAGGTCAGGTCCCATCCGGCGGGGCGGTCCGGCACATCGGCCCAGCGGCGCGCCAGAAACTCCTGTCCGTTGTCAAACTCGTGGTTGCCCACGGCCGACACCGTGATACCCAACTCGTTGAACATCGCGGGCAGAAGCACCGACCCCGTGACCGTCGAAAAATAGCTGCCGCCAAAGTTGTCGCCGGCCGCCACCGTGACGTGGTAAGGGTAGACCTGTTTCAACGAGTCGAGCGTGTGGCACACGGCCACGACGCCGGGAATATGCTTGGCAGGGTCGGCAAGGAAACTGCCGTGGAAATCGTTCAGCGAAAACACGGCAAGCGTGACACAATGGGCGGCGACCGCGTCCGCGGTCGCCGGGCGGCCCACAGGGCGCGCACAGAGCATACCTGCACACAAAACGCCCGCCAT
This sequence comes from uncultured Prevotella sp., assembly GCA_900553285.1. Classification (GTDB taxonomy): domain Bacteria; phylum Bacteroidota; class Bacteroidia; order Bacteroidales; family Bacteroidaceae; genus Alloprevotella. The sequence continues at coordinate 423 of USCX01000177.1, forward strand.
GACACAGGCTGCATGTCTTTTACTCATAGGCAAATGTATGATCAAGAAAGGCGGCGGAGGTGAGTGCCGTCCGCCGCCGGGGTTCATTGTTCAAGCGTGATGACCACACGCCGGTTGTAGGAATAGGGAGTGAGCGTATCGACGGCGCCGCCAGCTACTACGCGGATGTCGTCGGCCGGCACGCCCATCTTGACGAGTTCGTCGGCCACGGTCTGCGCCCGCTTGCGGCTGATGTCGAGATTTACTTCCGGCGTTCCACTGCGTGTGTCAGAATATCCGGTCAGTACGATGCGCAACTCATTCTCCTTGGCATATTCGGCAATGGCTTTAAGATTGACAAGTTCCTTTCGGGAAGCTATTTCCACCGAGCCGAGGTTAAAGAACACGGACTGAGGCACGAAAGCCTCAGGCGACGGCACAAGAATGGAATTCCGCGGAATAAACGCCTCGCGGGAACTGGACGGGAACGTATCCTCAGGCTCATTCGGGAATCCGTCGGCACCGTCTTTTCCGAGCAGGGCTGCGAGGCGCGAGTTCTCCTGCTGTTGTTCTTCGAGCGACATTTCGAGCGCACTGATCTGCTCGCGGTCCATGGCCAACAAGGCTTCGAGATTGGGAGACTTCTCCCAGCCTGTTTTCTTGCCCAATGAATAGGTCAGGCCAAGCGAAAACGCCAACGCCTTGTCCCAATGGCGCATGCGAAACGTTTTGGGATTTGCTGCCGGACAGCCATCGAAACGCGCGGGGGCAAGCATGGCAGACACGTCAAGATAGGCCGAAAGACGCCTGTTGATGCGGAACGTGTTTTGAATGCCCACGTTATACGAAAGAGTATTACAATTGGCCGAAAAGCTGCGGGCGAAGCCCAGACCGGTGTGAGGGATGAAATTCCAGACGCGGTCGGGATTATAACCGTAGAACAAGTTAGAAAAGTTGAAGAGGACGTCCTCGTGGATGTTCATGTAGCGGAACTTCCCGACCACGCCGACATTCACAGGTTTCTTCCCCCACACACCATCAAACTGCGTACGGAACCCCACACCCGGCGTAAACCACTTGCTCAACGTTACTTCAAAGCCAAAGGCGTTCCGCTCTTTGATGAACGGATTTCCCGAAATGGCAGCCGCTTCCTGCGAGGCATAAAAGGCGTTGTTCGTCACGCCAGCAGAGACCTGCCAATTACTCCAAAAGGACCGGGTGGACACGCTATACTTCGCGCCGGGAACTTCTATTCCATAATCATCGTCGTATGTCTCCTGGGCTGAAACTCCTGTCCACAGGCCGAAACAGCACAACAGCGTGGTTAAAAACTTCATGGCTTCACGTCTATAAAAAAAGTCAGCAACTGATATAGGACAGGCAAATTTATAGTTTTTTTATCGCTCCCGGCGACCGGACATCCAGAAAAACAAGATTATCCAAATAAAAAACCGCTTTTCGGCACAAAACGTCTGAAAACGCCCGCAGCGTCTGACGGAAAAGCCTCCGGGCGGTTCCACAGACAAACGCAGTGACAGACCCGACGGAGACCGCCTCAGGCCAAACTCCCGCAACGACAGCCGGCCGCGCACACCGAATCGGAACCGCCCCGTCGACGCGTAGGCGGCACACCCGCACAGCGAACGCAAAAGCCACGGTCGTCGATGGCATGGAAACAGAGAGCGTGCGGTCACAACACGCTCTGCGCCTGCGTCCCCCCCCTTGTCGCCGTAAAGAGGCAATTCGACCTCGGGATGCTGACGACGCCAGCTTACGACATCGGAGCTGAACCCCGCGTTGACCATGTAGCCGTGGATATACTTTCCACGGGACGGGCATTCAGCTCTTCCTTACGCGACCTTAAAAGACAGGCACTGACACCTTTATTTTCCGGTGGCCTGCAGGTACTCAACGCGCTTTATTTCGTACTGCGCATAGTTTTCCACGTAGTCGTACCGGCACTTCTGGTACAGCGTCTGGGCGTTGAGCAGGTCGCTCATAGTGGCCGTCCCGGCATTGTAGTAGTCGGTGTGCAGGCGCAGGTTCTCGGCAGCCTGTGCTATCGACTCTATCGAGATTTTTACCCGCTTGTAGGCATCAGTCAGGTCGTTCCACGTGTTCTCCATGTTCAGCACCAGCAACTGGCTGTTGTCCTTCAGGCTGTTCTCGGCGTCCTGCATGGCAAGTTTCTGCTTCTTCATGTCGTGCGAGCCGCCCCACCAGCCCGACAATGGTATGCTGACCGTAGCGAACCCCA
>USCX01000178.1 GCA_900553285.1 uncultured Prevotella sp.
GCGGCATCCGCATCCCGTTGAGCCTCTCGTCCGGACCGGGCACCACGCTCGGCAGTGGGGTCTACCTCTACCGCGGAACGGCTACCGTCGGTGGAAGTACGGTCACGACAGGCACCGAGAAAATCATAATCCTCAGACAATAAAAGCAGACACATAGAGTTAATAAGAGTATGAAAGTACCCCATAAGATCGTCCTGACGCTGGCCGGCTTGGCCACGGCCTCCACCCTGGCGGCCGACGATGCGAAAGACGCCTTCAATCCCATCGTGACCTCCGTCATCTCCCAGAGCATCGCCCCTGACGCCCGTGCCGGGGGCATCGGCGACGTGGGCGCCGCCACCGAGCCCGATGTCAACTCGCAGGCGTGGAACCCTGCGAAATATCCGTTCTGCATCAGCCGGGCCGGGCTGTCCATCAACTACACACCGTGGCTGCGCTCCATCGTCAACGACATCAACCTTGCCTACATGAGCGGCTACTACCGCCTTGGCGACTATCAGGCGCTTAGTGCCTCCGTGCGTTATTTCTCCTTGGGCTCCGTTTCGGCCGACGAGGGCATGATGACCATCAAGCCTTACGAACTGGCTGTCGACGTGGCCTATTCGCGCATGTTGAGCGAGACGTTCTCCGCCGCCGTCGCCCTGCGCTACATGTATTCCGACATGTCGGGCCACTACGACGACCAGACCACGGCCGGCTCTGCCTTTGCCGCCGACATCGCCTGCTACTACAACAATTACGTCATGATGGGCAGCCGTGAGTGTCAGATAGCCTTCGGCGTCAACATCAGCAACATCGGCAGCAAAATCAACTACGGCGAGGACTACTCCTACTTCATTCCGACCAACCTCCGCATCGGCCTGAACTACATGATACCGCTGAACGAGTTCAACCGCATCTCTTTCAGCGCTGACGCCAACAAGCTGCTCGTGCCGTCCAAGCCTTTGCAGAACGACGATGAGAGCGACGAGGACTTCCAGGACCGCGTGCAGCGCGAGTATTATGACGTCTCGTCCATCTCCGGCATTTTCAAGAGCTTCGGCGACTCGCCCAAGGGCTTCAAGGGGGAGCTTGAGGAAATCCAGTGGAGTGTCGGTGCGGAGTACACCTACAACGACAAATTCTCCGTCCGCGCGGGATATCACCACGAGAGCGAGAGTCAGGGTAACCGCAAATACTTCACCTTCGGCGCGGGCTTCCGCATGAGCGTTTTCTCCATCGACGCCGGCTACGTCTGGTCCACGGCGGCCACCAACCCCCTCGACCAGACCCTGCGCGTGTCTCTCGGTTTCGACTTCGACGGCATTAAAGACCTGTTCAGCGGGCGGCGCTAAACGTCCGCGAAAATCCTGTTCGCATGAAGATTAAAGTAGGTTTTGGCTTTGATGTGCACCGCCTCGTCCCCGGGCGCGAGCTGTGGCTCGGCGGAGTCCGCATCGACCACGAGCTCGGTCTCCTCGGGCACAGCGATGCCGACGTGCTCATCCACGCTATCTGCGACGCCCTGCTCGGCGCGGCCTCGCTGCGCGACATCGGTTATCACTTTCCCGACACGAGTAGTGACTTCGACGGCATTGACAGCAAGATACTCCTCCGCCGCACGGTCGGCCTGCTCGCCTCGAAGGGCTACGTCGTCGGCAACATCGATGCTACTGTCTGTGCCGAGCGTCCCAAGCTCAATCCGCACATCGAGCGGATGCGGGCGTGTCTGGCCGACGTGATGGGGGTTGCTCCCGACGATGTCTCCATAAAGGCCACCACCACCGAGAAACTGGGCTACACCGGCCGCGAAGAAGGCATCTCGGCCTATGCCGTGGCCCTGATTGAGCGGCAGTAGGCGGGGCGGCCCTACGGGTTTTCAGCCCCGGCGATCGAGAAAATCCGGCCCGTCTGAATGTATATGGCGTCCGCGCACCTTTCCTCAGGAAAGTGGCGCGGACGTTTTTTTTATGGCCCTCCTGTCCGCATGTGCTGCGCTCCGGCCGGACCGGTCGGGGAAATCGCGTTCGCGCTTGGGCAGCGGGCGGTTTCGGTCGCACTGACAGAGCGGGCGGGGACGCCGGGAGAATTTCCCGTCGCCCTGACAGACTTTCCGGTCAGGGCTGGAAGACTTTATTTCACACTGTGAAATACATAAATCGCACTGTGAAATATATAGTTCACAGTGTGAAACATATAATTCACACTGTGATTTGGACTTTTCGTGCAGTGACCCGTCTTTTTGTCGGGCCGACCGTACGTTTTGTGGGGTGGGTAAGGTGTTCCCCCTCGTGGTCCGGACATGCGTGCCGCCCATGCCGTCTCGTTGCTGCCGGGCGGCGCCCCTCTACTTAGCCTCTTTGTTTCACGAAGATAGAATGCGTCTTTCCTCTTGGCTTTGCCTATCTTTGCAGGTGGAATGTCCAACATGTGTAATCCGTTTTACTGAATGCTTATGAAACTTTCTCTGTTCTCTCTTGGCGGTTGTGCGGCCCTGATGGCCGTGTGCGCAATGTGGCCGCTGCACGGTCAGGCGCACGGTCTGCCTCCCGTCGGCGACACGCTGCGCCTTATGACCTACAACGTGCGCAATGCCGTCGGCATGGACGGCGTGCGCGACGTCGGGCGTGTGGCCGAGGTGGTCCGGCG
>USCX01000179.1 GCA_900553285.1 uncultured Prevotella sp.
CCAAGGTCCTCCTTGGCACGGCGACCCCGGCTGTCGAGACTTTCCATAACGTAATGACGGGTAAGTACGGCCTGGTGAAGCTCACCCGGCGGTATGGGAACATCTGCCTGCCTGAAATTATAGTAGAGGACGTCAGGGAGTTGAGGCGGAAGAAACTGATGAAGACGCCGTTGTCGCCACGCCTGCTGTCTGAGATGCAAGCTGCTTTCGGGCGTAAGGAGCAGGTTATTCTCTTTCAGAACCGGAGAGGCTATTCTCCGGTGTTGGAGTGCCGCCAATGCGGCTGGGTGCCCCGCTGCCGGTCGTGCGATGTCAGTCTGACGCTGCATCAGCGTGAAGGACGCATGGTCTGTCATTATTGCGGCGCGTCGCATCCGATACCGCGGCAGTGTCCCCAATGCGGGTCGACGGACTTGCGCGATATGGGGTATGGTACGGAGCGGATCGAGGAGGTCGTGACGACGCTTTTCCCAGAGGCCCGGGTGGCCCGTATGGACTTGGATACCACGCGGACACGCTCCGCCTACGAACGGATGCTGGATGATTTCGCCCACGGGAGAACGGATGTACTGATAGGTACGCAGATGGTTACAAAAGGTCTGGACTTTGAGCGCGTCCGGGTGGTAGGGATTCTGAACGCAGACCAATTGCTGAACCAGCCGGACTTCCGGGCCTACGAGCGAGGCTTCCAGATGATGGCGCAAGTGGCCGGACGGGCCGGCCGGCGCGGCCGGCAGGGACGGGTCGTCCTGCAGACACGTCAGCCTGACCTGCCAGTCATCAGGCAGGTGGTGCATAATGACTATCGCGGCATGTATGACGGACAGATGGAAGAACGTCACGCTTTTCTTTATCCGCCTTTCCGACGCCTTATCCTTATCTATGTGAAACACCGGATCGAGAATTCGGCCGACGCCGCTGCCCGTATGATGGCCGGGATGCTCCGTCCGGAATTCGGCGATGCCTTGTTAGGCCCCGACCGTCCGGCCGTGGCCCGGCTTCAAGCACAATATATACGTACGATGATGCTGAAACTGCCGCCCAATGCGTCGGTTACAGCCGTGCGTGAAGTGCTTTGGGCGGTCCGCGAAAAGGTCAGGCAGACCGCAGAGGGACGGTCTGCAACCATTTATTTCGACGTCGACCCTCTATGAACGTGCCGGATTTTATGCCTTTTTTATAAAGAAAAATGTTTATTTGTGTCGAAAGTTTTTGCGGACTGAGCGGAAAACACTATATTTGCTTTTGTAAGACAAACGAAGTGAGCTATGAAAACCGTGAAGTCTTTCCTGCGCTATTTGTCGTCCGATAGAGGGTATTCCGTCCGAACGGTGGAAAATTATCGTGCGGACTTGGAGGCCTTCGAGGCGTTTTTTACTTCGCTCGACAGTACGTTGGATTGGGCGCAGGTTGACCGCGACATCGTGCGGCGATGGGTGGTCAGCGAGGTGGAGCGCGGCTCGGCGCCACGTTCCGTGCGTCGCCGGTTGAGTGCCTTGCGCGCCTTCTTCCGGTTCCAGATGCTTATGGGCGAATGCAGGAATAATCCCGCTGAGGCGGTGCGCGGTCCGAAGTGCGACAGGCCGTTGCCGGCGTTCCTTGACGAAGGCGCGATGGATCGCCTGCTCGACAACGTGCAGTTTCTGCCGGGCTTCCCGGGGCTACGTGATCGCTACATGCTGCTACTGCTTTATTCGACGGGCGTCCGCTTGGCCGAACTGGTCGGGCTGAATGTGGAGGACGTGGATCTTGTCGGCCGTTCGCTGAGGGTGGTCGGGAAGCGCGACAAGGAACGCATAATTCCTTTCGGCGCCGAACTGGCAGAAGAGACGCAGCACTACTTGGAAGCGAGACGGCGACAGTTCCCCTTGGCGCAGCGGCCGTTGATCGTGGGAGACGACGGGTTGCGCATTACGCGGTCGAAGGTCGCCGCCGGTGTCCGCCGGAGCTTGTCTGCAGTGACTACAATGAAAAAGAAAAGCCCGCACGTGCTGAGGCATACGTTCGCAACGGTCATGCTCAATCATGGCGCCGATATCGAGGCCGTGAAAGAACTGCTCGGGCATGAGAGCCTGTCGACCACTGCGGTCTATATGCACACCACATTCGCGGAACTGAAAAAAGAATACGAACGTGCCCATCCGTGGGCGTAAAAAAGAGGAATTATGGAGCTTAAAATTCAGTCTATCCATTTTGATGCTACTGAAAAGTTGCACGATTTTATCCAGAAGAAAGTGGCTAAACTCGAAAAGAATACCGAAAGCATACAGAAAGTGGAAGTCATCCTGAAGGTGGTGAAACCGGAGACTTCAAAGAACAAGGAGACCGCTTTCAATGTGTCGGTGCCGAATTCGGAATTCCACGTGGAGAAAGTGTGCGACACATTTGAAGAAGGCGTGGATCTCTGTGTGGATGCCGTGCTTCGCCAGTTGGAAAAATACAAAGAAAAAACACGTGCGATGTAGAAATTTTGAATGAAAAGTTTTGTACGTAAAAAAAAAGTCCTACCTTTGCAGCCGTTTCCCGCCTATGGTTGGGGATGACGCAAAGGTAGGACTTTGACAGAATGGGCAAATTCCAGAGTGGCCAAATGGGGCAGAC
>USCX01000180.1 GCA_900553285.1 uncultured Prevotella sp.
ATTCCGTTCCTTCCTGCTTGCCAGGTGTCAAGCCTCTCTCCATTTACGGATGAACAAACGGACTCGTAACGATGAAAATTGGCATACTCACACAGCCCCTGCGGGCGAACTACGGGGGGATCTTGCAGTGCTGGGCTTTACGGCAAACGCTGTCGCGGATGGGGCACGACGTTTGGCTCGTCCGTCGGGAAAAGCGTGACGGAAGCCACAGGCTGTCCTTGTGGCTCCGGAGACAGGTGGCGAACACTTTGAAACCGCTGTATGGCAAAGTGCCGGTGCGCTGGATCTATCGTCACGAGGAAATCGATCTTTTCAGGGAACTGCGTCGCTTTACGTGGCTGTATGTCCAGCCGCAGACACGGCCTCTCTGTACGAGCGGGGCGTTGCTTAAGGATTATGAAACGCGGCGTTATGATGCCTACATCGTGGGGAGTGATCAGATCTGGCGTCCTTCTTACATAGACGGACTTACTGACTATTTCCTTGGTTTTTTACCCTCAGATGCACCTGTCCGCCGGGTGGCGTATGGAGCGTCTTTCGGGACGGACGAGTGGGAGTATGGTGAGACACTGACACGAACCTGCCGTCAATTGGCCGCCCGTTTCGATGCCTTGTCGGTGAGGGAGCGCGGAGGAGTCGCCTTGTGTCGCGACCGCCTAGGCGTTGATGCCAGATGGGTGCTCGCCCCGACCATGCTGCTCACTCCTGCCGATTATGAGGAGCTGGCCGATGATGAGGCGGGCCGGATATTCCGAACTTATCGGAGCGGACAAGAGGGCGCGGAAATGCGGCCCAAGGATTTTGTGACACAAATTTTTTATGACCGGGAGCCGTTGTCGGCTTCTGTCGGAAACGCTGTTCGCGGCCGTCTCTTCGGTTATTTGCTCGACCGCACCCCGGCATGTCGCACTTTGGGAATTGAGGTGGCCCGGCGACTGGGCTGTTCTTTCTTCTCGGCTATGGCCCGGGCAGAAGGGAATGTTCCTTTGCATACCCCGTTAACGGATTTGTATCACCCGCCCGTTTCGGCTTGGCTCTACGCCTACCAGGACGCCGATTATGTGCTGACAGACTCTTTTCACGGTTGCGTTTTCTCAATCCTTTTCAACCGTCCGTTTGTGACGTGGGGCAATTCGTCGCGCGGCCAGGCGCGGTTCGCGTCCTTGCTGTCTGTGTTTGGACTGGAAGACAGGATGGTCGAGCGCTGCGATGCGGGCGAAATCGCGCGCCGTATGTGTCAGCCGATTGACTGGGAGCGTGTTAACCTCGTCCTGCGGAGGGCACGGCAAGAGTCGCTCGACTTTCTGACAGAAGCGCTGGGGACTGTCGAAAACTTTCCGCACTGACCGGGCGTTTTATCGCAGTCGGAAACGTTTTCAAGACTGCGCTTGTTTCGGAGATGAGGGCCGGGGGCGCGCTCCCCGGATTTGCACATAATTCGGAAAATGTGTGTAAATTCATGAGGCTTCCCGAGAGTTGAATTTATCGGTTTGGTTGAATTTGAAACGATTTCTGTACGTTTTTACAAATCACTGATAGTTAGAAATATACGTAGTTTGTGAAATCCCCGGAACTGTTTTCGAAGACTTAATTTACTGTTAATTTTTGAGAGATGAGGTGAGGTGGAGAAGCGGAAACTTTATCTTTGTATGCACAAAGGGACATATATGTGCAAAGATTACCGAGAGATCAGTTCGGACATAGTCCAAGGACGTATTACCGAAGCTATGAAAAAATTGGATGAGGCGATGTCTTGTGGAAACGAGGACGCTACGCTTCACTATTTGCGGGGCAATGCGTACCGTAAGCAAGGCCGGTGGGCTGAGGCCATCAACTGCTATCTGGCAGCGGAGGCCATAGATCCCGACAGTCCTGCCGCAGAAGCCCGGTCGATGCTCAACGATATCTTTGCGTTTTATAATAAAGATATGTATAACCAGTAAATTAACGGTGAGATAATGAGTAAAATGAGAGGAGCCGTGGTCATCGACACCGACCGTTGCAAGGGTTGTAACCTGTGTGCCGTGGCGTGTCCGTGTGGCGTGTTGGCTTTATCTGGCCGGGCTGTCAATCATCGCGGGTATCCCTATATGGAGCAACCCCGCGCAGAGGCCTGTATCGGGTGCAGTTCGTGTGCTATCGTCTGCCCCGACGGCTGCATAACCGTTTATCGTACAAAAGAAGACTAACCATGTCAGAAAACCCAGAAGAAGTTCTATTGCTTAAAGGAAACGAAGCCATAGCCCATGCCGCCATCCGGTGTGGTTGTGACGGCTATTTTGGCTATCCCATCACGCCGCAGTCCGAGGTGCTCGAAACGTTGGCTTTGCTAAAACCATGGGAAACAACGGGAATGGTAGTTTTGCAGGCAGAGAGCGAAGTAGCTGCCATCAATATCAACCAAATCGATTTGAGCAAGGCACGGTTGTTTCTATCCCATACAATCGAACGTGTCTCCGAAGCTTCCATCCAGGCAACGAGGAGTGAGGTCGCTTTTATCTATCCAAAGGAAAAAGGGTATG
>USCX01000181.1 GCA_900553285.1 uncultured Prevotella sp.
TTTCTGTCGCCGCGCCCGTAATTTCTGTCAGCCCGCCTGTTTTTCCCGTCGCCGCAACCGGCCGCCGGGACACCGGGCCGGCGGCCCCGCCAAGACCGGGAACAAAAACCGGCGGCCACCCGCATAAGATGGCCGCCGCATCGCGAAACACCGTTCGCGCATGAACATAAGCCGGAATCCCCGACAAGGGGCTTATTCCTCTTTCTCGCTCTCCTCAAACTCCTTGATGAGTTTGTTCTGCAAGTCGCCCGGCACGAGCTCATAGCTGGCGAACTTCATGATGAACGATGCCCGTCCGCCCGTCAGCGAGCTGAGCGCGGTGGAGTAGTTCGCCATTTCCCTGAGCGGCACCTTGGCCTGGATTTTCTCGTAGCCTGCCTCGCTGTGCATACCGACGATAAGACCGCGGCGGCCCTGCAGGTCGCTGATGACGTCCCCCATCTTGTCGCCCGGCACAAAGACTTCGACGTCATAGATAGGTTCGAGAATCTTCGGGCCTGCCTCTTTGAAAGCCAGGCTGAACGCGTTGCGGCCGGCGAGCATGAACGAGAGTTCGTTGCTGTCAACGGGGTGCATCTTGCCGTCGTAGACAATCACCCGGACGTCGCGGGCATACGAACCGGTGAGCGGGCCGCGTTCCATCCGGCTCATGATGCCTTTCAGGATGGCGGGCATGAAGCGCGCGTCTATCGCCCCGCCGACCACGGAGTTGATGAAGACGAGCTTACCGCCCCATTCGAGCGAAATCTCTTCCTTGCCCTTCATCGTGACCCGGATTTCCTGATTGCCGAAGCGGTAGACGGCCGGGTCGGGCATGCCTTCGCGATACGGCTCGACGATGAGGTGGACCTCACCGAACTGTCCCGCACCGCCGCTCTGCTTTTTGTGGCGATAGTCGGCGCGGGCGGCCTTCGTGATGGTCTCGCGGTAGGGGATGCGCTGCTCGCTGAATTCGACGGCTATTTTGTCTATGTTTTCCAGACGCCATTTGAGCGTGCGCAGGTGGAACTCTCCCTGGCCGTGCACAAGCGTCTGACGCAATTCCTTGCTTTGCTCGATTTCCCAGGTCGGATCTTCCTGATGCATACGCACCAATGCGGCCATCATCTTCTCCGTCTCGGCCTCGTTGACGGCGCGGATGGCGCGCGTACACTTCGGATTGGGGAACTTGATGAAGTTGAAGCGGTTGTCGCAGTCCTTCCCGTTGAGCGTGTTGCCCGTCTTGACGTCTTTGAGTTTGACCGAGCAGCCGATATCGCCGGCCGAAAGCTGGCTGACCTTCTCACGGTTGGCCCCGGCGCAGACAAAAATCTGCGCCATGCGCTCCTTCGAGCCGCGGTCGGCATTGGTGAGGTCGTCGCCTTCGTGCACGCAGCCGCTCATCACCTTGAAGTATTGCACTTCGCCTATGTGCGGCTCGACGCCCGTCTTGAAGAAAAAGAGCGACACCGGACCTGCGGGGTCGGGGCTGACTACTTCGCCGCGCGTGTTGTGCACAGGGGGCATCTCGTCGACGAAGGGCACGACATTGCCGAGGAACTCCATCAAACGCCCGACGCCCATGTTCTTTGAGGCGCAGACACAGAACACGGGGAAGATGCTCCGCGTGACCATGCCTTTGCGTATGCCTTCACGCATCTCGTCTTCGGTGAGCGTCTCGGTCTCGAAGAATTTCTCCATCAGCCCCTCGTCGTTTTCGGCAGCCGCCTCGACCAGCGCCTTGTGCATGGCCATGGCCTTGTCGCGCTCTTCGGCGGGAATGTCGCTGAGGGTGGGTTCGCCGCCCTCGGCGCTCCACGTCAGCTGCTTCATGAGAATGACGTCTATCAGGGAGTTGAAATCGGGCCCCGTCTTGACGGGATACTGCACCGGCACGACCTTCGGCCCGTAGATGCCTTGCAGTTCGGCCAGGATGGCGTCGTAGTCACACTTCTCGTCGTCGAGCTGATTGACCAGGAAGATGACCGGCTTGCCCAGCTTGTCGGTATAGCGGAAGTGGTTCTGCGTGCCGACTTCCGGGCCATACTGCCCGTTGATGAGCAGGACCGCCGTATCGGTCACGTTGAGCGCCGTGATGGCGGCCCCGACAAAGTCGTCCGAGCCCGGGCAGTCGATGATGTTGAGCTTCTTGCCGTTCCATTCAACGTGGAACACGGTCGAAAAGACCGAGTAGCCATAATCCTGCTCGACGGGGAAGTAGTCCGAAACGGTGTTCTTGGCCGTGATGCGGCCGCGGCGTTTTATCAGACCACTCTCAAAGAGCAGCGCTTCTGTGAGAGTGGTCTTTCCTGAGCCGTCATTGCCGAGAAGGGCAATGTTTTTGATTTCATGGGAATTGTATTCTTTCATAGCATCGTTGTGTTTAAGATGATCGTCAAGCTATTTTTAACCGCACGCAAAGTAGTTATTTTCCGGGAGTGCGCAAAGCGGAATGCATATGTTGTTGAACAGTTTTCCGGCCTGACCGGCACAGGAAACGGACGCAGTGACCGGTGAAACAGGCGCGGCG
>USCX01000182.1 GCA_900553285.1 uncultured Prevotella sp.
GAGCAACAAGCTGGCCCGCACTGTCGGGTTGTCCATAGCCGACAATCCGAAGCAGGTGACGTTCAACCCCTTCTTCATCTACGGCCCGTCGGGCGTCGGGAAGACCCACCTGGCCACGGCCATCGGCCTCCGTGTCAAAAGCCGTTTCCCCGGCAAGAGGGTGCTCATGGTCTCCGCCCACATGTTCATGCGCCAGTATACCGACTCCGTGCGCCACGACCGGTGGAACGACTTCATGAACTTCTACCAGAGTGTCGACGTCCTGATTGTCGATGACATTCAGGAGATGACCACCCAGCGCACGCAGCAGATTTTCTTCCACATCTTCAATCACCTTCACCTCAACAAGCGTCAGCTCGTCATGACGTGCGACCGCCCGCCCGCCCTGCTCGAAGGGATGGAGGAGCGCCTCCTGACGCGCTTCAAGTGGGGTATGCCCGTCTGCCTGCAACGCCCCGACGCCACCTTGCGGCGCAGCATCCTCGAGTCGAAAATCAAAAGCAACGGGCTCACTATCGCCGACGATGTGGTCAGCTACATTGCCGAAAACGTGAGCGACAACGTGCGCGAGCTCGAAGGGGTCATCAACACGTTGATGGTCCGCTCGATTGTCGCCAACCGCGAGATCGACGTGCCCATGGCGGCCCAGGTCATCAGTTGCCTGGTCAACATGGAGAAACGCCAGCTCAGCGTGTCGGCCATCGTCAAGTGCGTGTGCCGTCACTACAAGGTGAAGGAGCGCGACGTCGTGTCGGCGAGCCGGAAGAAGGAAGTGGTGCAGGCCCGCCACCTCGCGATGTACCTCTGTCAGAAGTACACCGACCTCTCGTCTGCCCAGATCGGGCGGAGCTTCGGCAAGCGCGACCATTCGACCGTGCTCTATGCCTGCGGCCAGACCGAGAAGCGCATCTCGGTGGACATGACGTTCCGTCAGGAGGTGGAAGAGGTGGAAACCACGCTCAACACCTGACCGCCCGCCGCCGCTGCCATGCTTTTCGAAACCCTCAAAAGATATTTCGGCTACGACTCTTTCCGTCCGCAGCAGGAGGAAATCATCCGCCACGTCCTTTCGGGGCGCGACTGCCTCGTCCTGATGCCCACGGGCGGCGGGAAGAGCCTCTGTTACCAAGTGCCCGCACTCGAAATGGACGGGACGGCCGTCGTGGTGTCGCCGCTCATTTCGCTCATGAAAGACCAGGTCGAGGCCCTCCGGGCCAACGGCATTGCCGCCGCGGCGTTGAACAGCGTATTGTCGGCCGACGAGCAGCGCCGCCTGCGCTATGCGAGCCAGCAGGGGCGGATCAAGTTGCTTTATATGTCGCCCGAGACGCTGCTCGCGGAGTTGCCCTATCTGCTTCAAGGCATCCATGTGAGCCTTTTCGCTATCGACGAGGCCCACTGTGTCAGCCAGTGGGGCCACGATTTCCGTCCGGAGTATGCGCGGCTCGGTGTCCTGCGGCACACGTTCCCCGGTGTGCCCGTCATGGCGCTCACCGCTACGGCCGACAAGGTCACCCGTCAGGACATCCTCACCCAGCTCGACCTTCACGACCCCGCCGTTTTCGTCTCGTCGTTCGACCGTCCGAACCTGAGCCTCGACGTGAAATGCGGTCTCAAAGGACGCGAGAAACTGTCGGTGCTGCTCCGTTTCATCGGCGCCCATGCCGGGCAGAGCGGCATCGTCTATTGCCTCTCGCGCAGGACGACCGAAAAACTTGCGGCCGACCTCCGTGCGCATGGCGTCATGGCCGCGGCTTACCATGCCGGCCTCAGTGCGGCGGAGCGCGACGGCACGCAGATGCACTTCATCCGCGACCATATCCAGGTCGTCGTGGCCACCATCGCCTTCGGCATGGGCATCGACAAGAGCAACGTGCGTTGGGTGGTCCACTACAACCTGCCTAAAAGCATAGAGAGCTTCTATCAGGAGATAGGCCGGGCCGGCCGGGACGGACTGCCCGCCGACACCCTGTTGCTCTATAATTATGCCGACATCATACAGCTGACGTCGTTTGCCAGGGCGAGCGGACAGCGGGAGATAAACCGGGAACGCCTGAACCGCATGCAGGAATATGCGGAGGCCGAGGTCTGCCGCCGGCGCATTCTCCTCAACTATTTCGGCGAGGCGAGCGAACACGATTGCGGCAACTGCGACGTGTGCCGCCACCCGCCTGTCCGCTTCGACGGAACGGTGCTCGCACAGAAAGCCCTGAGCGCCATAGCCCGTACAGGCGAGACGGCGGGCTTCCAGACAGTGGTGGACATCCTCGTCGGCCGCTTTTCGCCTGCGGTCCGCGAAGGAGGGTTCGAGCGGCTTAAAACCTTCGGCGCCGGCCGCGATGTCATGGCCCGCGACTGGCACGCCTATCTCTTGCAGATGCTTCAGTCCGGCCTGCTCGACGTGGCTTATGACGAACAGAATCATTTGAAAATCACAGACTTCGGGCGTCGCGTCCTTTTCGGGCGCCAGTCTGTCCGGCTGGCCGTTGTCCGTCGC
>USCX01000183.1 GCA_900553285.1 uncultured Prevotella sp.
ACTTCGTGCCGCGGACCACGGTGGTTGGGGTAGTGCTGGGCGGCCTCTACATGATGCACTCCCCGCCGGCATGGTTGCGGGCGAGGCTCACCCGGCGGCACTTCCTTTGGGGCGTGGGGGTCAGCGCCGCCTTCTGTGTGCTGGCGGGCGTTATCTATTACGCCTATCACCACGTGGCTTCGTTGCGGGGCAGCATGGAGTACGGCTTTGAGGGGTTCATCAACTTTTTCCGGACGGGCGAGTTCTCCACCCATTCCTCCGACCTGCTGTTTTCCTACTGGTTCGAAATCTGGCCGGACAACCTGAAGACGTGGCTCATAGGCGACGGCTATTTCGCCGACCCGACCGGTAAGGAAATGTTCTATGCCGGCACCGACGCCGGTTACAGCGTGTTCGTCTTCTACTGTGGTCTGGTCGGGCTGGCGCTCTTTGCGACGTATTTTGCCTACTGTTCACATGCCGTCTACCGGCGCGAGGGCGCGCACCGGCTGTTCTTCCTGGCCGTGCTGGCCGTGCAGCTCATCGTGTGGGTGAAGATCCCGACCGACATCTTCTGTTTCTATACCCTGTTGCTCCTGGCCGATTCCTCCCGGCCGCGCTCAACGGTTGTGACATACGCCGAAACCGTCCGACCGGCATGATACCGAAAAAAATACACTACTGCTGGCTCTCGGGCGAGCCTTTCCCCGAGAAGGTGCGGCAATGCATGGACTCGTGGCGGCGTGTGATGCCCGACTATGAGTGGAAGCTCTGGGACCGTGAGGCTTTCGACGTCGAGGCGAGCGTTCCTTATGTCCGCGAGGCCGTCGCCCACCGCAAGTGGGCCTTTGCGGCCGACTACATCCGCCTTTATGCGCTCTACGTCGAGGGCGGCGTTTATCTGGATTCCGACGTCAGGGTGTTGCGCCCGTTCGATACGTTCCTCCACCATACGTTCTTCACCAGCATGGAGTATCACCCTTTCATGGTGGAGCGCGACCGGACGCTCCGTCTCCTTGACGCCGAGGGCCGCCGCATGGTGGAGGCTTACCCCTCAGGCATACAGCTGCAAGCGGCCGTCATGGGGGCCGAACGGGGATGCCCTTTCGTGAAACGCCTGCTCGACTGGTATGCCGACAAGCACCTCGTGCGCCCCGACGGCACACTGGGGCTCGACGTGATAGCCCCGCAAATCTATGCCCGCGTGGCCGAGGACTACGGCCTGCGCTACGTCGATGCCGACCAACCGCTGGCTGGCGGAATCATGGTCTACCGGTCGGAAATCTTTGCCGGGAACCGGCGCGAACAGACCGCTGCGTCCTACGCCATCCATTATTGCGAAAACAGCTGGGTCAGCCGCTCGCTATGGGAGCGCATCCGGCATTACGGGCGCTTTTTCTGCTTCTTGTTGAAGTCGAAGGTGCGACACTTCTTCTCACGATGATATACGTCAACGGACGCTTCCTGCTGCAAGTCCCTACGGGCGTCAACCGTTTTGCCTACGAGCTCTGTCGGACCATGGCCCGTCTGGGCGAACCGTTTGTGCTCTGTGTCCCGCATGGCCGCATCCATCCCGGCTACGACCTGCGCGGCCTTTGTTACGAGACATGGGGCGTGGGGCGGTCGCATGGGTGGGAACAGGTGTCCCTGCCGCTTTGGTTCAGCCGGCAGAAAGGGCCGAAGGTCCTGGTCAGCCTCACCGGTCTGGGCCCCGTATGGGGTAGCCGGAAAGTCATGACCATCCACGACCTTGCTTTCCTCGTTGCCCCGCAGTGGTATGCCCGTTCTTATGTGTGTCTCTACAAGTGGCTGACGCCTTTGTGTGCCGCTACGTCGCGTAGGGTGCTGACAGTGAGCCGGAGTTCGCAGGGTGAGATCGTCCGGCGGCTGCGCTTGCGTCCCGAAAAGGTAGAGGTGGTTTATAACGCCGTGGCCGACGTGTTCATGGAGAAGGCGGGCGAGGCCGTCGGCGCCGGTGCGGAGAAGCCCGCCCCGTGCCCGGGGAAATACGTGCTGGCCGTCTCGTCCATCGACCCCCGGAAGAATTTCCATACCCTCATCGAGGCGTTCGCCCATGTGTCCGATCCTTCGGTCAGGCTCTATGTGGTGGGCGGGCAGAACCGCATTTATGCCGCCACGGTCGGTGACCTGCTCCGTCATGACGTGGCCGGGCGCGTGGAATGGCTTGGTCGGGTGAGCGATGTCCGTCTGCGCCAGCTCTACGCCCATGCCCTCTGTCTTGTTTATCCTTCCCTCTACGAAGGTTTTGGCCTCCCGCCCCTCGAAGCGATGGCTTGCGGCGCGCCGGTAGTCGTGTCGGACATACCGCCCTTGCGCGAGGTTTGCGGCGACGCCGCCCTCTACGTCGACCCGCACAATGCCGTCGACATAGCCGAGAAGATCAACCTCCTTGCGGCCGACCCTTCCCTCCGGGCCGCGTTTGCCGGGCGCGGTGCCAAGCGTTGGCCGCATTTCAGCTGGACGGAAAGTGCGCGGAAG
>USCX01000184.1 GCA_900553285.1 uncultured Prevotella sp.
CTGCTGCATTCCCGAAGACGCGATGGGACAGTCGCACCTGCTGATTAAGGAAGAAGGCATTTTGGCCGGCATCCGCATAGCCAAGGAAGTGTTCCACCGTTTCGACCCCAGCATGGAAGTCGACGTGCGCATCGACGACGGCGCCCACGTCCGTCCCGGCGACATCGCCATGGTCGTCATGGGCAAAGTGCGCAGTCTCCTGCAAACCGAACGACTCATGCTGAACATCATGCAGCGCATGAGCGGCATCGCCACCACGACACACCGCTACGTAGAACGACTGGCCGGCACACGGACCAAGGTTCTCGACACGCGCAAAACGACACCCGGCATGCGCATGATGGAGAAAGAAGCCGTGCGCATCGGCGGCGGCGGCAACCACCGCATCGGACTCTTCGACATGATTCTGTTGAAAGACAACCACGTCGACTTCGCCGGAGGCATCGATAAAGCGCTCGACCGCTGCCACGCCTATCTCAAAGAAAAGGGCCTTGACCTGAAAATCGAAATCGAGGTCCGCTCGTTCGACGAAATCCGCCAGGTGCTGGCCCACGGCGGTGTGGACCGCATCATGCTCGACAACTTCACGGTAGAGGATACCCGCAAGGCCGTCGAAATGATAGGCGGCCGCTACGAGACTGAATCGAGTGGCGGCATCACGTTCGACACCATCCGCGACTATGCGGAATGCGGCGTCGACTTCGTGTCGGTAGGTGCACTCACCCACTCGGTCAAGGGAT
Source organism: uncultured Prevotella sp. (assembly GCA_900553285.1). Classification (GTDB taxonomy): domain Bacteria; phylum Bacteroidota; class Bacteroidia; order Bacteroidales; family Bacteroidaceae; genus Alloprevotella. Next base: position 741 of record USCX01000184.1, read on the forward strand.
TGGACATGTCTTTCAAGGCCTGCTAATTGTCACACCAACGGTTTCAACACACAACAACGTATGAAGAAAAACATCATCCGGATGCTCTCGCTGGCGGCTCTCTGTCTCTTCTCCGCCCACCGCGCGGAAGCCTGCACCAGCCTCATCGTAGGCAAGAAAGCCTCGGCCGACGGGTCGGTTATCGTGACATACAGCGCCGACGACTACGGCATGTACGGTTATCTCCGCCGCTTTCCGGCCGCACGCCATCCCGAAGGGGCAAAACGCCGCATTGTGGACGGCGACACCAACCAATACCTCGGCGAAATCGACGAGGCGCCGGTGACGTACAGCGTAATCGGCAATATCAACGAGTTCCAAGTGACCATAGGCGAAACCACCTTCGGCGGACGGGCGGAGCTGGTCGACCCCGAGGGCGTCATCGACTACGTAAGCCTGATGTCCATCGGGCTGCAACGCGCAAAGACCGCCCGCGAAGCCATCAAGGTCATGACGTCACTCGTCCAGGAATACGGCTACGCCTCGTCGGGCGAGAGTTTCACGATTGCCGACCCCGACGAAGCCTGGATCATGGAAATGATTGGCAAAGGCCCCGGCCGGAAAGGCACGGTATGGGTGGCCGTCCGCATTCCTGACGACTGCATCAGCGCGCACGCCAACCAAAGCCGCATCCGCCACTTCGACCGCAAGGACAAGCAGAACGTCATGTGCTCGGCAGACGTCATCTCGTTCGCCCGCGAACGGGGATATTTCGACGGCAAAGACAGTGAGTTCGACTTCGCTGCAGCTTACAGTCCCTCCGACTTCTCCATGCAGCGAGCCTGCGAGGCCCGCGTATGGAGTTTCTTCAACCGATGGACAAAGGGCATGGAGAAATACGTGGACTACGCCGCCGGGAAACCCATCTCAGAGACCTGCACCCCGATGCCCCTCTACGTAAAGCCCGACCGACCGCTCTCGGTGCATGACGTCATGATGAGCATGCGCGACCACTACGAAGGCACGCCCTTCGATACCCGGAAAGACCTCGGGGCAGGCCCGTACAACGCCCCCTACCGCCCGACTCCCCTGACATGGAAAGTGGACGGCAAGGAATACTTCAACGAGCGGCCCATCTCGACCCAGCAGCCGGGCTTCACCTTTGTGGCCCAAATGCGCTCTTGGCTGCCCGACGCGGTGGGAGGCATCCTCTGGGTCACCAACGACGACGCCAACACGTCGGCCTACACCCCCGTCTATTGCTGCACGACGACGGTGCCCGAATGTTTCGCCGAAGGCACAGCCGACGGCGTCACCTTCTCCTGGAAATCGGCGTTCTGGGTGTGCAACTGGGTGGCCAACATGACCTATCCGCGTTACAGCGCCCTCTTTCCTGACGTAGAGGCACGCCGCGACCAGGTCGAGGCGCGCCTCCTCGGGCGGCAGGCCGACGTGGAGCGCAAGGCCGCAGCCCTCTTTGAAAGCTCGCCCGACAGCTGCAAGGCGTTTCTCAACCAGTATACGAACCGCGCCGCGCGGCGGATGCTCCGCGAGTGGCGGAAACTGGGCGAATATCTCATCGTGAAACACAACGACCAGGTCGTGAAGCCTGAAAAGAACGGCGAGTTCACCCGCACTCCCTACGGACTGGGCACGCCGCCGACGCGCCCCGGCTATCCGGAAAGCTACCGGCGAGCCATCATCCGCGAAACGGGCGACAAGTAT
>USCX01000185.1 GCA_900553285.1 uncultured Prevotella sp.
TGTATGTCGAGGGCGTTTCCGCACACGCGGGCAATGACTTCGCACGCGGCAGAAACGCTATCGCTGAGCTCTGCAAAAAGGTGACCGATATTCAGGCGCTGACCAACATCGATGTCGGTACAACGGTCTGTGTTGACGTCATTCACGGCGGCACGAACTTCGGTTACACCAACGGCGCCAATGTCGCCCCGACCTACCAGCCGCAGCCCACGAGCTACGACTATGACGCTCCCTTGGGCGAGTATGGAAACGCCACGCCCAAGTATTACGCCTTTCGCCAAGTCATACAGAAGCATCTCCCCGAAGGCGAATCCCTCCCCGACGTGCCGGCGCCCAATCCGGTCACCTCTTTCGCGCCGGTCGCCCTGACCGAATGCGCCCCGCTCCATAGCGCTTTCGGCCGCCGCGTCCAGTCCGACCGCCCGCTGACGATGGAGGACGTCGACCAGGACTTCGGTTACATCCACTATCAGACAGTCGTTCCGCACGCCGCGAAAGGCATCCTCGCCGTCAAGGAGCTGCGCGATTACGCCGTGGTGCTCGTCAACGGCAAACAGGTCGGCAGCCTCGACCGCCGACTGCGCCTCGACCGCATGGAGGTTGACATTCCCGCCGGCGCCACACTCGAAATTCTCGTCGAGAACGTAGGCCGCGTCAACTACGGTGCCGCCCTTCTCGACAACCACAAGGGCATCACCGACCGCGTCACCCTCAACGGCAACGAGCTCCGGGGATGGACCGTCACTCCCCTTCCGCTCTATCGCGCCGACGTGTCGGGCCTCCACTGGGAAAAAGGCGACATCCAAGGCTGCCCGGCTTTCTTCCGCGGCGTATTCCGCCTCGACAAGGCGGCCGACACCTTCCTCGACACCCGCGGATGGGGGAAAGGCGCCGTATGGGTCAACGGCCACTCGGTGGGAAAGTTCTGGAACATCGGACCGCAGCAAACCCTCTACCTGCCCGGACCGTGGCTCAAAGAGGGCGAGAATGAAATCGTAGTCTTCGCCATGGAGAACACAGGCAAGCGCACCCTATGTGGACGGTCTGAACCCATCCTCGACGAGGTGGGCGAGGACCCCAACGCCGGAAAGAAACCCGGCCGCTCCGCCCAAGGCGACCCCATCATCGAAGAAGGCGACAAGATTTACGCCGGAACGATGAAGCAGGCCGACGGCTGGCAATACTTCGACTTTGGCGGCTCGCGCACGCTCCGCCACCTTTGCATTGAGGTTACTTCGGGCTACGACGGCAAGCATTCCTGTCTCAGTGAGGCAACCCTCATCGACGCCGACGGGAAACCGCTCCCCAAGGACGGATGGACGGTGGTCTATGCCAACTCCGAAGAGCCCGTCGAGGGCGACGCCGAATTCATCTGCGACGGTGATTCGCGCACCTACTGGCACTCGAAATGGAAAGACGCCCCGACCCCGTTTCCTCACCGCGTCATCATCGACCTGGGCGAAATCCAAACCGTCAAGGGCATCGAGCTGCGCCAGCGCGGCGCATCCCAGCCCGGCTGCGTCAAAGACTTCACCCTCTACGGCAGACCGCAGTTCTTCCTCTACCGATAAGCCTCGACAGACCTGACTGCGGCCGCTTTCGCCCGGTGCGACGCAAACCATCCCTCAGTGCGGCAGGACACTCCGCCGCACTGAGGGATTTTTCTATCCGGCTGGCAACGCCCCGGGACACCGGGAGCGCCATCCGCCAAAGCCGACGCACACATTCCGGCCTCCCACCCGCACGCTGCGCCTCACCCCTGCGGAATCCCAAGTCGCCGATAGGATTTTCTATCGCCCTGACAGGATTTTCTATCGGCGACCTGGGATTTTCCGTCAGGGCTGACCGTTTTTCCGCCCTGCCCGCCGGTTTCTCCGCCGACGCCAAAAAGAAAGCCGGGCAGGGACGCAAAACCGTCATTAAGTTTTTTTAAGTGCACAAAAAGACAGCGGAACCTGCGGCCCGCCTATCTTTGTGTATAAAAACACCTCCTTAGCCATGATACGTAAACTCATGCTCATGATGACCGGTGCGCTCTTCGCCTTGGCCGCTCCGGCACAAAGTTTCTCCAAGCTATGGAAAGACTACGACAACGCGCGGAAAGCCGACCGCCCGCGTACAGCGCTCACCGCCGCCGAAGCCATGACACGCCAGGCGCTCGACGAAGGCGAAGACGGCCAGTTGGTCAAAGCGCTCTTTGCTGAACGGGACCTCCGTGGCGTCCTCTCGCCCGACAGCATGGCCGACGCCACAGCCCGCCTCGAACGACGGACAGAGGCTGAGGAGCGGAAGCCTCTCCGGGCCGTGCTCCACTCCCTGCTGGCTGAGCTTTACGCAGACCGCCAGTGGACCGACACGGCGGCCGTCAGCCGGGCGGCCGCACACTATCGGGCGGCGGTGGCCGATTTCGGCACGTT
>USCX01000186.1 GCA_900553285.1 uncultured Prevotella sp.
GCGGCCGGCATGCCGTCTGCGAGAAAACGCTCCGCATGGCCGGCGACACGGCCGCCCCCGACTATTTTGAAGACGAAGAGCTCGACGCCTTTGCCGGCCGGCCTGCAGACCAATACACCGACGACGAGGCCGAAGCCTTTCGCGACGTCTTCTACACCTTACGCAGCCAAGAAATGGACGACTGGCTGCATTCGCTCGAACAACGCCGCATCGACCTGCCCAATCAGGTGAAAGACGAAATCATTCTCTTACTTCAAGAAGGAGGAACAAAGTGATGGAAACCACACTATGGCAATACACGTTTTTTCAACATGCCCTTGGAGGATGCATCCTGGCCAGTGTGTTGTGCGGACTGGTCGGCACATACGTAGTGACGCGCCGTCTGGTCTTTGTCGGCGGGGGCGTGGCTCACGCGTCGTTGGGCGGCGTCGGGCTGGGCGCCTATGCCGGCATCCCGCCGCTATGGGGCGCGGCCTTCTTTGCCCTTTTCTCCGGTTTCGGCATCCAATGGCTCAGCCGTCGGCGCGAGGTACGCGAGGACTCGGCCATCGCGATGCTCTGGACGTTCGGCATGAGCGTGGGCATCCTCTGCGCCTATCTTACACCCGGCTTCATCACCGACCTGCCGTCGTTTCTTTTCGGCAGCATTCTGTCTGTCACCCGGGCCGACCTCTGGGCACTGGGCATCCTGTCGCTCGTGGCACTGGCGCTCCACGCCGTAATGGGGCGCGTCATCGTGGCCGTGGCCTACGACCGCGACTTCGCCGTAACGCAAGGGCTGCCCGTCCGCTTTGTCGAAGCCGTCATGACGGCGCTGACGGCGCTCAGCATCGTCTGCTGCCTTCACATGGTAGGCATCGTGCTGGTCATCTCCCTCCTTGCCGTCCCGCAGATGACAGCCGGCCTCTTCGCCCGAACATACGGCGCGATGGCCGCCCTCTCGGTGCTGGTGGGCCTGGCGGGCAGCATGGGCGGGCTGTGGCTCTCCTATTATTACAATGTGCCGAGCGGCGCCACCATCGTCCTGCTCTGCATAGGCCTTTATTTCGTGGCTAAAACAATAAAACAGCTCTACTTCGGTTTATTTACAAAAAGCCCGGCATAACACTTTGAGACATCACCCTCCGCATATTGTCCTCGGAATGTGCCTCCTCCTGCTGATGGGACTGGCGGCCTGCTCAACGAAAAAAAACACTGCCACTTCGCGTTGGTGGCAGTCGTTCGTTACGCGCTACAACGTCTACTTCAACGGGCACGAGGCCTACAAGTCCGGCTGCTTGGCCAAAGAGGAGGGAAACAAAGACAACTTCACGGAAATGCTGCCCCTTTTCACGGTAGGCAATGAGAACAGCCGTTCGCTCGGAAGCAGCGACTTCGAAACCACCGTGACCAAGTGTGAAAAGGCCATCCAGCTCCATTCCATCAAACGCAAGCCCGCAGTCAGCCCGAACAAGCGCCGTTCGGCCAAACTCCGCGCCTACCTGAGCCGCAAGGAGTTCAACCCCTTCTTGAAGAACGCCTGGCTGCTCATGGGTAAAGCCCAGTTTCAGAAAGGCAACTTCCTGGAAGCGGCCTCCACCTTCTCCTACATCACCCGCCTCTACGCCCCGGAGCCGGCTGTCGTTGCCGAAGCCCGGGCGTGGCTTGCACGCTGTTACGCGGAGCTGGAATGGTTTTATGATGCCGAAGACGTCCTGTCAAAACTGCAACGCGACACCATCCCGCCGGGATTGAACCGCGAAGTCGACGCCACGACGGCCGACCTGCTCCTGCGTCAAGGCCTTTACGACGAGGCCCTGCCCTACTTGGAGCGCACCGTGAAAGCGGAGAAACGCAACAGGCAGCAGGCGCGCGGCTACTACCTCCTAGGGCAGGTCTACACTGAGTTGAACCGCCCCGCAGACGCCTTCAAAGCCTATCAGCGCTGCCTGCGCCAGAGCCCGCCTTACGAATTGGCCTTCAACGCACGCATCCAGCAGACCGAAGTAATCTCCTCGCAGAAAAACGCGAAAAAGATGATCAGCCGGCTGCGGCGCATGGCCCGTTCCGACAACAACAAAGACTATCTCGACCAGGTGTATTACGCCATGGGGAATATCCAGATGAGCCTCCGGGACACGGCGTCCGCCATCGGGTCATACGAACGCGGACGCGCCGAAAGCACCCGCAACGGCGCAGAAAAGGGTGTGCTCCTGCTGCGACTGGCCGAGCTCCGCTGGGAACGGAAAGAGTATGACAAGGCGCAAAGTTGCTACGCAGAGGCCCTCAGCCTCATCGACAAGGAAAACGAAAACTTCGCCCTGGTCACCCGGCGCTCGAAAGTGCTCGACGCCCTGGTGCCCTACACCTCTGCCATACACCTGCAAGACAGCCTGCAAGCCTTGGCCCGCATGCCGGAAGC
>USCX01000187.1 GCA_900553285.1 uncultured Prevotella sp.
CTGACTCCGTTTCGTGAGGTCTTGTTCGAAACGAGCAGAAAGCTCTCCATTCCTTCATACACGGAATGGAGGCTGTGAAGTTTGCCGCCTGCCTCGAATTGGGGTCTTATTCTGTCAAAAAACTTTTTTATCATGGGTTATTCTGTTTTTTGTTAGGTGGAATGGCGTGTGAAGGGCGATTAGCTGTTTTCTTTCCTGAGGATGTCCAGGCCTTCACGCACGATGCGTTGGAGTTCGAGCTTCGACGAGTCGGCGAATTCGGCCACGGCAAAGTCTTCCGGGGCCACCTCATAGATGCCCAGCTCTTCCTGTCGGTCGATGTTGCCGGTGAGGATGGCTTTCACCAGATAGCCGGCGTAGATGTCCATCGGGAACACGCGGTCGTACTCGCCGCTCATGATCATGTGGCGCTGTCCGCCTTTAATCCGACAGTCGAGGTCGTAGTGGCGGTTTTTGCCTTGCAGCCAGCTGAAATAGCTCCGGCTGGTTGAGTAGTCGTTCAGGCGCGGGGCAATCCAGCCGAGCACTTCGACGCGGTCGTCGCCTTCGGGGATGGCGCAGAGTTCGGTCGTGTGCGCGCCCAGGAAGGAGGCCGGGGTGGCCTTCTTGCCAACCAAGGGGTTGCCGTCGATAAGGCGGACGGAGTGAGCGGTCGACGTCTTTCCGTCGACGAGGTGGTCAAGGCGGGCTCCGACTAAGGTCTCGACGTATTGGGGATGCAACATGTCGCTTCCGGCCATTGCGATGCGGCGCGTCAGGTCGACCCGTCCGGTGCGGAGCAGGCGGCCGACGAAGAGGGTCTCTTCGGCGCCCAGCGTCCAGACGGTTTCGCCCTTGTTGATCGGGGCGATGTGGTTGATCTGGACGCCGACGTTGCCCGACGGGTTGGGCCCGTCGAACCCGTAGACCGTGGCGTCGCGCAGCTGGCCCAGCGTGCTTTCCTGTTCGGGACGTATGCCTACGCTGACCGGGGCCAGGAGCGACAGGGCGCTGATGCCTCTCTGAAAGTCGTCTTCCTGTCCTTGGAGGACGAAGGAGAAGTCGGCGGCCAGGGGCATTTTTGAGAAAGCCGAGATGAAAATGCCACGGGGCTTGGTGGCGGGCGAGGCGGTGACGTCGTAGGGACGGCTGCGGAAGAACGCGAACAATCCGCTTTCAAGAAGCAGGTCGAGCAGGCTGTCGGCCGTCAGTTTGTTGCCCTGCGGGACGTCGAACGTCTTGTATCGCATCTCGGCGTCGGGCTTCACCTGGATGCTCATCACCTTGCGGCGTTCGCCCCGCTCCACGGCCGTCACGGTCCCGCTGACCGGCGAAACGAAGCAGACGCGCTCGTCGTTCTTGTCGACGAAGAGGGTGCCGCCCGCATCGACGTGCTCACCCTCTTTTATGACCGGGCGGGGTTTCACACCGTGAAAGTCGTCCGGCACAAGGGCATAAACTTGCGCCATGCCGGCTTTTTGCAGTTGCGGCTGCGCCTCGCCGGCCAAGTTCAGGTCTAAGCCTTTACGAATTTTGAATGTTTTTTCCATAAGCCTGTTGTAACGGCGCAAATTTAAGAAATAAAAACGATAACCGGGCTGCAAAAAAGGCGAAACTCACCCAGTGAGAATGCGGAGACCGAGGGCGTCGCCACAGGGCCGCCGACAGGAATTCCGGTCAGGGCGACAGCGCCTCCGGCGACGGCGACAGAAATCGCTGTCAGCGCGACAAACTCTAAATCACAGTGTGAAACACATGTTTCACACTGTGAACCATATATTTCACAGTGCGATTTATATATTTCACACTGTGAAACAGACTTTGTCGCCCCGACCGGAACTTCCGTCGCCCTGACAGGAATGTTTATCGCCCCGACAGAAAATCCCGTCGCCCCGACCGTCACCTTGCCTCGGCTGGCAGGTCCGGCGGACACATTAATTATATATACACCCGCCACGGCCGCGTTTCCCCGCCCGCACGCAGACCGCCGCAAGGCCCCGCCGCGCTTTCCCCTCACTTTCTCCGGATTCCGTTTGGCCGTTCCGGAAATTATGCTCACCTTTGCGGTTAACACAGATGTTTAACAATTTTGTCAGAACAGGCATGAAAGACAACGGAAACCGGGAGCAGGCCATCCTGCAGGCCGCCGAGCACGAGTTTCTGACCCGCGGCTACGACGGGGCAAGGACAACGGCCATCGCCGAGGTGGCCGGCGTGACACACGCCCTGCTCCACTACTATTTCAGGACAAAGGAGAAACTCTACGAAAGGGTGTTCGAGAACATGACCCGCCTGCTCGAGACTTCGGTCGTCGAGGCGTTCACCTCCGGCGACGCCCCCTTCACGACGCGCCTCGAACAAGGCCTGCGCCGCCACTTCCTCTTCCTGCTCTACCACCCCGACCTGCCTCGTTTCC
>USCX01000188.1 GCA_900553285.1 uncultured Prevotella sp.
AGGTGGAGCAGGTGAGGAGAGCCGCTACGGGCTTGCGTGTGCTGCCTATCCACGTGGACGACCATCCGGTGACGAGCATGGACAGGGTGCGCTCTTCGGCGCGTATGCTGCAAAGCAAAGGCAAGTGCGACATGATTATTCTGGATTATCTGCAACTCTGCGACATGAAGTCCGACCAGAAGAACCGCAACCGCGAACAAGAAGTGGCGCAGACCACCCGCAAGGCGAAACTCATGGCAAAAGAACTGAATGTGCCCGTTCTGCTCCTGAGCCAGTTGAACCGGGGAAGCGACGGACGGCCTTTCAGCCGTCCTATCTTGAGCGACCTGCGTGAAAGCGGGGCTATCGAGCAGGACGCGGACATGGTGATGCTGCTTTACCGCCCTGCGCTGTCGGGCATCAAGACAGAACCGGTAAGCAAGTATCCTACGGAGTGTTTGGGAGTGGTGATGGTGGCGAAGCACCGCAACGGTGAGACAGGGGATGTGTACTTTGCGCATAACCCCAGCATGACGAAACTTGGCGAATATGTTCCGCCTACGGAATGGCTGATGAGAAACGCGAAATAACAATCTGATTATAATGTATTCATTACTTATATAGGAGAATATGAAAAAACAGACGGTGCAAACAGGGTAAACGCATGGTCTGCAACGGTGAAACAGACGGTCTGTACGGAGCAAACAGACCGTCTGTTTTTTTACCTGATTTTCAGAGAAAAAAGTGAACGAATTATAGAAAATAAATGGCTGGATACTTGACTTCGCCTCGTAGATTTCGTATCTTTGTTATGTGCTTAAAGAAAGGGAAAATCATTGATTAAGGCGCCTGTTTACTCTTCCTTTTTACATGGAATTTTGATATGCATTTTTTTTAACCTAAACTTTATTTTTTATGGATGTACTTGTAGAGCGCTTTCTGCGCCGGAAGGATGTGACGAATCCTGATTCTCAGAAACTGTATTATCTTCGTCAGAAACCCAAAACCTGCGGCACGGTGGATATCGATGTCCTTGCCGCCAGTATTCAGAAAAATTGCGCCATGACGAAAGGCGATGTGAAGCACGTAATCGAAGCCCTTGTGGAAGAAATTCAGACAAATCTTGCCAACGGCGACAAGGTGAAACTGAATCAGCTCGGTACGCTTCACATGACGTTCCGCTGTCCGGGTGTGGAGAAGTCGGAAGATTGTACGGTCAGGAATATTTCCAAAGTGAATATCCGCTTCGTGCCCGACAAGGGTCTCAAGCTGGTGAATGGCAGTACGGCCGTTACCCGTAGTCCGGCCAATGTGGCTTTCTCGCTGGATAAACCTGCTGACGGCAGCTCGGGCGGCGGTAACGGCGGCGGCAACAGTGGCGAAGAGGAGAACCCTCTCGGATAGCCTTTCCGTCCTGATTTCCCGACTGAACAATAACTTTATGTATTCATCTTTTAAATCCTAAACTCTTATGTCAACAAAATCAACCTGGTGGGACAAGCTCCTCAAAATCGTAATCGCAGTGGCATCGGCCGTTCTCGGCGCATTGGGCGCACACGCAATGCCCATGTAGCCAAGTCATAACTCATAACTTATAACTCATAACTCAAAATGAGATTCATCAACCTCATCGTCATTCACTGTTCCGCCACCCGCTGCGACCGCAGCTATACGGAACACGACCTGACAACAGACCACCTGCGCCGGGGCTTCTCCGGCGCAGGTTATCATTTTTACATCCGTAAGAACGGTGATATAAAGACGCTCCGGCCTTTGGAACGTCCCGGTGCGCATGCCAGAGGCTACAACGCCCACAGCATCGGCATCTGCTACGAGGGCGGGCTCAATCACTACGGAATGCCCGAAGACACCCGTACCGAATGGCAACGTCATTCGCTCCGCGTACTCGTAAGGACTTTACTGCTGGACTACCCCGACGCCCGGGTGGCCGGACACCGCGACTTGAGCCCCGACCTGAACGGCAACGGCGAAGTGGAACCCATGGAGTGGACGAAGCAATGCCCGTGCTTTGAGGTGAAAAAGGAGAAATGGCAGACAGACCGCTCCCAGCAATAGCAGGAAGAAAGCGAAAAAAACAGGAGTGCGTTAAAATGATGGTAACCCCCTCATCTTAACACACTCCCGTCTTTTTATCGTCCGGATTTCAATCCGCTCAGAACTCTATGTCGCTGAATTTATTAATAAGCAACTGATAAGCCGGATAACGTCCGTCCTTACTGGAGTATTTGGTGTAAATACCCGTAATATTGCCTTTCGTCTGTCCACCGTCGTCCACAGGCAACGGCTGCAACGCAAAGTTGGCATAGCCGCTGACACGCACGATGTAATTGCCCGGAGCGGCCGAAGT
>USCX01000189.1 GCA_900553285.1 uncultured Prevotella sp.
GGGGAGCCGTCAGAAAAGTGGACTTTTCAGCGTCTCTCCGCTCGCCTTTCACTATATTTGCACACGGAGACAGGGCGTTCCGCCCTGTCGGCCGCCTGCATAGTCACATGTCACACCTCAAAAAAACGCTTAACTCTACCACTCAAAGACAAACCGTTACGACATAACAAAAAGTAAGTATTTGCTTCTTTACATGTAGCCTTCCAAAATCGCCAATCTCAGTAATGCCTACGCTGTAAATAAGTGAATGCTCGCACCGCAAGGTGTGGGCTTTCCTTGTTTGTAGGCATAGGTGTTTGGCGATACCTCGAAGGCTCAACAAGGAGCCCGCACCTTTTTCACAACCGCCTAACCCCCTTCCACACATGCCAAACACCATTAAAATACACATTGACCATGCCATCGAGCACGTAATCCGCGAACAGGGCAGAAGCCCGTCGTGGCTCGCCAGACAACTTCACTGCGACCGCACCAACATCTACAAGATCTTTAAACGCGAAAGTATCGACACGGCCTTGCTTCAACGCATTTCCGACGTGCTGGACTTCGACTTCTTCCACTTGTTCGTCAAGGACAAAGACGACTTGTGACACTTCCGCTACAAATCGTAGACACACCCGCCACACCTGAAAGACACGGCCTACGGGGAATTTACGTTCCTTTGCACAGCGAGACAAAAGCAATACGACCATGAAACTCATCCGACACGCTGCACTGCTCGCCGTATGCGCCATGACGTCGTGCAGCACCACACAACAAGTCAACTTTATTTGTGACCAGACGGACGTCGAAATCTTTGTCAACGACGAATACGCAGGCCGCAATTTTTGAACTACACCCTGCCGCGCGGCACAACGTACGTCACCGTGTCCTGCCGTCGTGACGGACAAGAGGTATATAGCCGCCGCTTCTACGTCAAAGGCAAGAAAGAAGTCACATACGTCCGGAAAACAAACTTAATTGGCCGAAACTTTCGTACCTTTGCAGCCTACGGAAACAACATTCAAAGCCCATGCGAACTCCACTCATAGCCCCCTCGGTGCTTTCGGCCGACTTCGGGAACCTTGACCGCGACATCGAAATGATGAACCAAAGCGAATGCGACTGGCTGCACCTCGACGTGATGGACGGCGTGTTCGTCCCGAACATCTCATTCGGTTTCCCGGTCATGCAGGCGATGGCCCGTGCGGCCCGCAAGCCGCTCGACGTCCACCTGATGATTGTCGAACCGGAAAAATTCGTCAGGCAAATAAAGGCGCTCGGCGCCCACGTGATGAACGTTCACTACGAAGCCTGCACCCACCTTCACCGCGTGGTCCAACAAATCAAGGACGAGGGCATGAAGGCCGGCGTGACGCTGAACCCGCACAGCCCCGTATGCCTTTTGGAGGACATCATCGCCGACCTAGACGTGGTCATGCTCATGTCGGTCAACCCGGGCTTCGGCGGACAGAAGTTCATCGGACACACGCTCGACAAGACACGCCGGCTGCGCGAGCTCATCGACCGCACCGGCTCGAAGGCCCTCATCGAAATCGACGGAGGGGTGAACCGCCAGACGGACCCCCGGCTGACAGAGGCCGGGGCCGACATCCTCGTGGCCGGAAGTGCGGTCTTCGGCGCCAACGACCCGCAGGCCGAGGTCTGCATACTGAAAGAACTTTGCCAGCACTGAAAACGCCCGGCGGCCTGTTTTTCAACCATCCGGTCCTGTGGCTTTGCCTGCCCTTGGCCACAGGCATTGCGGCAGCCGAATGGAGTTCCACCGTCAGGGCGACAGGATTTTGGGGCGCAGTCCTGGCCGCCACGGTCGCGGCGATGGGAGCCCTCTGGGCGGCTCCGCCCAAACGCGGTCTCCATCCCCGCCGCGCAGAATGGTTCGGCCTTTTCGTCGTCCTCTTCTTCTTTTTCATCGGCGCGGCCCGCTGCATCCAAAGCCGTCAGGCCACCGACATCAAGTGGCCCGAACACGAAAACGTCACCACGCGGGCCGTCCTTCTCGACACGCCCAAAGAAAGCCCGCGCTCAGTCGGACTGACGGTCAGCCTCTGCGACGGCCCTTTCAGACATGAGCACGTCCGCCTCACCCTGCCCACTCTTCAAGACCACAGGCCCCACCGGCTTCAAGCGGGCGACGCCATCCTCATCAGTACGCGCATCCGGCCACCCCGGAACTTCGGCAAGAACCCGACGTTCGACTACGCCACCTACCTGCGGCGCCACGGCATCAGCGGTCAGGCTTTCTGTCCGGCTTACGCATGGGACACGCTTTCTCCATCCGCCGCCCGCACACTCCGGACTACGCTCCGCACGGGCGAACGGCTGCGGGTGG
>USCX01000190.1 GCA_900553285.1 uncultured Prevotella sp.
AACCTGGCCTGCATCGACGTCCGCTTCCCGCTCAACGTGATGACCGTCGTCACCGGCGTGAGCGGTTCGGGCAAGTCCACCCTCGTGCGCGACATCCTCTACCGCGGCCTGAAGCGCCACTTCGATGAGGTCTGCGACCGCCCCGGCGAGTTCATCGCCCTCGAAGGCGACCTCGACGCCCTCAGCGCCGTGGACTTCGTCGACCAGAACCCGATAGGCCGGTCGTCGCGCTCGAACCCCGTGACGTACGTCAAGGCCTACGACGAGATACGCCGCCTCATGGCCGAGCAGCCCCTGTCGCAACAGATGGGCTTCACGGCGGCCTACTTCTCCTTCAACACCGACGGGGGGCGCTGTGAAGAATGCAAGGGAGAGGGCACGGTGAAAGTAGAGATGCAGTTCATGGCCGACCTCGTGCTGGAATGCGAATCCTGTCACGGCAAGCGCTTCAAGAGCGAGGTGCTCGAAGTGCGCTATGAGGGCAAGAACATCTACGACATCCTCGAAATGACCGTCAATCAGGCCATCGAGTTTTTCACCGGGCATGGGCAGCCGCGCATCGTCCGCCGGCTGAAGCCCTTGCAGGACGTCGGGCTGGGCTACATCAAGCTCGGACAATCGTCCAGCACCCTCTCGGGCGGCGAGAACCAGCGCGTGAAGCTCGCCTACTACCTCGGGCAGGAGCGTGTCGCCCCGACACTCTTCATCTTCGACGAGCCGACCACCGGCCTGCACTTCCACGACATCCGCAAATTACTGGAAGCCTTTGACGCGCTGATACGCCGCGGCCATTCCATCGTCATCATCGAGCACAATATGGACGTAGTGAAGTGCGCCGACCATGTTATCGACCTCGGCCCCGAAGGCGGAGACAAAGGCGGCTACATCGTGGCAACGGGCACGCCGGAAGAAGTAGCGGCCTGTGCGGCAAGCTACACCGGGCAGTTCCTGAAAGAAAAGCTGCAATAAATCAACCGCATAATCCAGTCGGAATCGTCTCGTGAGATAAACAAATCCATCTCACGGGACGTTTTTTTTCATCCCATGAGACAAAAAAAATCGTCCCCTAAGACAAAACCAATCATCTTAGGAGACGAAATCAACTATCGTGTAAAAGGCCTTTCCGTCCTCTTAGAAGTAGAAACCGAATCCCACTTTCAGTCCGAATTCCGAACGGTCTTTATTTATATCCCAATAAACGGCAGGTTCAATGGTTACCGTACGCGACAGGAAGAACGCGTAACCGCCTTCCAAGCCGAAGCCGAAACGGGTTTTGTCACCGCCGTCCCAGTTATAACGGTTCAGGTTGACGTCAGCTCCGAGGAAAACGCCTACTTTGTCGATATAATAACGTCCGCCCACACCCAGAGTATAGACATCCGTCCCGCCGCCTTGCCACTTGGCGCCGGCATCTATCAACAGGGCTACATTATCCATCAAAAACGCACCGCCTTTGGCTTCAAGGCCGAAATGCGCTTTGTCCGTTTCCGTATTATAAGAAAGGTTGAGTCCGGTAATGGACGGATTTACGAACCATTTTCCTTTTTCAAACTGCGCGTGGGCAGCCACAGTGCCAATAAGCAGGCATACGAGTAATGCAAGTCTTCTCATCTTGTTTTTATTTTTGAGTGAATAATTATTTTCGTTCTGTTCTATCTTCTTCACGGCGCTTCCGTTGCAGCTCTTCTTTCTTACGGAGCACCAGCCACAGTACAAGCACGATGACATACGAAGCGATTACGGTGACATACTTCTCCGTATCGCTGATTTCCGTATTGCGCGGCAGGAAATACGCCGCGGTGGCAGAAACATAAATAAGCAAGGCTACGGTCAGCCCGGTAGATTTCTTGAATTTCTTCATCAGTCAAAGAGTTTTAGTCTGTTTGTTTTTCCATACGACGAACCACACCAACGCAATCACGACACCGGCTATCCCTATACCGTAGGCCACCGGATGCGACAGGCCGAAACCCTCGGGCGCTATGCAGATATAGGTCGTACAAACGCAGGTCATGAAGAAGGCAGGTATCAGCGTCAGGAAATATTGCTTCTTCGCGCGCACCAGATATACCGTGACAGCCCATAAGGTAAAGACGGACAAAGTCTGGTTAGCCCATGCAAAGTAACGCCATATCATATCGAAACCGTCTTTATCGCGCAGGCTGTACAGCAGTAATCCGATAGCCGCCAAAAACATCGGTACGCAGATATATAAACGACGGCGCATCGATTTTTGTTCCATACCCAGGAAATCAGCGACGATAAGTCGCGCCGAACGGAAAGCGGTATCTCCGCTGGTGATGGGAGCGGCAATCACCC
>USCX01000191.1 GCA_900553285.1 uncultured Prevotella sp.
GGGCGTCCAATTTCTCCTTGGGCGTGGCCATTTTCAGCGCGGTCAACCGCTATCTCGCCAAGATCATGAACCGTTTCCCCGAATACGATGTGACGATGGAGGAGGTCCACCATGTCCATAAGCTCGACGCGCCGAGCGGAACGGCCATTACGTTGGCCGAGGACATCGTGGCTTGTCTCGACCGCAAGAGCCGTTGGGTCAGGGGAGCCTACCATCGTGCCGACGGCACGGTCGAAGACAGCGGCGACCATTCAGCCGACGCGCTCCGCATCGACAGTTTCCGCCGTGGCGAAGTGCCGGGCATCCATAGCGTCCGCTATGACAGCGAAGCCGACGCCATCACCCTCACCCATGACGCCCATTCGCGTCGGGGCTTTGCGTTGGGTGCCGTGCTGGCAGCCGAGTTCACCGCCGACCATTCCGGCCTGCTCACCATGAGCGACCTGTTTAATTTCTAACCCGCCAGAACCGATGAAACCCGTCAAGACATCATCCGTCGTCAAGTGCATCGTTTATACCGCCCTTTACCTTCTTTTCCTCTGGTGGGTCGGTTCGTGGTGGGGGCTGGTTGTCGTGCCGTTCATCGTCGATGCCTATATCACCCGCTTCATTCCGTGGTCGTGGTGGAAAGAGCTGAAAAACAAGTCGGCCCGCACGGCCATGGGGTGGGTCGATGCGATCGTCTTCGCCTTTGTCGCCATTTACTTCCTCAACCAGTTCTTTTTCCAGAACTTCGTCATCCCTTCCTCTTCGCTCGAAAAGACGCTCCTCACCGGCGATTACCTTCTCGTGAGCAAGCTCAGTTACGGTCCGCGCATCCCGCAGACTCCACTTTCGCTGCCGTTGACCCAACATACAATACCGGGGCTTGGCTGTAAGAGCTACCTCGAACATCCTCACTGGGACTATCGTCGCGTCAAAGGCTTCGGCAAGGTGGAGCTGAACGACATCGTTGTGTTCAATTACCCTGCCGGCGACACCGTGGCGCTCAACTATCAGGACCAGGACTTCTATGGCATGGTCTATCAGATAGGGGCGGAGCTCGTGCCCGACAGCGTGTCGCCCGCCATGTCCTACGAGGAGCAGCAGGACGTGTTCCGGCGCCGCTATGCGGCCGGGCGGGCCTACATCGCGCAGTCTCCGGCGGAGTTCGGCGAAGTGATCAGCCGGCCGACCGACCGGCGTGAAAACTACGTCAAGCGCTGTGTCGGTTTGCCCGGCCAGACGCTGCAAATCAAGAACAACGCCGTTTATCTCGACGGGCGGCTCAATCCGGATCACGCCGATGTGCAGTATTTCTACGAGGTGACATTCCGTGCCGGCTTGCCGGAAGACATGGTGCGCCGGCTGGGCATTTCGATGGAAGACCTCTCACGCCCGGCCACGGCCGACGGCATGACGCTCATCATGCCGCTTACGAAGTCTGCACTTGCGGCGTTCAAGGCCCGCCCAGACCTTGTGGCTTCCATCCACCCGACGGCCGGCTATGGCGTAGCGCTCTATCCGCAGAACAAGGCGACGGGATGGACCACGTCGGACTACGGACCGGTTTGGATTCCCGCCAAGGGCAAGACGCTCCGCCTTACGCTCGACAATCTTCCTGTCTATGAACGTCCCATCCGCGTTTACGAAGGCAACCGCCTTGAAGTGAAAGACGGACAGATATACATAAACGGCCAACGCACCGACCGGTACACGTTCCGCATGGACTATTATTGGATGATGGGCGACAACCGCGACAACTCGGCCGATTCGCGCTTCTGGGGCTTTGTGCCGGAGGACCATGTGGTCGGCAGGCCGCTCTTCATCTGGCTCTCGCTCAATCCCGACTACGGTTGGTTCGACGGAAAAGTCCGGTGGAATCGCCTGTTGAAGTGGGTGGGCGACGTCTGAGCCCGCCGTTTCGTCCCGTCGGGACCCGTGCCGTTCCTTGCGCCAGACCTGAACGAACGTAACAATGCGCCGCACGCTGACGATACTCTCCCTGTTGCTCACGGCTTTGCTTCTGGCCGTCGTGGTACGCTGTCTGTTCGTCACGCAATACCGCGTGACCGATGCGGCCGGCGGCGGGTTGCGCGTCGGCGACCGCGTGCTGGTCAATCGTCTTGCCTATGGTTGGCGCATACCCGGCGAAAGGTGGTGGGGCTACTGCCGCGTGGGGGCCGGGAAGCCCGGCCGGGGAGACTGTGTGGCTTTCTACGACCCCTCGTTCTACGGCCCGGCCGATTGTCGCCCCATCCGTGTGGCCCGGATAGACGCTGTGCCGGGCGATACGCTGTGGCTTGATGTCCGGCGGCGCAGGTT
>USCX01000192.1 GCA_900553285.1 uncultured Prevotella sp.
CCCGCGGGCTGCGGAATGCAGGAACCGGATGCCGCTTTACTCAGCCCAGTTGTCTGCGCTCCAACCGCCCTTGGGTGCGTAAGCGTCAGAGGCGCCGATGCCCTCTTCTTCGTGTATGCCCAAGTCGATGGAGCCGGCCATGATGGGAGTCTCAGAGTAGAGGGAAACCACCTCGGCTTGCGGAGTTAAATACGTCTTTTTCATTCTGATGGTCTGTCTGATGGTTATTTAATGTACACTTTCTCACCATTCCCTTTGACGTACACGCCGTGCGTGGGATAGAGCACGCGGCGGCCGGAAAGGTCGTAGTAGGTGTCGGCAGCCTTGTCGGCGACGGTCACGCCGTCAATGCCCGTGGCGGGGCCGAACGAGAAGCTCAGCACGGCCGCTTCGGTTTCCGCAGCAGGGGCGTAGTAGGCTTTGTTGGCCGGGATGGTGCGGTTGTCGGCGTCTGTGATTTTATAGAACCCGACACCGGCTGAGCCGTTGGTGACGATGTAGGCCGATGCGTCGGCGTCTACGGTTTCGGGAACGAGCGTTCCGCGGAGCGAGTTGGCCGGAGCTTCTGTTTCGTCGCCGTAAGCGATGGTCAGGTCATACGTGCCCTCTTTGGCCACGAGCACAACCGGACACTGGGCGGGCACGATGTGGTTTTCGATGGCCGACAGGCTGATTTCCGTGTCGCTCACACTGCCTCCGACATAGGCCACGACGCCGTCGGGCAGCTGGACGGCAAACGGCAGGTTCACCGTGGCATACTGGCTTCCGGCGGGCACAGTCACGCTGACCGCCGTCACGGGGCGGAGATACCAGTTGACGCCCAATGACTCGTTCTTGTAGGTGCTGATGAAGCCCTCGGCGTTTTCCGCCGTCCAGTCGGGTGTGTTGGCTCCGTCGACCTTTGCTGTCAGCACAGCCCAGTCGCCCCGCTCGTCGTTATAGTCTTTGATGGAGAAAGAGGCGGCAATTGAGGCCGCGTTCTTGGCACCGATGGCGTCTTCCAGTTCATAAATTCCGGCGTTCTCTTCGTCAGTCATGTAGCTGGCTACATTGAACGGAACAGTCGGGACGAACTTTCCGGAGTTCAGTGCCTGCATCTTGTACTGCTGCACTTCGGCCTCGTCCTCGGTCACCGTGCCGGCGGGGACGAATTTCCACATTGAGGCCACGCCTTGCGGGGCTGCCCAGCGCAGGGCATAGGCGCCCCCGTCGTTGGTGGTGGTGTAGCTTTCGAATACAGCCAGCTCAGCGCCAGCGGCTGCGCCTTGTGCAGACACGAGGGTGTAGTACTTGTTGGCGTCGAAGGCCACTTTCTTGTCGCTGTCGAGGAGGGCTTGCAGGGCGGTCTGGGCTTCCTCCCACTTTCCTTCGCTCATCAGCGTGTTGAGGGAGGTGAGGTCTGCGGCATGGAAACCGCCGACTACGCCTTCTGCCGCCGGCAGGAGATACTGGTCGATGGTCGGGCCGTCGAATTTGACGTAGTTCACGTAGCTGGTGAATGCATCGCTCGGCTTATAGAGGTTCCAAAGGGTCCATTCGGCGCCACCTGTCCCGGCGTACGTGCCGCCGTTGGCTGCATTCCCGTTACGGATGGCGGATTGCGTGCCGTTCGTGGCCGTCACGACCAGACGTCCCGTATATTCCGGGCTGTACGTGCCGTCGAGCTTGTTGGAGGCATTGAACTTGGTGATGTCAGCCTCTGAGAGGGTGGCAAAGGTGAAGACGCCCGCCGTGGCTTTGGCGCCCAGGGTGACTTTCGTCGTGTTGTTTTGGTTGGCAGGCGTCTGCACATAGGAATCCTCATCGCTGGCGGCGCTTTTCAGTTTCAGGTAGAAGCCTTCCGTCTCGGCGTCTTCCAAAACCCAGACGAGTTCTTCGCTGACGGTGCCGGTGACCGCAGTTCCTTGCAGGTAGACGGCCCCGCCGAGGTCGGTGGCCGGACAGCGGATGATGACTTCCGTTCCGGCGGTTACCTCGCCGGGTTTCACGCCCTGTCCCGTCATCCAGTCGGGCACATGGGTCGCTCTTGCGGCTGCCGCGCAAAGGAATACGAGCAAGCCAAGCAGTGTAATTTTCTTCATGAACACTGGTTTTTTTTAAGAGTAAATAAATAATGTTTTGTGGTTCGCTGGTTAGAGTCAGTGAAATGGGTGTTTTTCCTTTTGTCGTAACGCCGGTTCCTGACAGCCAGCCGGACAAAAATAGCACTTAATTTTGTATTTATTTACCCCCCCCCTGCGTAAATAACATTCGTTAATAAAAATTTGGGGCGCAGTTTTGGAAAAAACGGTCAGAGC
>USCX01000193.1 GCA_900553285.1 uncultured Prevotella sp.
CCAACCGGGCGTGAAGCTTGTCGAACACGGGGTCGCCCAATCCTGCGGGGCAGCCTTTCACGACGCCCGTAATGACGCCGCCGACCGTGTCGCCGCGTCCCTTCACCTCCATGATGAGCCGGGCCATCCGGGCGGCGGCTTCCTCGTCGGGACAGCGCACGTCGTTCTTCTCGATGAGTGCGGGGTCATACCGCGTATAGTCTGCGTCGAGCGCCACGGGCCCCACTTGCGACGTGTAGGCATACACAGATATGCCTTTCGTCCTGAGCGCCATTTTGGCGAAGGCTCCCGCCACGACACGCGCTATCGTCTCGCGGGCCGACGACCGGCCTCCGCCGCGGTGATCGCGCAAACCGTATTTCCGGAAATACGTGTAGTCGGCATGCGAGGGGCGGAACGCCTCACGCAGGTTGTCATAGTCGGTCGAATGCTGGTTTTCGTTTCGCACGAGGAAGCCGATGGGCGTGCCGGTCGTGCGGCCTTCGAAAACGCCTGAGAGCAGTTCGACCCGGTCGCCCTCATTGCGGGGCGTCGTCAGCCGGCTCTGTCCGGGCCGGCGGCGGTCGAGTTCGTGTTGAAGAAAGTCGCAGTCGACCTCCACCCCGGCAGGAAAGCCGTCGAGGACGCCTCCCACGCCCGCCCCGTGGCTCTCGCCGAAAGAGGTCAGGCGGAATATATGGCCAAACGTATTCATTGCGTCAGAAGTTACACCTGAACACACAAGGCCGTCAGTGGCAGTGGCCCCCGCCGCAACAGTGGTCGCCTTCGTGGTGGTGGCCACAGTGGTGGCCGCCCTCGCGGTCCTTTCCGTGACCGCCGCAGCCGCCTTCGCATCCCTCGCAGCCGCATCCCTCGCCGCTCATGCGGTTGATGAAACCTTGGATTTCATCGTTCGTCGCGGGCCGCATCTCGACCACTTCGCCCTTGAAATGGAGGTCCTTGCCGGCCAGCGGGTGGTTCATGTCGACCGTCACCTTCTCCGCGCCGACCTCCATCACGAGGCCCTGGAGGCGGTTGCCGTCCTCGTTGAGAAGCGTGATCACGTTGCCCGGATAGATATTGTCCTTGTCGAAATGGCCGTTGATGCAGAACATCTCGCGGTCGAGACGGAGCACCCGCTCTTCGACAAAGTCGCCGTAGGCGTCGGCCTTGGGCAGGACGAAATCGAACTTGTCGCCCTGCGCCAGACGGGCTACCTGATTCTCGAACGCATCAAGCGCAAACCCCATTCCGGAGATGAACTGGAAAGGATGTTCGGCCGGTGCTTTCTCCACGAGTTCGGCCACGCCATCTTCGCCCGTCGTATAGAGTTCGTAGGCGACGGCTATGTATTTGTTGTCCACGGTTTCCATGTAATTTATTATTTAATTAGGAATTATACACAACGTCTCTCTGCGTTGAAAGACGGACAAAGATACGCTTTTCCGGCCATACGCCCAACCCGCGTCCCCGTTTTAACGCATGGGCGTCGTTGGGCTCTCGTCCGCCGGGGCGGGAAAAGACGGGGCCACGGCGACCGGGAAAACGGGCAGCCCACGGAAAGTCTGTTTCACAGTGTGATCTATATGTTTCACTGTGTGAAATACATGTTTCACAGTGCGATTTACATATTTCACACTGTGAAACAAAGTTCCCGTGCCCTGACGGTAAACACGGTCGGCGCGATACGAAAAACGAACGCAGCGACCGGAAATCCCGTCGCTGCGGCTGTGTGCGGAGACCGGGTGTGTGAAACAGGTGCCGGCCGCTTCCTGCCGACGGCCGACGTCACGACAGGGTCAGGTCCAGTTCCTGGCTCAACTTGCGCAGTGCCCCGTTGCGCTCGAGCATTTGCTGAAACTGCTCGCGCTTGTTGTACACGCGCGTCTGCTCATGCGCTTCGGCCACGCGCAGCCGCATGTGCAGCTGGCTGTTCTTTAAGTTCTTACGCAGTGTCTTCTCGATGTCCGCGGCCAAGGGCTGGAAATAGTGGAGCACCTGCTCGTTTTCCAAAACAACCTCGAAGTCATCCGCCGAAAGCAGGTTGAGCTTCATGTTCTGCATCCGGGCGGCCATGGCGGCCTCTTCCTTGGGCAGGGCGTTGGCTATGCGGAGCCAGTGATACGTGAGGTCGTGCCCGTCGAGGGGCGTATGTCCCCAGTCTTCCTCGGTCTGCGGCGCTTCGGTGGCGGGCTTTTCTTCGGGCTCGGCGACAGCACGCGGACGGATGGACACCGTGGTGAGCGTCTTCAACGCGCCCGGACGGGAGGCGGCTCCAGCCTGCGGGCGCAGCGGCCGGGCATTTTGGGC
>USCX01000194.1 GCA_900553285.1 uncultured Prevotella sp.
AGCGTTTGGCGTCCTCGTCGCTGACGTTGAGCCAGAACTGGTAGAACTTGTAGGGGGTGGTGTAGCGTTTGTCGAGCCATACGTTGCCGCTTTCCGTCTTGCCGAACTTCCGGCCGTCGCTTTTGGTGATGAGCGGACAGGTCAGGGCGTAGGCCTCGGCGCCGAGCGTGCGGCGGATGAGTTCGGAGCCGGTGGTGATGTTGCCCCACTGGTCCGATCCGCCCATTTGCAGTTTGCAGTTTTTCGTCTGATAGAGGTGCAGGAAATCGTAGGCCTGCAAGAGTTGGTAGGTGAACTCCGTGAACGAGAGGCCGTCGCGCGCTTCCCCGTTCAGGCGCATTTTCACGCTGTCTTTGGCCATCATGTAGTTCACCGTGATGTGCTTTCCGACTTCGCGGGCAAAGTCAAGGAACGTGAAGTCCTTCATCCAGTCGTAATTGTCGACCAGCTCGGCGCCGTTGGGGGCTGCACTGTCGAAGTCGAGGAAGTGTCCCAGCTGGGCTTTGATGCAGGCTTCGTTGTGGCGCAGGGTCTCTTCGGTCAGGAGGTTGCGTTCGGCACTTTTCCCCGAGGGGTCGCCGATCATGCCCGTTGCGCCGCCGACGAGGGCCAGAGGCTTGTGGCCGGCGCGCTGGAAATGGCGGAGAATCATGATGGAGCACAAGTGGCCGATATGGAGCGAGTCGGCTGTCGGGTCGAAGCCCACATAGGCCGTAACTTGCTCTTTGGCCAACAGCTCTTCCGTGCCCGGCATGAGCTGGTGCACCATGCCGCGCCATCTGAGTTCGTCAACAAAATTCATCGTAGTCGTATTGTTTTTATAGTGTAAGTTTATCTGTCGGGAGTGACTGGTTTGCAAAAGTACGACTTTTTTTTGATTTCGGCTTGCCCTTATCGGATGAGGGGGTGGCCAGCCCGCCGGCAAGGTGGCCGCATGGCGGCGAAACAGCCGCTGCGTTCGTCGGTTCTTTCACTGCGCTTGTCTTTTCTGTCGCTGCGTTCGCAAAGGTGGCCGGCCTGTGTCGTCCTCTGGGAGCTGTCCGTCGGATTTCGCGCCGTTCCGAAGTCGGCGGCGGTCCGCTTTCCGGAGCGCCCGCCTGGGTTTCCTTCGGGCTTATGCCCCTCGTCCGGAGGTGGGGCGGAACGCATGTGGCTCCGATTTTAACGTTTGATTTATTTATCTGTATATCAGTGTTTTATTTTCGTAATCTTTCATAATGGAGGAAGGCACGGGAAAAAAATAATCGCAGTGGTGGGGAATTGTGGGGGAAAAACCGTAATTTTGAAAATTCTTAGGCGAGCGACGGTGCGTTTCACAGGAACGATAAAGGCTAAGTTGGACGCGAAGGGCAGGGTGTTCCTTCCGGCGCCGTTCCGCAGGGCCCTGCGGAACGGCGAGACGGAGTTTGTGCTCAAGCGCGATGCTTTCCAGCCCTGCCTGACCGTCTATCCCCGTGCGGCGTGGGATGCCGAGGTGGCCGACCTGCGTCGTCGGCTCGACCCTTGGCGTGCTGATCACCGTATGGTCTTCCGGCGTTATGTGGCTGATGTTGAAGTCTTTTCGCTTGACGCGTCGGGACGCTTCCTCATTCCGAAACGCTATCTCCGCATGGCCGGCATACAGCAGGAGGTGACGTTTGTCGGCATGGACGAAACGATAGAAATCTGGTCTGCCCAAGGGGATGTGCTGCCCTTTATGGGGGAAGTGGCCGCCGATTTGGAAAACTTAGTAACCACTCAATAATCATGACAATAACGGCTCCGACCTATCACGTTCCGGTTTTGTTGAAGGCCAGCGTGGACGGCTTGAATGTCCAGCCAGACGGGACTTACGTGGACGTCACTTTCGGAGGTGGCGGCCACAGCCGTGAAATCCTGCGGCGTATCGGCCCTTGCGGCAGGCTTCTCGGCTTCGACCAGGACCTTGACGCCTTGGCCAATGTGCCTGATGATGCGCGCTTCACCTTTGTGAGGAGCAACTTCCGTTATCTGGTGAATTGGCTTCGCTACTATAATGTGCCTTGCGTCGACGGAGTGTTGGCGGATTTGGGCGTGTCGAGCCACCATTTCGACGAAGCCTCGCGCGGTTTCTCTTTCCGTTTCGACGCGAGGCTCGACATGCGGATGAATGTCCGCAGCGGGCAGACCGCCGCCGACGTGGTTAACTGCTATGACGAGGCTGCGCTGGCCCGCATCTTTACCCTGTACGGGGAGTTGCGCAATGGCCGGCGGCTGGGGG
>USCX01000195.1 GCA_900553285.1 uncultured Prevotella sp.
GCTAAGCGGCTTCTGCCACTATGCCAAAGAGTTCTTTGATAAGTTTAGCATTAAATGTTCTGTTCGGCTTCATACCGGACTTGCTGAAAATTCTTTTGAGCATATAAGTATTACTCAGATAGGCTTTTAGCAGTCCGATGGAGAGCGACGGATAGTATCGTTGGCGCATGAGCTTTGCAATGTTTACCGAAGCCAGTGACGCATTGAAAGCGAAGTCAAGTTTCTTCAAGTCTCTTGCCTGGCAATCATTGAGTCCTGTAAACTGCTTGGAATCCCGGAAGCAAAACTCGATTTGGAATCGTGTACGGTAGTATTCGATGATATCTTTGGCAGACATTTCAAGATCGGTTGAGAAATAGATTTTATGTCCTCCCGATTCTGGGTAATGAACCACGACTTTGATGTTTCGTTTCATTGCCTTTGAATAGGCCTTGACAGAGTAGGCCCTTCCTCCTTCAATGTCGAGAACCTCGCAACGCTGAAGGTCGAGTTTCTTAAAATCAATCTTCTCGCCTTTGATGCGTGGTCGTCCCCGTTTGCCTGTGCGGACACCGTCATGTGAATACCACAAGGCGGCATCATCACGCAGACGGCTGATGACATGGAATCCCGGCAGACAGGCTTCACCCACGAATTTTGCCTTTGAGAACCAGGCATCTGCTACGACATAACGTGTTATGTCAAGCAACTTGTCCTTGTATTTGCGGAGAACGTCAAGATACCAGTCCACCTGGTTGTACTCTTCGCCTTGCTTTTCCAGATACGCCTTGTCCGGTGTCTGTTCCGCACGTAGCATCATACAGTCCCGGCTGTCAATGTCGACAATGCCGATACCGAGAATCTCCAGTCCCCGTTTCATTGCAGAAGCGCATCCCGACCAGAACTTGCCGATATAAGGAGTCTTCTTTCCCGACTTTGAAATGTAGCTTGCGTCGATGGCAATGGCTTTTCTAGCACTTTCACCAAACCGCTGCCGCATGAGGAAGAGGTTGAACTGTGTCCAGTCAAACTCACGTTCAAACAACTGTCGGAAGCGTTGTTCCGAGCTGTCTGAGTAACGCCCCATTTGGGTAAAATTAATCTTTCTTGGCAGTATCATATACAAAATCATGAGTTGGATGAATGCTGTTTTAAAACTTTTGCGTAACTTCACCGAATAACTTTTCAAAGCATCGGTTACGATTTCCTCATATTGGTCAAGTGCTGTTTTGTTCATTACTTTAATGTGTGTTGGTTTACCATTAAAGATACTGAAAATCAGCTACTTGACCTATTTTATTTTGCTAAACTTTATCAATTAACTTGTTTATTTTCAACGGATTAGTTGCAAATTTAACGAAATATTATAAATGAAAAACAAATAAAAATGTGCAAATTCAACTTAGAAGTGCAACTTCGCAGTGTGTTCTCCATGAAAAAACCACTGCGGGTTTGCCCAGCGGCAGGGGTGCATAGCCCCTGAGAGCGTAGAATCAATTAGCAATACAATAAAAAAGGAGACCGAAGTCTCCTTAGGATTAACTATTTTTGTATTGTTATGAAGTATAAACAATTAACCCGTGAGCAAAGATATGCAATATCTTTGGGACTAAAAGAAGGTAAGACCCAAAAAGCGATAGCTCTTCAAATAGGAGTGTCGGCCAGTACGGTAAGTCGTGAGCTCAGACGCAATAAAAGTCATCGTGTTTATAGTTATAGCCTTGCGGATGAGATGTCGCGCGAACGGCGTGAACGTCTCCCCGGCAATCGTAAAATTCCTAGCGCCATAGAAAAAGAGGCGTTGCGTTTGTTGGTAGAAGAAGATTGGTCTCCCATGCAAATATCCGGTTATTTGAAGAGGAAAGGGTATAAGATCTCCCATGAGACCCTCTATAGACGTATACGTGCGGACTTTAGTGGTGAGCTTGCTTCCCATTGTCGTCACAAGATGAAGTATCGTCGGCATATATCCCGTCTTTGTCCTACAAAAGTCACGAACATCCCCAACCGCACGAGTATCCGCGAACGCCCTTTGGAAGCGGATGGCACCCGCTTCGGCGACTGGGAGATGGATCTTATCGTTGGCAAGGAGGGCAAAGGGGCGATCCTTACCTTAACCGAGAGGTCAAGCAACTTATTGCTAATGGAAAAGCTCCCCGATGGCAAGAAGGCAGCTTCCCTGCCGAGAGTGGTGAACCGCCTTCTGTTCCCTTATAGGGGCAAAGGCGTCAGGACCATAACAACAGATAACGGAGGCG
>USCX01000196.1 GCA_900553285.1 uncultured Prevotella sp.
ATGTTTTCAAAATGGACTTGGTTCGTATGGCCGAAGATGAGCGTGTCGGTGGCCTCGCGGCCGACGGCATCGACAACATGCAGCAGGAGCGTATCGGCTTCACGGGTATAACTGACGGGCACATCGACCGACGTAATGCCTGTTCCGCGATTAAAGAGCACGGAATCTGTCCCCGCTGCCAATACGCTGAGCGTGTCGGTCAACGAAAACGCCGCTCCCTCCGTGTCATAAAATCCGACGCGGAGGGCCACCGTGTTTTGAAGCGGACAGTCTATCTCGGAACAAGCCGCCAGCAACAGGGCCACCGACGCGGCCCACAGGCTTCGCATTCCTTTCACGGTCAGATTTCTTTTTCTATTTTATAGTCATTGCGCTCCTGTGCGTTGCGGCTGATGAGTTCGCCGAGGAAGCCGGCCACAAACAGTTGCGTGCCGAGAATCATCATCGTCAAGGCGATGTAGAAATACGGGGAATTGGCCACAAGGGGAGCCGGAACGCCCTTGTTTATGGCGACGAGCTTGATGCAGCCCACGACGATGACCGCCACGAAGCCCAAGAAGAACATGAGGCTTCCCAAGAAGCCGAACACGTGCATCGGTTTCAGTCCGAAGCTGTTCAGGAACCAAAGGCTCAGGAGGTCCAGATAGCCATTGACAAAGCGGTTCAGGCCGCCGAACTTGGTATGGCCGAACTTGCGGGCCTGGTGATGGACCACTTTCTCGCCGATCTTCGTAAAGCCGGCGTTCTTGGCCAGATAGGGAATGTAGCGGTGCATCTCGCCATAGACTTCGATGTTTTTCACCACCTCTTTGCGGTAGGCCTTCAAGCCGCAGTTAAAATCGTGCAGGTTCTTTATTCCGCTCACGAGGCGTGCCGTGGCGTTGAACAGCTTGGTCGGCAGGGTCTTCGACAAGGGGTCGTAGCGCTTTTTCTTGTAGCCCGAAACGAGGTCGTAACCGTCGTCGGTAATCATGTGGTAAAGGGCGGGAATCTCGTCGGGCGAATCCTGCAAGTCGGCATCCATCGTGATGACCACGTCGCCCTGGGCGGCACGGAAACCGCAGAACAAGGCCGGCGACTTACCGTAGTTGCGGCGGAACTTTATGCCGTGGCGGCTCAGCCCCTCGATGACCTCCCACGAACTATCCGTACTGCCGTCGTTGACGAAAATGATTTCGTAAGAAAAGCCGTTCGCCTTCATCACCCGTTCGATCCAGTCATACAGTTCGGGCAGGCTCTCGGCCTCGTTATACAAGGGTACAACTATTGAAATATCCATATCTGTCAGTCTTTGTTTGTTTTAGTCACGTGAATGTAGCGCACGACGAGCGCCGTCGGCAGGGCCAGCACAAAGCCCACCAGGA
The DNA here is from genome assembly GCA_900553285.1 of uncultured Prevotella sp. Taxonomy (GTDB): domain Bacteria; phylum Bacteroidota; class Bacteroidia; order Bacteroidales; family Bacteroidaceae; genus Alloprevotella. Next base: position 1,365 of record USCX01000196.1, read on the forward strand.
TATTGCTCGTCAACGCATTGGCGGCAAAGACGGCCGGCGGCGTGCCGGCCAGCATGGCGATGACGTCGTCAAGGCTTTCGCCGGCCGTCACCTGACTCAGCTCGGCCTGCACGGCGGGTGCCGAAAGCTGGGCCTGGACTTCGGGGCGATGCAGGTAGTCCATATAGGCGCCGAAGAAAAAGCCATTATCCACAAAGGCGAAATAGACATACACGGCTGCGGCCAACCATATCGCGGCGTAGAAATAGAGCAGGACGACATGCAGATAGAGCTGGCCCAGCGTGTAGGGAATCCCGCTGCACGTCTGTTTGAAACGATAGGAAAGGACGCCACCCAGAAAAGGGGCGGCAAAGAAGAAAAACAGCGCCAAGAGGGAAACGAGCGGAAGGGAAAAACTGCCGATGCCTGCGGCCAGACCCATCACCCACCATAACCCGAAAAACACACCTTGCTTCATGGCCATGGTGTTGGCCTGCCGAAAAAAGTTATTCTCCATGCCGGTTTTCATTCGTTATTTGGCGTCAAAAGTACTACTTTTTTTTCACTTAGTCTCCGCCTGCGGCCAAATCCCTGCCCGCCGGACGTAAAAACCGCCGCAGCGACAGAACGGCCGGCCACTGCGCCAGCTTTTCCGGCCACTGCGACGGTTTTCGCGCTCAGAGGGGGTAGCCCTCGTCGTGGAGTTTCAGGATGAGCTCGCCGAAGAGCGTGTTGGCCCAGGCGAACCACGGACGGGTGAACTTCCCGGCGTTGTCCTTGTGGAAAGCCTCGTGGACAAAGCCTGTGCCGCCGGTGGTCGTTTTGAGCAGGCGGAGACAGTCGGCCACCTCCGTGGAGTCCGTGGCCGTCATGGCCCGCATGATGAGGCT
>USCX01000197.1 GCA_900553285.1 uncultured Prevotella sp.
TGAAGTAAGCGTAAGCCCGCTGCCGACGGGCGTCAGGCAGGTCGGGGCGGGCATCGAGCGCCACCGTCATCTCCGTCACCACGCCGCGGTCGTCGCCCCGCACGGCAGCAATAAGCCCTAACTGATAGTGGACGAGCGGATTGGCCGGCTGCGCGGGCATCAGCCGCAACGCCTCGCGGAAAAGCGCATCCGCCTGCGCCAGCGAATCGGTGGCCAGTGCGTTGTAGGCCCGCGTGATGCGGTCGCGATAGGCCAGGGAGTCCTCCATCTGTTGCTGCGGCGTTTTAAGCTGACGGTCGAAGTCGTGCAGCCCCTTCGGGCGCACACCGCCTCCCGGCCCGAGGTCGATGACCGTTTGCGAACGGGCGCCGGCAGCCATCATGCAGGCTGCGGCCACAAGCACCGCTATTTTGCTCTTCCGCATCAGCATGTTATTTCAGTCGCCGGTAACCATACACCGCCCGGTCGCCCAACTGTTCCTCGATACGAAGGAGCTGGTTGTACTTGGCCATGCGGTCGGAGCGGCTCAGCGAGCCGGTCTTGATCTGTCCCGCGTTGGTGGCCACGGCGATGTCGGCTATAGTGGTGTCTCCCGTCTCGCCCGAGCGGTGTGACGTCACCGTCGTATATCCGTGCCGGTGTGCCATTTCGATGGCGTCGAGCGTTTCGGTGAGCGAACCTATCTGATTGACTTTGATGAGGATGGAGTTGGCACAGCCTTCCTTTATGCCACGGGCAAGGAAACCGACGTTCGTCACGAAGAGGTCGTCGCCCACCAGCTGGCAACGCCCGCCGAGGCGTTCGGTCAGGGCCTTCCATCCGGCCCAGTCGTTCTCACCCATGCCGTCCTCTATCGAGTCGATGGGATACTTGTCCACGAGCTTCGCGAGGAAGTCTATCTGTTCTGCCGAAGTCAGCCTGCCACCTTTGGGGTCTTTCCACGTGTAGTCGTAGACAAACCGGCCGTTCTCCTCACGACAGAACTCCGACGAGGCGCAATCCATGGCGATACGCACGTCGTCGCCCGGGCGGTAACCGGCCTGCTCCACGGCTTTGAGGATGCAGTCGAGGGCATCCTCGATGCTGTCGAGCGCAGGTGCAAAACCGCCCTCGTCGCCCACGGCCGTACTGAGGCCGCGCGCTTTCAGCACGGCTTTAAGCGCGTGGAACACCTCAGCCCCCATGCGCAGGCCTTCGCGGAACGTCGGGGCGCCGACGGGACGAATCATAAACTCCTGAAAGGCGATCGGGGCGTCCGAGTGGGCACCGCCGTTGATGATGTTCATCATCGGCACCGGCATGACATACGTGTTCGTCCCGCCGATGTAGCGATAGAGCGGCAAGTGGAGAAAGTCGGCCGCCGCGTGGGCCACGGCCAGCGACACCCCGAGGATGGCATTGGCGCCGAGCTTCGATTTCGCAGGTGTCCCGTCGAGCCCTATCATCAGGCTGTCTATGGCCCGCTGCTCGGTCACAGGGCGTCCCACAAGGGCGGGCGCGATGATGTCGTTCACGTTCGCCACGGCTTTCAGCACGCCCTTGCCTCCATAGCGGCTTTTGTCGCCGTCGCGCAGTTCGAGCGCCTCGTGTTCGCCCGTCGACGCGCCCGAGGGAACGGCGGCGCGCCCGAAGGCGCCGCTCTCGGTCATCACTTCCACTTCGACTGTCGGATTGCCGCGCGAGTCCAAAATCTCGCGGCCTTTGATGCTTTTGATTTTCATACTGCTTATATATTTAATGTGTAGCACTTCTCTTGCCACTCGCAAAGTTAGCAAAGTCAGCCGGGGCAGACAATCACCACAACAGGGTAAATCGCACTTTTTAAGGTAGAAAAAAGTTTTTTCAACGTTGTTTCCCTTTCAAAAAAGACTACCTTTGTCCGCCTAACCCCTACGGCCATGAAATCCATCAAAGCCTGCATCCGCCACGTCCGCCACCACTGGAAACTGCGCGAAACGAACGGCCACAGCGGCCTGGACATCCTGCGCTACATCGGGCCGGGCCTGCTCGTCACCGTCGGGTTCATCGATCCGGGCAACTGGGCGTCGAATTTCGCCGCAGGCTCAGCCTTCGGCTATGCCCTGCTCTGGGTCGTGACCCTCTCGACCCTCATGCTCATCGTGCTGCAACACAACGTGGCCCACCTCGGCATCGCCACAGGCCTCTG
>USCX01000198.1 GCA_900553285.1 uncultured Prevotella sp.
AACGGTCGCCGGGGGCTGCCCTGCCCGTGCCGGCCGCGCCGCCTCCGGCAAACCCACTTTTTTTGCCTCCGCGCGCAACTCTGTGCGCCCGGATGGCGGCCGGATGAGAATTAATGAGTAACTTTGCGCGGATTACAACAGTTTGTGCAAAATCTAACGCAGTAAAAAGAGTTATATATGAAGCGAAAAATTCAATTCAGTCTGGTCTACCGCGACATGTTTCAGTCGGCCGGAAAGTTCCAGCCCCGCAAGGACCAGCTGGAACGTATAGCGCCCGTCATCATCAAAATGGGCTGTTTCTCGCGCGTTGAGACAAACGGCGGAGCCTTTGAGCAAGTCAACCTGCTCTATGGCGAGAATCCGAACCAGGCCGTCCGTGCGTTTACCAAACCGTTCAACGAGGCGGGCATCAAGACCCACATGCTCGACCGAGGCCTGAACGCGCTGCGCATGTTCCCCTGTCCTTCCGACGTCCGGCGGCTGCAATACAAGGTGAAGCACGCCCAGGGTGTCGACATCCCCCGTATCTTCTGCGGCCTGAACGATGTGCGCAACATCATCCCTTCGATACATTATGCCCTCGACGCCGGCATGACGCCGCAGGCCACCCTGTGCATCACAAACTCCCCGATACACACCGCCGAGTATTACAGCGCCATCGCTGACCAGCTCATCGAGGCCGGAGCCCCCGAGATCTGTCTCAAAGACATGGCCGGAATTGGCCAGCCCGCCCTCCTGGGCAAGCTCTGCGGCATGATCAAGGCCAAACACCCCGACGTGATTGTCCAGTATCACGGACACAACGGCCCGGGACTGGTGATGGCTTCCATCCTCGAAGTCTGCAAAAACGGTTGCGACATCATCGACACGGCCATCGAACCGCTGTCGTGGGGCAAAGGCCATGCCGACGTGCTTTCCGTGCAGAGCATGTTGAAGAACTACGGCTTCGATGTGCCCGAAATCAACATGGAGGCTTACATGGAGGCCCGCTCGCTGACGCAGGAGTTCATCGACGATTTCCTCGGCTACTTCATGGATCCGGGCAACAAGCTGATGAGTTCGCTCCTCTTGGGCTGCGGTCTTCCCGGCGGCATGATGGGCTCGATGATGGCCGACCTGAAGGGCGTCATGTCGGGCATCAACATGATCCGTGAGGGCAAGGGCGAGAAGCCTTACAGCGAGGACGAACTCCTTGTCCGTCTCTTTGACGAGGTGGCCTACGTCTGGCCGAAGGTGGGCTATCCCCCTCTTGTCACCCCGTTCAGCCAGTATGTCAAGAACATCGCCCTGATGAACCTGCTCACCCTCGAAAAGGGCGAACCGCGCTTCACGATGATGGACGACAACATGTGGGGCATGATTCTGGGCAAGAGCGGCCGCCTGCCCGGCCCCGTGGCGCCCGAACTCGTCGAGCTGGCCAAGTCGAAGGGCTACGAGTTCACCGACAAAGACCCGCAGGAGAACTATCCCGACGACCTCGACCGCTTCCGCAAGGAGATGGCGGAGAATGGTTGGGACGAAGGGCCCGACCAAGAGGAACTCTACGAATTTGCCATGCACGAGAAGCAATACCGTGACTACAAGAGCGGCGTCGCCAAGAAACGCTTCCTGGCCGATCTCCAAGCCGCGAAAGACAAGGCGGCTGCCAAGGGCCTCTCGGCCGACGAGGCGCTCGCGTTGAAGCACGCCAAGGCCGACCCCATCGTTGCCCGCGAGAGCGGTACGGTGCTTTGGGAAATCGGCGGCGACGGCGAGTGCGTCAAAGCCATCGAGCCTTATATCGGCCAGCAATATAAGGAAGGCGACCGCTTCTGCTATCTTGAGAACACGCACGGCCAGATTCTCGAAATCCCCGCTGCGCTGGGTGGCAAGCTCGTCGAAATCAACGCCAAGCAGGGCGCGCACGTCAACCGGGGCGATGTCATCGCCTACGTGGAGCGCTTCTGACGACTGACACGTGCAGGCCGGAGACTGTCGGCCTGTTCAGATAAGGAAACGGTCCGGTTCATTTCCCGCGTGGTGTGGGGATGGGCCGGGCCGTTTGGCGTGAGTTCCCTTCCCGCATGGCGCGGTCATGCTGTCGGGCGTGCACGGAGAACCCGTCAGGGCGGCAGGCTGGTCTGTCGCCCTGACGGGTTTTTCTGTCGCCCTGATGCGAA
>USCX01000199.1 GCA_900553285.1 uncultured Prevotella sp.
GGTCTGCGTCGCGGCCTCGACCTTCACGTGCTCCTTGGCCTCGATGGCCTGGTGGAGTCCGTCCGAGTAGCGGCGTCCTTCGAGGATACGGCCCGTCTGCTCGTCGACGATCTTCACCTTGTTGTCCATCACCACATACTCGATGTCCTTTTCGAACATGGCGAAGGCTTTCAGCAGCTGGATGACCGTGTGCACGCGCTCCGACTTGATCGAGTAGTCGTTGATCACCTCGTCGCGTTTCTGCGCCTTCTCCTCGGGCGTCAGGCTGCTTTTCTCCAGTTCTGCGACTTCGGCGCCGATGTCGGGCATCACGAAGAATCCGTCTTCGTTGAAGTATTTCGACAGCGCCTCGTGGCCCTTGTCCGTGAGTTCCACCGAGTTGAGTTTCTCGTCGATGACGAAGTAGAGGTCGTCGGTGATCTCGGGCATGCGGCGGTTGTTGTCCTGCATGTAGGTGTTCTCGGTCTTCTGCATCAGCGCCTTGACGCCCTGTTCCGAGAGGTATTTGATCAGCGGTTTGTACTTCGGCAGACCCTTGTGGGCGCGGTAGAGCTTCACGCCGCCCTCGTCGTTCTTGCCCTCCGAGATCAGCTGGCGCGCCTCGGCCAGCAGGGCCGTCACGAGGTTCTTTTGCAGGTTGTAGAGGCTTTCGATGGCCGGGCGGTACTGCTCGAACATCTGGTCGTCGCCCTTGGGCACGGGTCCCGAGATGATGAGCGGCGTCCGGGCGTCGTCGATCAGCACGGAGTCGACCTCGTCGACGATGGCGAAATGGTGCTTGCGCTGCACGAGGTCCTTGGGCGACGAAGCCATGTTGTCGCGCAGGTAGTCGAAGCCGTATTCGTTGTTCGTACCGAACGTGATGTCGGCCATGTAAGCCTCGCGGCGGGCGTCGGAGTTGGGTTGCGTGTCGTCGATGCAGGCCACTGACAGTCCGTGGAACTGGTACATCGGGCCCATCCACTCGGAGTCGCGCTTGGCGAGGTAGTTGTTCACCGTCACCATGTGCACGCCCTTCTTGGCCAGCGCGTTGAGGAATACGGGGAGCGTCGCCACGAGTGTCTTTCCTTCACCCGTCGCCATCTCGGCGATTTTACCTTTGTGGAGCACTACGCCGCCGAACAGCTGTACGTCGTAATGGATCATGTCCCATTTCAGGTCGTTGCCGCCCGCCATCCAGTGGTTGGCGTAGATGGCCTTATCGCCCTCGATACGGACGAAATCCTTCTCGGCGGCCAGATCCCGGTCGAAATCGTTGGCCGTGACGACCACCTCGTCGTTCTGCGCGAAGCGGCGTGCCGTATCCTTCATGATGGCGAAGGCTTCGGGCAGTATCTCGTCGAGTTTCTCCTCGATCTTCTCGTCGATGCGTTTGGTCGTCTCGTCGATCTGCTTCGAGATACGCTCCTTCTCCTCCAGCGAGGTTTCGGGCAGTTCAAGCTTGGCCTTCAGTTCCACGATGTCGGCCTCGTCCCGGGCGATGAAATCGGCGATCTGTTTCTTCAGCGCTTCGCTCCTGTCACGCAGTTCGTCGTTCGAAAGGGCTTCTATCGAAGGGTACACCGCTTTGATCTTCTGGAGGTAAGGCTCGATCTGCTTGCGGTCTTTGTCGGCTTTCGAGCCGAAGAAAAGTTTGATTAAACTTGCAACTATTTCCATATGTGATTTCAGTTATTTCGGGGTTGTGTACGTAAATCTTACAAAAGTAATGATTTCTTTCAAAACCGCAAAATATTGCGGCGGGGACATCACCCCGCCGCAATATTTTTTCATCTGCGGAACTGCCGTCCCGGCAATAGTTTGCAGTTATTTTTGGCGCTTGTGCAGCTTGTAGTAGAGGACGTACAGGCCCGGCAGGCGGTTTATCAGGAAATGCCGGAAGTCCCGGCGGCGGAATTGGAGCGGCATGATGCCTTGCCGGCGGGCTTCCCGGAGCATTTCGCGGGCGTTGCCGAGTTGCCTCACCACGGTCTGTTTGCATGCCAGGCTTAGGGTCTTGCCCACATGCAGGTGCATCAGGCGGGCGCCTGAGGGGTCTTCCGCCCCGATGCGGGAGGCGAAACAGGTCAGGCTTTTCATGGCGCGTACGAGGTCTAAGCGACTTTGCGGCTTGTAATTGCCCATGAACGAATCGCTGCGTTGCAGGTAGTTGTAA
>USCX01000200.1 GCA_900553285.1 uncultured Prevotella sp.
TTTCACATGGATAGTGAGGAAATGTATTTTCGCTTTATTGCACCAATGAAAGACACCCGCCGGGCTTCGTGAGCGCCGTGCGGGTGTCTTTCTTATGGGTGAGGGGAGGTTTGCCGGGGGCTTATTGCAGAGCTTTCTCTATTTCGGCTTTAATGATGTCGTTGCCGGGATAACCTCCTTCGGTCAGGTTGCTGTAAGCCACGCTGCCGTCTTTGCCCAGCAGCATGTAGCTGGGGATGCCTGGTATCTGCAAGCGTGTGCAGAGGTCGTCCCACTGCGCTTTGGTCAGGCGGTAGTGGTCGCCGTCGATGCCTTTGATCATTTCTTTCCATGTGGCTTCGGGCGAGGTCTCGCCGGTAACATAGACAAATTGTACGCCACGCTTCATCAGCTCGGGCTTGATGGCGTCAATCTCTTTCATGGCCATGCGGCAGGGGCCGCACCACGTAGCCCAGAAGTCGATGAGGGTCACCTTGCCTTTGTAGTCCTGCGTAATGGTGTTCAGGATAGCGTCGCCCGTCACGGTGGGGGCAATGGTTTTCACGTTGTAGTTGGAGGCGGTTTGCTGGGTTGTGGCGGCGGGCTCTTTGGGAGTGCTTTTCTTCTGTCCACAACCTGTGCCGGCGAAGAGCGCGGCGGCTAAAAACAGGAGTACGACTTTTTTCATTTTCGTTGAATGTTGATTGGGTGATACAATTTGCGGCCTGTCGTGGTCTGGGCCACTTTCCGGGCAAAGATAGGGATTTATGGTAAAATACGGATGAAAAGGCCGGCGCTATTTTCAGGATGGGCATACGCAGTGGCCGTTTGAAGCGGCGCAGCGGGGCTGACGACCGTCGCAGTGACTGTCCGGTGCGGGCGGTGCAGCCGGGTGACGGATGGCCGTGTGAATGGCAAATGGCGGTTTTCTGTTCGTTGCGGTCGCGTACGTCGCATTTTTTAGGTACTTTTGTTCGGTCGGCGTCGGGCTGTTTGGTAAAAACGCCGGCCGAAGGAAAAACGTAAAGCATAGGACCTATGAGAAATTTTCAGTACGTCAGCGATTTGGGCGACCTGCGCACTGCGTTGGATGAGGCCCGGGCAGTGAAGGCCGACCGCTATCGTTATGAGCGGCTGGGGCATCATCGCACCGCCTTGCTCATTTTCTTTAATAACAGTCTGCGCACGAGGCTCAGCACGCAGAAAGCGGCGCGTAATCTGGGCATGGATGTCATCGTTCTCGATGTGAACCAGGGGGCGTGGAAACTTGAAACGGAGCGTGGCGTAATCATGGACGGCGACAAGAGCGAGCATCTGCTTGAAGCCGTGCCGGTCATGGCACAGTATTGCGACATTATCGGGGTGCGCACGTTTGCGCGTTTTGAAAACAGGGCGGACGATTATGAAGAGAAAATCCTGAACCAGTTTATCCAGTATAGCGGGCGTCCTGTCTTTTCGATGGAGAGTGCCACGGTGCATCCGTTGCAGGCTTTCGCCGATTTGATAACGATTGACGAGTATAAGGAAAAGGCGCGCCCGAAGGTGGTATTGACGTGGGCGCCCCATCCGCGGGCGTTGCCGCAGGCCGTGCCGAACAGTTTTGCGGAGTGGATGAATGCCGCCGACGTGGACTTTGTGGTTACGCATCCTGAGGGATACGAGCTCGACCCCCGCTTTGTGGGGAACGCCCGTGTGGAGTATGACCAGTGGAAGGCGCTCGAGGGAGCCGACTTCGTGTATGCCAAGAACTGGAGTTGTCCTGGCGTGACGCGTCCTGAGGCTTATGGCGAGGTCCTTTCGAAAGACATGGGCTGGACTGTCGATGCGGCTCACATGGCCGTGACGGACAATGCCTATTTCATGCACTGTCTTCCCGTGCGCCGGGGCATGATTGTGACCGACGATGTGATTGAGTCGCCGCGGTCGCTTGTCATTCCTGAGGCGGCGAACCGCGAAATTTCGGCCACGGTAGTGTTGAAGCGTATTCTTGAAAGTCTGGATTAGTCCGGACGCCTGATGTAAGACGGGGGCAGATAAGCGTCATGGCTTATCTGCCCCCGTCGTGGTTCCTTTTGGGTGCCGGCGGCAGGTCGGTGAGCCGACGTCTGTGCCTTATGCGGACACTTGTTTCACGCCAGCCATGAACCGGCCGCTC
>USCX01000201.1 GCA_900553285.1 uncultured Prevotella sp.
ATCAGCTCGACGATGCGGTTGGTCTTCTCCTCGACCACGCTGCTCATCACCATGCCGCCGTAGCTCATCACGAACATATAGATAAGGAACATGAAGACCATGCCGGCTATCATGGCGATGGCGTTGTTCGAGAGTCTCTCGTTGCCTTCGGCGTCCCACTTCATCGTGCGGACCTTGAAGTCCGTGCCGACGTCCTCAATGATGCGGTCGAGCTCGGGAATGTGGTAACGGCTCAGCTTGTCCCTCCGGACCTGCTCGCCCAGCACCGAGTTGACCAGCCGGGTGAGGTCGGGCGATATTTCCTTGCGGGAGTAGACCGTGGCGGCCTGGGGATGGGCCGTGAGGTCGGCCGTGATTTCGACGACGGCCTCGAAGTCGGTGTCCTCACTGCGCATCTCGGGCGTGACGGCGTCGACGGGCACAAAGTGGTACGACTGGTCGTCGCGGAAGAGGCCGACGTAACGGTTTGTCCGGTCGAGGATGGCCACGTTCTTCTGCGTCGAGTCCTTGATGGAGGCCATCCACAGGGGCACGAAGACGAGCGCCGCCATCAGGAAGGGCATCAGGATGGTCAGGATGAGGAACGACTTTTTGCTGACGCGGTTCATGAACTCGCGCTTGATGATGATCCACGTCTTATTCATGGCTGTCGGTTTTAGCGGTGGCGTCGCGGCCGACCGTGCGGATGAAGATGTCGTTCATCGACGGCAGGCGCTCGGCAAAGTTCAGTATCTCGATTTTCCCGGCCAGCGCGGTGAGGAGGCCGGAGTTGGACAGTCCCTCGCGCTTGCGCACGGTGAAGCGGGTGCCGGCGGGCGTTTCCTCGGTTTCGAGCACGCGGTAGTCGCCGGTGTCGGAAAGCCGGCTTCCCGACTCGGCGAGGAGCTCGAACGTGCCGTCGCGGAAACGTGCACGCACCTCGTCGACCTCGCCTTGCAGCACGACCTTCGAGTGATTGATGAGGGCGATGCGGTCGCAGATTTCCTCGACCGAGGCCATGTTGTGCGTCGAGAAGACGACGGTGTGCCCCTTGTCTCGCAGTTCGAGTATCTCGCGTTTGAGCAGTTCGGCGTTGACGGGGTCGAAACCGCTGAACGGCTCGTCGAAGATGAACAGCTCGGGCTCGTGGACGACCGTTATGACGAACTGCACCTTCTGCTGCATGCCCTTCGAGAGTTCTTCGAGCTTCTTGTTCCACCAAGGCATGATGCCGAACTTCTCGAACCATAATTTCAGCCTGCGCCGGGCTTCCCGGTAGCTCAGCCCTTTGAGTTGGGCCAGGTAGATGGCCTGTTCGCCGACCTTCATTTTCTTATAGAGACCGCGCTCCTCGGGCAGGTAGCCGATGTGGTAAACGTCGTCCGGCCGGGAAGGGTGGCCGTCGAAGAACACCTCGCCGGAATCGGGCGCCGTGATGCGGTTGATGATGCGGATGAGCGTCGTCTTGCCGGCGCCGTTGGGCCCGAGCAGGCCGAAGACCTTGCCGCGCGGCACCTGGATGCTCACCCCGTCGAGGGCGAGGTGATGGGCATAGCGCTTCACCACATCGCGCGCTTCCAGAAATACATTGTCCATACACATTATTTATACAGGTATCACTCAAAGAGGAGTCAGGGATAGCTGACGGGCACCACGTCGTAGCCCGCCTTGCGCAGCAGCGCCACCACGCCGCGCCCACTGCCCAGATGGCCGGCCCCGACGACGAAGAGCGTGCTGCCACCGGCCATGATGGCGGGCATCTTGGTGAGCCAGTCGGCATTGCGGTCGTAGATGAACTGGTCGAGCTCTTCGGGGCGCGGGTCGCACGCCGTGTTCAGCTTCATCTCGGTCAGCCGCACCATTCCTTCGACGTCCTGCCGCTCGTAGAGGGCGGAGAGGCTGTCGGCCTGCGCGGCGTGCCACTCCACGTTGTCGACAAGGCACATCAGCTCCTCAACCTGCCGTTCGAGCGTCTTGCCGCCCAGGAGCACGCTGATTTGGAAGTCGGCGGTTTCGAGGCCGCACACCTTCTTTCCGGCCTTCCGCGCCTCGGTCTGGAAGTAGGTGTCGAGTTGTTCCATCGGGTTGAAACCGGGATGGCGCCTGACGTAGAGCACCGTCGTCAGGT
>USCX01000202.1 GCA_900553285.1 uncultured Prevotella sp.
ATAAGAAGAAAGACAAAAGGCGTTTCATGGGCGAGATTCCGTTTATGGCCGCAAATGTAGCTATTTTCATCGGAGTGTGCCGCCCATTGCCTGCAGCGCCCGCTTTTTTCGGAAGAAAGCGGGAAACTTTACCCGCAGTTCCCGTTTCTTTTCGTATATTTGCCCGCAAATATCATCGGTATGAAACGTTCCCGGCGGAGCACCTGGCTACCGGCCGCCTTGGCTCTCTATCTGACGGTCAGTTACGTATGGCTTTATTTCAACGGCTTTATCCCTCCGACCACGCGGTCCGTGGTGTTCATAGGGCTGAGCTATGTGCTGGTGCTGGGCCTCTGGTGGGTGAACCGGCGCAGGGAACGGGCCAAAGGCGACGACAAACCATAAAAACATGACGACGATGAAAAAGTGGACAATCCTGATGCTGCTCTTCGTGACGGCACTGAGTGCAAACGCACAGTTTGAAAAGCGTACCAAATATATCGGGGCTTCGCTCTCGGGGCTGGGGCTTTCTTACAGTTCGAGCGAGCGTTTCCGCATGGGCCTCGACCTTGAAGCCGGTTACTTCGTGGCCGACTGCCTCCTGCTCAAAGGGAACATCGGATATGAGCACACGCGCTTCACGGACGACGTGCGTGTCGGCGCCATGGCCCGCTATTACATCAGCCAAAACGGTATCTTCATGGGCGCCGGTGCGGAATACAATCACTTCACCAAGAGCAACAACGACGTCATGATTCCCGTCGAGGTGGGCTATGCCTTCTACCTGAACCACTATCTGGCCATCGAACCGTCGGTCTATTACAAAATGAGCCTCCACGATTTCAGCGACAACAGCACGGTGGGGCTGAGCCTCGGCCTGAGCTATTACTTCTGAGCCGCGGCGGTGGCGACGGGCCTTATGGCTATTTAACCTTTCGCCGACAGAATGTTATTTTTATATAGGCAGAGACAGATTTCACGTCTTTGCCTTTTTCTTTTTGCCGCCGTTGATTATCTTTGTGGCAGCGTGGGCAAAAACCGTCGCTGCGACAGGAAAAACAAGCGCCGTGGCCGTTTTTCCTGTCGCCCTGACCGGAACGCCCCGGACGTTTCACTTCAAAATAATGGCAGTTATGAGTTTTCCAATAGCACCGTTGCCCTATGATGAGGCTGCTCTCGAACCTTTGATGAGCCGCGAGACTCTTGAATATCACTATGGTAAGCATTACGCCACCTACGTCGACAACCTCAACCGCCTCGTCGCGGGGCGCGTGGAGGCTGAACTTTCGCTCGACGAGTTGGTGATGCAAAGCATAGGCGCCATATACAACAACGCCGCGCAGGCCTGGAACCACCGGTTCTTCTTTGAGAGTCTCAGTCCGTCGCCAACCGCTGTGCCCGACCGGCTGATGCAGCGCATTGCCGTTGCTTTCGGTTCGTTCGAGACGATGGCCGACCGCTTCCTCACCGAGGCCGCCGGGGTGTTCGGCTCGGGATGGGCCTGGCTCGTGGTCGGCCTTGACGGCCAGCTCACCATCCAAACGACCGCCAACGCCGGCAATCCCTTGCGCGATGGCTGCGTGCCCCTCCTGACGGTCGATGTCTGGGAACACGCGTACTATATCGACTACCGGAACCGTCGTGCTGACTATTTGAAAGCCGTCTGGAAACTTATCGACTGGCAGAAGGTGGACGCACGGCTGCCTCAATAAACCTTTTTACTTACTTCAACATTTCAAACGTTATGAAAAAGTACATCTGCAACGTATGCGATTGGATTTATGACCCCGCTGTGGGAGATCCTGAGAGTGGAATCGAACCCGGAACGGCTTTCGAAGACATTCCGGAGGATTGGGTATGTCCTGTTTGCGGCGTCGGAAAGGACGACTTCTCGCCCGTCGAAGACTGACGTCACCATATAGATGTCCATAGCTGCCACAGTGCCAGACCGGCCCGGTGGCAGCTTTTTTATGTACGGCGGAAGGCAGCCCCGGCGGCCTCATGGGGAGCGCGCTCCCGCAAAAATGTTTTTCTCCCGTTGCGGGACTAAACCGAAATCGTTATATTTGACCCGCCAAAGCCGCCGGCCGT